>JAYUUK010000170.1:0-47358 GCA_043754595.1 Roseiflexaceae bacterium | reverse complement strand
TCGCTGGCGTGTTGAGCGCACGTTTGCATGGTTGTGTCGCAATCGACGTTTGAGTAAAGATTATGCGCAACGCTACGATACATCAGAAGGAATGGTCTCTCTTGTATCAATACGCATGTTGCTCAACCGACTGGATGGCAGTCCAAACACGTTTGGTTATTAGACGCCCTCTTACATTTACGAAATAATTGCTGTCAACATCATAATAAGCTGCTAATTTTGTCACCATGTAAGGTATCATTATTTTCTTTTGATTCCAGAAGCTTAAATTCTTTGGATATAACTGGTGCCAATTAACCGTAAATTTTCCATGCTCTCTACTGGAAAGTAATTGAAAATGGCTAGAAAGATAATTTCAGGCATTCGGAAATTTGGTTTGCATTTCGTTTTGTGGTATTAATATAATTCTGTCGTTATCATTTTGGTATGGGAAAAGAACCAGAGCAGTTGCATTTGCATGATATCTCCCAATACTTCCGCTTCGAATGACAGGCATCAATAAAGAGGTCTCGATTTCAACGAACTTTTTAGACTCTTTTGAGTAAACTTTTGTTAGAATTTCTGATGATATCGATGAATCTTTGAATAGGAAAACCGTATCAGCACTAGTTTGAAGTCCTACAAACATGGATGATAATTTATCTAGCGTGGGATTGTTGCCCTTGATCTTTTGAAAAACCACTTCGTCCGAATCCAAATTGATATTCCAAGGTGTTGATAATATCTTGTTGTGAGATATGTGGCTACTTCTCGCCTCCCTATTATTAGCCCACCTCAAAATATTATCAACTTGAAGAAAGTCAAAGCTTCCATGCTCCTCTTTACTCAAAAACAGCAGGCACGTGTAGGTCGTCGCGCCTTTGAACACCTGTTGATCGCCGAAGTGAACCACTTCGGCGAGGTGTTTGCCCTCGGCGATCAGACCGCGCAGCGGCGCGCCGTATTGCGCGTTGAAGAATTTATGCGGCAGAATGTATCCTAATCGACCATTCGGGTTGAGCAGTTGCAAGCCGCGCTCGACGAAGACGACGTAGATATCGTAATTGCCCTGGCTGGCCGAGCGGTAGCGCCGTTTGTACTCCTCAACTTCGACGGGTGCCCACTCTTTCATCGTCTGAATACGAATGTATGGCGGGTTGCCGATCACCGCGTCGAAGCCGCCGGCGGCGAAGATCGGCGCGAACTCGGCGTGCCAATCGAAGGCGTTGATGCGGTACTGCGTCTCTTCGTCCAGAAAGCTGAGCTGCGCGCCGGCGTAGACATCCGGCCCGATCAGCGCGTTGCCGCACTTGATATTGCCATCCAGGTCTGGCAGCGCCCGCTCCTTGAGGAAGCTGAGTTGCCCCAGGCTCTGCTCAGTCTCGCCCTCCAGCATCTTGAGGCACAGGCTCAGCCGGGTCACCTCCACCGCCTGCGCGTCGATGTCCACACCGTACAGGTTGTTGAGCAAAATCCGCCGCCGTTCGGCGGTGGTCAGCCGCCACTCGCCGTCCGCGGCACGGTACAGCTCCTTCTTATGCCGTATTGCGCCATCTGCCACGTACCAGTCAAGGTGCCATGCCAGCAGCAGCCGATACGCGCCGAGCAGAAACGAGCCTGAGCCACAGGCCGGGTCGACGATCCGCAGCGTCGCCGCCTGCTTCGGCGTCTTGCCCGCCAGCAACCGCCCGACGGTCTGCGTCACGATGTAGTCAACGATGTAGGCAGGGGTGTAGTAGACTCCGCCGGCCTTGCGGACCTCCGGCTTCTCCTCCACCACCGCCGCGCCGCCCTCCAGCCTGATAACCTTGCCGAGGAACTGCTCGTAGACCTGCCCGAGGATCTCCACCGGCAGCACCGAGAACTCGTACGGGCTCTCGGGGTAATACATCGCGCCGATGATCGCACGCAGCGGCTCGTCTGGAATGGTGAGCGTCGGCGTCAGCGCATCGTGGCCAACGCGCCCGCGCTGGCTTTCGAGGTGAAACAGACCCGAGTTGTAGCGCGCGTCTGCGTCGCGGAAGCGCTCAAGCAAGCGCGGGTAGATCCGCCCGCCATTGGTGGTGCCGAGCAGCCCGCCGTATGGTTCGATCGCCCGATCCTCGCAGATCCGCAGGAAGATCAGCCAGTCGATGGTCATCTGCACCGCGTAGTTTAGCTGCCGCTGCGAGAGCGTCTCGTTGAGCGCGGCGATGTTGCGGGCCAGCAGCTCGCGCCAGCGCTCGATCTCGCGCAGAAACGCCGCGCGGGGCGCGGGTCTCCTGGGCGAAGCGGTCAAGCGCGCCGCCGAGCACGGCATCGCGGCTGAACAGCTCGGCCAATTCACCCCAGCGCGCCGCCAGCTCGGCGTGTGGAATGTAGAGCAGCCGCGCCACGCTGGCGGCATCGCCCTTCTTGGGCTCGATGCGGGTATCGTAGACCGCAAGCTCGTCGAAGTCCGTCAGGATGCTGAGCGGCAGGCTCGCCGTCCAGGCGTAGCGCCGCACCTGAAACGCCGGGCCGATATCATCCTTGACGTTGACCGATGGCTTCTTGGCCTCGACGAAGAAGCGCGGCTGCCCATTCATCCGAAGAGGTAGTCTGGCGCTTTGGTATAGCTCCCGATCTTCATCGAATACTCGACCACCACCTCGCGCAGTGCAGGGGCGACGCCGGCAGTATTGGTCACGTCCCAGCCGAGCGTCACGAATAGCGGGTCGATGAACTCCAGCCGGGTCTCAGCCTCTTTATACTCGCCAGAGCGGTACGTGGCGAGGTTTTCGATGAAGCGCGCGATCAGTTGCTCGACGATCGGTGAGACGGTCATAGGTTCACTTGCTCACAAGAGGTGGAGGGGCTGACATCGCTTGATTGTAGCATATCGAAGATGGGCTTCGCACACGAGTCACGCGGCGGCGCTCCCGCGCTTATCTCGCGGTATGCCATCGGCCAGCGGCGATTTATGGTGTGAACTGCTGGCGCAACCGTTGTAGTTGCGGAAGTAACGTTGGGATATCATGTTGAATGATGCTCCACAACGTATCATTATCGATTCCCAGGTAGGCGTGAATAAGTCTATTGCGCGTGGCGATAATTAATCGCCATGGAATATCTGGATGTACTGCGCGTATCGCATCAGGAATATGTGTTGCCGCCTCGCCAATGAGCTCAAGGTTGCGAATAGTTGCATCATAGTATAATTCGTTTGCGATAAAATCACCCTGCTTTTGATGAGCAGTGTAGCGTAGAACCCGCTCAGCGAAGCCGATCATATCGTCAAGATAAAATTGCTAGACACGGGGCTGTATATCAGACATGAATGGCTTCCTGTTCAATAAATGGGCGTAGCTCGGCGCGCAAAGCTTTATCCGTGACCAGATCTACGGGGCGACCCAGGAGATCCTCAAGATAAAAGAGCACTCCAAAGTAGCGAGCCGATGTTGCAGGTCCATCAAATGAGACCAACACATCGATATCGCTCTCTGGACGTGCTGTATCACGTGCGGTCGAGCCAAAGAGTGCTAACCCTGTGACGCCATAGCGCTGCATCAGAAGCGATTTACTTTGACTCAGGAGATCGACTGTTTTTGTGCGCGACATCGCACTGCTCCTCAGTTTTATTATCACGCTATGAGTATAACGCAGAAATGAGCACCTCGCCTACACGCCGGTCACGCCGCGCCATTGGATCGCTCTCGTCCGCCAATCTGCGCGGATATTCGCGCAGAATCACGCAGATTGGCGGACGAATCGGGATTTTGCATGAGCCCTCCACTGGTTCGAACGCAGGTTGCGCCGGCCGCTGAGCTGTGCTATACTGGAGGAGTTGGGGCGATTAGCTCAGTTGGTTAGAGCGCAACGTTGACATCGTTGAGGTCACTGGTTCGAATCCAGTATCGCCCACCAGACGAGACCGATGGCCGGGAGCAAAGCTCTCGGCCATCGGTTTTTTTGTTGATTTGGAGCGAAATTATGGCGAACGGAGCGCCGCCCGCCGTGTGCGCCGCCGTCGAGCGCGCCGTCGGTGGGCGTTGCACCTTTTCTTTGCTGGCCGGCGGCAGCAACCGGCGCACCTGGCAGGCGCGCGGCGCGCGCGCGCGCTGGGTGGTGCGCGCCGCTCCCGCCCCGGCCGAGTCGCTTGAGCGGTCGCTGGCGGCGCAGGCGCTGGCTCGCAGCGTCGGCGTGCGCGCGCCGCTGACGCTCGACGCTGGCCTGGCCCACGGCGAAGGCGGGGCGTACCGCTGGTGCGTGGAGACTTTCGCCCCCGGCGCGCCGTTCAGCCACCGTCTGACCGGCGCGCCGGGGGCGCGCCCGGCCATCGACGATCTGGCGGCGCAGCTGCGGCGGCTGCACAGCTGCGCGGTCGATGCGTTCGGCGATCTACCCCCTCGCCCGTATCCGGTCTACCCATCGGCTGCGGCGTGGGCGGCCAACAAGCTGCGCCGGGTTGCGGCGGCCGTCGCGCTCGCGGGGGGCGATGAGTCCCTGTTTCCGCAGATTGCCGAGGTCTACGCTGTAGCTGGCAGTACGTACGGCGGCGGGGCGCGGCTGTGCAAAGGCGACTGCGCCAGCGGCAACCTGCTTGTAGACAACGGCGGCGTGACGATCATCGACTGGGAGTGGGCGCAGGGGCTGGACCCGGCGGCAGACATCGCCTACTGGTGCCACTTCACCCCGTCGGCGGCGGCCCGCGAGCGGCTGTTGCTGGCCTACGCGCCAGACGAGCCGGCGGCCTTTGCGCTGCGGGTGCGCGCCTATCGGGTTATCCACGCTATCGAGCTCATCCACGTCTTCGCCGAGCGGCCGGGCACCCGCGCCGTCGCAGCGCTGCGGGCGCAGTGGCGCGCCATCGAGCGGCTGCTGCCTGGGGCGCTTGGGTAGCGCAGGCGCTCCGCCCTGCACCCGGCCGAGGGGCCAGCCCCTCAGGCTCCCCGCTTCTCCCCCTGTGAACCCCCAAGACTGCTGACGCAACGCGCAGACAACTGGTGGCGGGTTGCACACCATCCAACGGCGGTTGAGCTGGCCACGCCCCGCCCTCACGTCACACTGAGCGCCATGGGACGACTCATTCGTCAGCCGATCCACCGCGAAGCGTCTGTGGTACGGCAGGTTCGCTCTTGTGCAGGCGCGCCGCCCCTTCAAATCCCTGCCGACGGGCCTAGCAACGCGCCGTCAGCCATCTGGCAGCGGAGCGCCTGCGCCAGTCTCGCACACCCTGGAAAACTATCGTATCATGCGCTGCACAAGCGATGGAGGTATGCGATGCGCGGACCATTTCCTGGGATGGACCCATACCTGGAGGCCAGCCATATCTGGCCTGATGTGCATAATCGTCTGATGTATGTCATCTGTGACTTGCTACAGCCGGAGCTCGCGCCGCGTTATAGCGCCGTGATCACGCCGTATGTCAGCCTGGAGACCATCGAGGTCGGCCCGGCGCGGCTGTTCGTCCCCGATGTGGCAGTCTTCGACAGCCGGCCGCGCGAGCCGCTCCCCGAGGAGGAGATCGCCGTGGCGATCGCTGAGGCCCCGGTCACGCTGATCGGCATCGCCGGCGTGCCCACCAGGCTCGCCAGAATAGAGATCCGCGCCGTCGGCGATGGCCAACTGGTCACCACCATCGAGCTGCTCTCGCCGGCCAACAAGCGCCCAGGCGCCGATGGGGCAGATGCCTACGCCCGCAAGCGCGCCGCGTTCTTCGACAGCGACACCCACCTGCTGGAGATCGATCTGCTGCGCGGCGGGGTGCGCCCCGAGCACGCCAGCCGGACGCCGACGCCGGCGGCCGACTATATGGTCTTTCTGAGCCGCGCCAACCGCCGCCCGTTCGTCTCTGCCTGGCCGATCGGGCTGGACACGCGGCTGCCGACCGTGCCGGTGCCGCTGACCCCGCCAGACCGCGATGTGGCGCTGCCGCTCCAGCTGGCCATCGAGCGGGTCTACGTCAGCGCCCGCTATGACCTGCGGCTGGACTACCGCGAGGACCCGCCCCCGCCGCCGCTCGGCGATGAGCGCCACGCCTGGCTGGATGCCCACCTCCGCGCCGCCGGCCTGCGCCCCACCTCGGCGGCATAATGGCTCTAGCGTAACCTTGTAAGGGGTAAGAAAGCGGGGGAGCGGGGGGATCAGCCCCGCTCCCCCGCTTTGTGCTGGCGCGCAGGCCGCTGTCCTCAGATTGACGAAGATGCGCGCGGGCTGAGACTCACGGCAGCAGCAACACCCCGACGACGGCGTCGTTTTGGCGGAGCTGAATAACCTCGGTCGTCAGCGTCGCGCCGTTGGTAGCTGGCGGCAGGCTCGCCAACGATGTTCGCAGTAGCCTTCCCATCCGGGTCACCAGCAGAAACTCCGTCTGTTGTTCCACGAGTTGCATCGTGACCACCGGGGTGGGGGATCGAAGAGGGAGCGTGTGCATCGCGTCCCATATATCGGCCGTTCGATATACTTGACTTATTTGATTATATAAGTTATATTTCTGGTACAACCGAGCGCGCTTATCCAGAGAGGCGGAGGGGACGGCCCGATGAAGCCTCGGCAACCCGTCAGAGGGTGCCAATGCCGGCAGCTACCTGGACGATGAACGCCACGCGGTGCTGAGCCTCCTCACGAGGACTCGCGCCTCCCCGTGCGGCCCGCATCGCCAGCGATGCGAGCCGCGCTGCGCGCTGGATCTGCTGATCGCCGGGATCGGGCTGGCGGCGGCGCTGCTGCTCTACGGCTTCCTGCGCTTCACCAAGCTCGGCTGGGCGGTGCGCGCCACCGCGCTTGACCGCGATGCCGCGCTGCAGATGGGCGTCAACATCGACGCCGTCAACGCCGCTGTCTTCGCCATCGCATCGGCGCTTGGTGGGCTGAGCGGCGTGCTGGTGGGGATGTACTACAACACCATCTCGCCGGCGATGAGGTTTCAGGCCACGCTCAAGGGGTTCGTCGCCGAGCTGATCGGCGGCATGGGCAGCGTCCCAGGCGCGGTGCTCGGCAGCCTGCTGCTCGGGCTGGTGGAGAGCTACGGCGTGGCGCTGCTCGGCACCAGCTACCGCAACCTGTTCGCCTTCGTCATCTTGATCCTGGTCTGGCGGCCAAATGGGCTGTTCGCCGGCGGCAAACAGCTGCCGCCCGAGCCGCTCACCGGGAGATTCATCGCGCCGAGCCGGCCGGTGCAGGTGCCGCGCTGGGCGCTGGCGGCGGTGACGCTCGCGGCGCTGGCGCTGCCGCTGCTGGTGCCGAACAGCTATGTGCTGCAGGTGCTGACCACCGCCTGGCTCTACGGCCTGCTGGCGATCAGCCTGACGCTGGTGGCCGGCACCGCCGGTCAGATGTCGCTCGGGCACGCCGGGCTGCTGGCGATCGGCGGCTACGCCTCGGCCCTGCTCAGCCTGCGCCTCGGCGCCCCGGTCTGGCTGGCGGTGCCGCTCGCCGGGCTGATCGCGGCCGCGCTCGGCACGCTGCTGATCGCGCCGTCGTTTCGGCTGCGCGGCCACTACGTCGCGATCGCCACGCTCGGCATCGGCGAGATTGTCAGCCTGGTGATCCTCAACTGGGAGTGGCTCACCAACGGCCCGATCGGGCTGAGCGCCATCCCGCCGCTGGCGATCCCCGGCGTCGAGCTGACCTCGGCGCGATCGGTCTACTGGCTGACGCTGGCGGTGCTGATCGCGCTAGCGGCGCTCCAGCTGCGGCTGCTCGGCTCGCACCTCGGCCGGACGCTGCGCGCCATCCGCGAGGACGATGTGGCGGCGCGAGCCTACGGCATCGGCCTGGCCCGCTACAAGGGGCTGGCGTTCGCCTTCTCCAGCTTCGTGGCGGGCGTGAGCGGCGCGCTGACGTCACACATGTATTCTTACATCAACCACGAGACATTCAACGCGCAGATCTCGCTCCTGGCGCTGACGATGGTCATCCTCGGCGGCATGGGCAACGTCCTGGGCGCGGTGCTCGGGGCGGTGGCGCTGATCGCCCTGCCTGAGCTCTTTCGCGGCGCGGCCGAATATCGAATCTTGATCTATGGCGTGGTGCTGCTGGTGCGCTTTCGGCCGCAGGGGCTGCTCGGCACCCGCTAATATACGGAGAGCCGTCATGAGTACACTCAACGAGTATCTGGCGCAGAAGCGCGCCGCCATCGCCGCCCGCCGCGCCGCGCTCGCCGCCGGCTAGAGCGCGCCGCATATCCTGCGCGCCAGCGTGACCGCCGAGGGGCGCAGCGGTGTCAGGCGCATCCCCATCCGCGATTTCCAGGTCATCAGCGACAGCCCGCCAGATTTCGCCGGCTACAGCCTCGGCCCCGGCTCGCCCGAGCTCCAGCTCGGCGTGCTCGGCAGCTGTCTGACCCACATCTTTCTCATCCAGGCCGCCGATCGCGGCGTGCCGCTGGACTCGCTCTCGGTCGAGGTGTCTGGCGAGATGGACCCGCGCGCCGGCCAGCCAGGCTTCGAGTCGGTGCCGATCGAGCCGCATAACATCGCCTACACCGTCCATATCGCCTCGGCGGCAGATGCGGCGACGATCGCCGAGCTGCACGCCGCCGTCGAGCGGGTCTGCCCGATCTTCAACCTGCTGACCAACCCACAGCAGATTGTCGGGCGCGTCGAGCATCGGCCGACGGCGGTCACAGTCTAAGGAATCGACCATGGCGCTGCTTGAGATACGCGGGCTGACGCGCCGCTTCGGCGGGCTGACGGCGGTGGACGGCGTGGATCTGGACGTCGCTGCGGGCGAGCTCGTCAGCGTGATCGGGCCGAACGGGGCCGGCAAGACGACGCTGTTCAACCTGGTGACCGGGCTGGACGCCCCCGACGCTGGGACGATCAGCTTCGATGGGCGCCCGATCGCCGGTCTGCCGCCAGAGCGGCTGGCGCAGCTCGGGCTGGCGCGCACCTTCCAGCACGGCAGGGTGTTCGGCAACCTGACCGTGCTGGAGAACGTCCTGATCGGGGCGCACACCAGGCTGCGCGCGGTGCGCCCGCCGCTGCCGCTGCTCGGGCCGCTCGCCGAGCTGCTGCTGGCGCTCGTTCGGCCGCGCGGTGTGCGCGACGAGGAGGCGGCGCTGCGCGCCGAGGCGCTGACTATCATGGCGCGCTTCGGCGATCGGCTGCTGCCGCGCCAGCACGAGCCGGCCCACACGCTGAGCTACGCCAACCGGCGTCGAGTCGAGATCGCGCGGGCGCTGGCGCTCAGGCCGCGGCTGCTGCTGGACGAGCCGACCGCCGGGATGAACCCCTCGGAGACGGCCGAGATGCTCCAGATCATCCGCGATCTGCGCGACGCCGGCCTGACGATCGTGCTGATCGAGCATAAGCTTGAGCTGGTGATGGCGCTCTCGGACCGGGTGGTTGTGCTGGATAACGGCCGCGTGATCGCCAGCGGGCCGCCGGCGAGCGTCCGCGATGACCCGCAGGTGATCGCCGCCTATCTCGGCAGGCGCTACGCCGCCACACCGGCGGTGAGCGAGCTTGAGGAAGAGGTGGTACCATGAGTGCACCCGCGCCGCTGCTGTCGCTCGCCGGCATCGAGACCTTCTACGGGCCGGTGCAGGTTCACTTCGGGCTAAACCTGCGCGTCGAGCGCGGGCAGATCGTCTGTCTGCTCGGCGGCAATGCGAGCGGCAAATCGACGACGATGAAAGTGATCCTCGGCCTCGTCAGGCCGCGCGCCGGGGTCGTCGCGCTCGATGGCGACCCGATCGTCGGGCTGCCGACGCAGCAGATCGTGCGACGCGGCATCGCGTCTGTGCCTGAGGCGTGGCGGCTGTTCGGCGCGATGACCGTGCGCGAGAACCTGCTGATGGGGGCCTACACCCGCGCCGATCGCCAGGGCGTGGCCGAGGATCTGGCCAGAGTGCTGGCGATCTTCCCCAGGCTCGGCGAGCGGCTGCCGCAGCGCGCCGGGACGCTCTCGGGCGGCGAGCAGCAGATGGTGGCGATGGCGCGGGCGCTGATGAGCCGCCCCAGGCTGATCGTGATGGACGAGCCGACGATGGGGCTCTCGCCGCGCTTCGTCGATACCGTGCTCGATCTGATCCAGACGATCAATCAATGGCCAGGGGGTTTCGATCTTTATGGTCGAGCAGAGCGCCGACCTCGCGCTCCAGATCGCCGACTACGGCTACGTGCTTCAGACCGGGAGGGTGGCGCTGGAGGGCCCGGCCGCCACGCTCCGCAATAGCCAGCAGATCCGCGACGCCTATCTCGGCGGCGGGGCTGCGGCGCTGTAAGGAGAATGTGTTGTGATTGAGCAGCTCGACCATATTGTGATCCTGGCGGACGACCTGGAGCGGGCCATCGCCGACTACACCGCGCTCGGGTTCACCGTGCTGCGCGGCGGCTCGCACCCAGGGCGCGGCTCGCACAACGCGCTCATCGCCTTCGCCGATGGGGTCTACCTTGAGCTGATCGCCTTCACTCGCCCCGAGCCTGGCTTCCGCTGGTGGGAGGTCAACAGTGTGGCCGGCGAGGGGCTGGTGGACTTCGCGCTGCTGCCGCACGACACGGCGGCGGCGGTGGCCGAGGCGCGGGCGCGGGGCGTTGCCTACGATGGCCCGAACGACGGCGGGCGGCTGCGGCCCGATGGCCAGCGCCTGGCGTGGCAGACCGCGCAGCCGCCATCGTCAGATCTGCCGTTTCTCTGCGGCGATGTCACGCCCCGCACGCTGCGGGTGGCGTCAGGCGCGGCCACCGAGCACGCCAATGGGGCGCAGGGCGTGGCCGAGGTCACGGTGCTGGTGGATGACCCGGCGGCCAGCGCGGCGCGCTACCGGGCGCTGCTCGGCGGTGCGGCGGGCTTCGCCGAGCCGGCGGGCGCGGCGAGCGGCGTGGCGATCGCGCTCGGCGCGGCGCAGATCGTGCTGCATAGCCCAGCGGATACCGCAGGCCAGGAGCTGCTGGCTCGGCGCGGGCAGGGGCCGAGCGCCATCAGGCTGCGCGGGCCAGGCCCGCGGCGAGCGCTCGATGCGGCGCTGACCCACGGCGCGGCCATCGCCATCGGCGAACGATAAGGAGCACGTTATGTCTGACCACCCACCCGCCCGCCGCGAGCGGGTCGCCGCGCTCGCCGATGAGCTGGCGCAGCTGTTCGCCGCCCGCGCCGATACCCACGACCGCGATGGGACCTTCCCGCTGGAGAACTACACCGATCTGCACCGGCGCGGCTACCTGCGCCTCGTCATCCCGCGCATCTACGGCGGCGAGGAGGCCAGCCTGCCCGAGCTCGTGCTGGCGCAGGAGCGGCTAGCGCGCGGCGACGCCGGCACCGCGCTGGCGGTCGGAATGCTGATCCAGATCATCGGTGGCCAGCGCGAGGCGCGCAGCTGGCCGGAGCCGATCTTCGCCGCAATCTGCCGCGCGATCGTCGAGGAGGGCGGGCTGATCAACTCCATGGTCACCGAGCCTGAGCTCGGCAGCATCTCGCGCGGCGGGGTGCCGGCCACGGCGGCGGTGCGCGCCCCAGGTGGCTGGCGGATCACCGGCCACAAAGTTTTCGCCACCGGCGCGCCGGCCATGCGCTTCCTGGTCACCGGCGTGGCGCTGCCACCAAGCGAGACGGCCCCGGACGGCGAGGTGGCGATGGCGGTAGTGCGCGCCGGCGCGCCCGGCCTGCGGATGGATGCGACCTGGGGCGATAGCCTGAGCATGCGCACCGCCGGCAACGACGATGTCTACTACGATGACGTCTTCGTGCCAGACGAGTGGGTGATCGCCAGACGCCCGATCGGCCCCCCATCCGGCCCGCCGCCAGGGCAGAGCGGCTGGAGCCTGACGATTTCGGCGGTCTACCTCGGCATCGGGCAGGCCGCCTGCGACGCCGCCTGCGACTACGCCAACGGCCGGGTCCCGCCATCGCTCGGCAAGCCGATCGCCGAACTGCCGCATATCCAGCAGTGGATCGGCGAGATGCAGGTGAAGCTCGGGGCGGCGCGCGCGGTGCTGACCGCCGCCGCCGATGCGTGGGCCAACGAGCCGGAACGCCGCGCATCGCTCAGCCCGCAGGTGGCCGCCGCCAAATACCTGGCCACCAACGGCGCGTGCGATGTGACCGACCTAGCGCTGCGGGTGGCGGGCGGCTTCAGCCTGACTCGCAACCTGACGCTCGAGCGCCACTTCCGCGACGCGCGCGCCGGGCTGTTCAATCCGCCGCAGGACGACCTGGCGCTGTCGCTGATCGGGCGGACGGCGCTCGCCGCACGCCGCGCACCATAGCGGTCTAACGTGAACTACACGTGAGATACTCAATGCAGGCCACGCCGTGTCGATGTTCGCCTGGGCCAATCGCCTGCTGCAGACGCTCGGCGAGGTGACCGCGCCGACCGAAGCTTGAAAAGAAAGCCGTTGACGATGGTCACGAATAATGCGTCGCTCAGACGGCGCTACGGCGACGCTGCGGCGCTGCCCGAGATTGTTGAGAATGAGACGATCGATGGGCTGCTTTCCCACCGCTCGGTGCGCGCCTATCTGCCGCTGCCGCTGCCCTCCGGCGCGCTGCCGACGCTGATAGCGGCGGCGCAGTCGGCCGCCACCTCGTCGAACCTCCAGGCGTGGAGCGTGGTGGCGGTGGAAGATGCCGATCGCAAACGTGAGCTAGCCGTGCTCGCTGGCGACCAGGAGCATATTGGCGAGTGCCCACTGTTTTTGGTCTGGCTGGCCGATCTCTCGCGGCTCGGACGGATCGCCGAGCGGCGCGCGCTCCCGTTCGAGGCGGTGGCGTACACCGAGGCGCTGCTGCTGGCGACGATCGACGCCGCGCTGGCGGCGCAGAACGCCGCCGTCGCCGCCGAGTCGCTGGGGCTCGGCACAGTGTATATCGGCGGTATGCGCAACCGCCCGCTGGATGTGGCCGCGGCGCTCAATCTGCCACAGCATGTCTTCGCCGTGTTTGGCATGTGCGTCGGCTGGCCAGATACGGCGCGCCCGGCTTCGATCAAGCCGCGGCTGCCACAGACGGCGGTGCTCCACCGCGAGAGCTACGCCACCGCTGGCGAGGAGCACGATGTTGCGGCCTACAACGCGGCGATGGCGGTGTTCTACGACGAGCAGCAGATGCACGTGCAGGGTGATTGGGCGACACACTCGGCGCGACGGATGGCTGGCGATCAGAGCCTCTCTGGCAGGCATACACTGCGTGCGGCGCTCGAGCGGCTCGGCTTCCCACAGCGCTAGCGCATCGACAATTGAGAAACTGACTGCTGCCGATTGCCAAACTCCACGCTGCCGACAAACGCCATTGAGCGCATCCCAATGCGCTTGATCGATCACCAGCTCGATGGTTGCGGCCTGACCGATGCGCTAGACTGTGCTACAATACACGCATGCTCCGCATCTTCCAGATCCTGCTCCTCTGCTTCGCGCTGCGCTGCCCGGCGTGCCGCGGCGGGCGTATGTTTCGCTCGCTGTTTCGCATGAACGTGCGCTGCCCGCGCTGCGGCGTGATCTTCGAGCGCGACGCCGGCGAGGTGACCGGCGGGATGGCGATCAACACCGTGGCAACATCGATGCTGGCGGTGAGCGGCGCTATCGTCGCATTCTTCCTAGACGTTCCAGTTGTCCCGTGGATCCTGGGGCTGATGGTCGTGACAGTTGGGTTCTGTCTGCTCTTCTACCGCCACGCCCGCGCGCTGTGGACCGGGATTTTGTATATCACCGGCTCGATGTTCGAGGATTGATCATGATCAAAGCAGCAGTGGTCCAGCTCGGTGCCGGTCTGATCCTCGATCGCCCGGCGTCGCGCCGCAGCTATGCTGCGCATGAGATGGCGCTGACCGCATCCGGCGCGGCGCTCGATGCGCGCTGTGCCGCAGCGCCCGCCACACCGGTCAATCTCGCGCTGCTGCGGCATATCGTCGGTATCGAGCGCTGGGGGCAACGCCGGCTCCGTAGCGCGCTCGGCGAACCACAGACCAGCGACGAGATGGATGGCTACCTCCCGCCGACGAGCGTGGAGCACGGCGAACTCTGCGCGCTGATCCAGCAGACCCGCGCCGAGACGATATCCATCATCCGCACGATCGCCGAGGCGCAGATCGCGCCAACGATGCGGCTACGGCACAACAGCTTTGGGCCGCTGACCGTCGCCGGCTGGCTGCGCTACCTTGCCATGCACGCCGAGATGGAGAGCTGGAAGCTGCGACGTAGCTGAGCAGTTAGCTCGGGAGTGAGATGCCGAGCTCGGCGAGACGGGCTGCCGTCGGCGCACCGTGCTCGTCCCAGGCGTGGCGCTGATAATACTCGGCGATCAGGCTGTCGAGCGGCACCAGCTTGCCCGCAGCCGGCCCATCGTCGAGCTCGACCGAGGCCCAGCGCCGCGGCAGCCAATCGCGCGTGGCCCCGTAGCTGCGGCTGAGCAGCCGTTCGAGCGTGACGATCCGCTCGCCGAGCAGCGCCAGCTCGACGGGCGAGAAGCTGCGCCCAGTCGCGCCTGCGATCAGCTCGGCGGCCTCAGCCGGCGCGAGCTGCTGCGCCAGCAGCGCAAGCCGGCGGCAGATCCCGGCGGCGTCGAGCGCGGCGGCGTAGCGTTCGTACCAGATCAGACGCGGCGCCGGCCCGCGGATCGCCCCCTGGCTGGCCTGGTCGTTCGGCAGCCACGCCGGCACCTCGCCGAGCAGCTCCTCGTAGATCATCGCGTAGCGATGATCCCCGCCGATCGGCGCGGTGGCCAGCGCCAGCGCCGTTGCGCTCAGCGCGCGCGGCTCGATGGCCGGCATCGCCAGCCCCTTGACCTGCGGCGCGTAGCTGGTGCTGCCGTAGTAGACCTCGTGCATCTCGCCGACGCCGAGCGATACAATGTCCCGCTTCTCCTGCTTCTGCCCGAGCCGACGCACGGCCGCCAGCAGCGCATCGCCGTCGCCCCAGCTGAGCGTGCCGCGCAGCGCCAGCCCCTCTTTCTGACACTCGGTCATAAATGCCAGCGCGGCGGCCGTCTCGCCGACATCGAGGCCGAGACGCAGACAGAGGTCATTGAGAATGATCACCGTATCGGGGTTGGTCACGCCGCAGCTGCCGCCAAACCCGGCCACCGCCTCAAACTCGGGGTAGGCAAGCGGCTCGCCGCTTTTGCGAAGGTAGGTGCTGTGACAGGCGAGCGGGCAGCCGGCGCAGCCGCGTGGCTCGCGCTTGCCGCGGTTGGCGAACACGTCGCGGGTGAGCGCGAACGGGTCGGGCGTCGAGGTGCTGCCATTGAGCCCGGTGATCGCGCCGCGCTGCTCGGCGTGCGGCAGCATCGTCAGGCTGCCGTACTGGCGGATCGCGGCCGCCAGTTGGTTGGTATCGAGCCGGCGCCGTAGCCCCGCCAGCACCGCATCGACCCGCCGCTGGTCGCTACACGGGATCGGCTGCGCGCCGCGGATAGCGATCGCCTTGATGCGCTTGTGAGACAGCACCGCGCCAGTCCCGGCCGGCTCAGCCGGGTAGGTGCCATCGGCCACGACGCTGGCGTACGCCACGCCCGCCTCGCCGGCCGGCCCTACGCACAGGATGTGCCAGCCATCGCCGAGCTCCTGCCGCAGCGTCGCCGCCGTGACCACCGTATCGAGCCCAAGCAGCGCGCCGGCCGGCCGAAGCGTGGCCTTGCCGGCGTCCAGCAGCAGGACGCTCCACTCCGGCGCGCGCTCGCTGAGCGACAGCAGATCGTAGCCGCACTGCTGCAGCGCAGCGCCCGCCCCGCCGAGACCCCAGCTATGCGCGATGGTATCGCTCAGCGGCGAGCGCGTGGTGAGCAGAAATCCGCCAGCCGCGCTCGCGAGCCGCCCGGCCAGCGGCCCGGCGCTCACGATCAGCCGATTGGCGGGTGAGAGCGGCCCGGTGGTAGAGGGGACATCGCGCGCTAGCAGCCAGGTGGCAGCGCCGCGCCCGCCGAGATAGCGCTGCTCGACATCGGGCGGCAGCGTTTCAGCGCGGGTCGTCCCATCGGCGAGCGAGACATGCAGCGCAACGATAGCCATAGTTAACTCTCGGCAGATACGGCGGTCTTGACGGCTTCGCCAACATAGTACGGCTGCAAGGCGGCCGCGCGGTCATCCTCGCCACGCGCCAGCCGCCCCAACGCCAGCTCGGCCAGGAACGCCGCCCGCCTGACTCGCTGCGCCGGCGTGGGGAAGCTCGCCCGCTCGCCAAGCAACTCGCGGATCGCCGCGATGGTCGCCTCGTCCAGATCGCCGCAGAATAGCGTGTTTCCTGTGATGCCGCGACAGATCTGCTCGACGCTCGCCACCTGCGGCTGCCGATCTGCGCCGATCGTGGCCAGCCGCCCGCGGCCCAGCCTGACCAGCGGGACGACGGCGAGCCCCGGCCGAGCAAACTGGTACGCGAGCGCTTCGATCGTCCCGATGCCCAGTAGCGGGACATCCCGCGCCAGCGCCAGCCCTTTTGCGAAGCTGAGACCGACGCGCAGCCCGCTCCAGCTGCCTGGCCCAAGCGCGACCGCCACCGCCGTCAGATCGGACGGCCGCGCGTCGAGGTGCGTGAACAGCAGCGCGAGCTGCGGCGCGAGCTGCAGCGTGTGGTTGCGCCCGGCCTCCCACCCCGCCTCGCCGAGCACCACATCGGCGGTGGCGCACGCGATGCCGCACCAGGCGGACGATGTATCGATCGCCAGCAGCATCTAGAGAAACACCGACTGTTTGAATGCCTCGACGAGCTCGATGGCGCGGCTGCCGTTTGGCGTCATCCGGATCACCCGTTTTGTATCGTTGAGGTGCCGCAGCGCGACGGCGAGATGGTCGTAGCGCCACAGGCTTGTGGCCCGCTCGGCCCACTCCACCACGCCCACTCCATCCAGCAGCAGGTCGTCGAGTTCGAGCGCCGCGACCTCGGCGGCATTCTCGATGCGGTACAGATCGGCGTGATAGAGCCGGAGGCGCGGCCGGCGCGTGTGGTACTCATTGATCAGCACGAAGCTTGGGCTAGTGACGAGATCGGCCGAGCCGAGGCCGGCGGCGACGCCCTTGACGAACTGGGTCTTGCCGACACCAAACTCGCCGGTAAGCAGCACAAGATCGCCAGCGCTGAGCAGCTCGCCGAGCCGCTGACCGAGGCGCTGGGTCTGTGCCGAGCTATGGGCAATAAAATCGAGAATATGTGGCGACTGCACCACGCTCGCACGTCCATCGACCATAGACGTATTGTAGCATATTACGGTGTGCGCGTGAGCGGCACGCCGAGCGGGCGCGGCTCGTGCTCAGCGCTTGGGGCGAGCAGTGTTTTTGTGGCGAAGCGAAGTGGCAGCGCCCGCAGCTCGTCGAGCGTCTGCTGGGCGATCGGGCTGAACGTGCCGTCGAGCGCGAGCAGGATGCCCTGCGCCGGGCCACGAAGTCGGACGAGCTCGGCGAGATCCTGCACATCAGCACCGCTCAGCAGCTGGCGGCTCTGTGCGAGCACGATGGTGACGAGGCCGCCACTGCGAAGCGTGAGCACCCAACGGTTCGCCCGCTGCTGCTCGATACTCATAACCTCGTAGTTCGCCCTGCGAGCCTGCTCCGCCAGATCGCGGCTGGTAACAGTTGCCATAGCACCTCCGAGATCGATAGCGCCGTGACTGTGTCATCAGGTTGTACTATGGGTAGTATACCAGCTTTTTAGACGTGCGCCGCCTCGCGCAGCTCGGCGACGAACTGCGTCGCCCGAGCCACGCGCTCCTCCGGCGGGCTCTGCTCCAGCACACCGATCAGCGCCGATGCCGAGATCGCGCCGTCGGCAATATGTACGAGCGCACGGACGTGAGCAGCAGTGCTGATGCCAAACCCCACCACCAGCGGCAGCGCGATCTGCGCCCTGACTCGGCTGAGGAAATCTGGCAGACCCTCCCACAGCGCGGCCCGCGCGCCCGTCACGCCGGTGAGCGAGACGCAATAGATAAAGCCGCTGGCGATCGCGCCGATCTCAGCGACGCGGGCGTCTGGCGTCGTGGGCGCGACGAACAGGATGAGATCAAGCCCGGCGCTACCGGCGGCGGTCTGGACGTCGGCGGCCTCGGCCGGCGGCAAGTCAGGGATGATCAGTCCGTCGATGCCGGCGCGCGCCGCATCGACACACAGCCGCTCGATGCCATACTGCAGGAACGGGTTATAGTAGCCCATCAGCACGATCGGCACCGTCACGCCGCGCCGCCGCAGCTCGGAGGCGGTCTCGATACAGTCTGGCAGCCGGATGCCGTTAGCGAGCGACACCTCGGCGGCGCGCTGCACCGTCACACCATCCGCGAGCGGGTCAGAGAATGGGACGCCGAGCTCAAAGAGGTCGGCGCCGGCGGCCTGGAGCGCCGGCCCGAGCTCCAGCGCCGTCTCGCGGTCGGGGAAGCCAGACATCAGGTAGGGCATCACCGCGATGCGGCCATCGGCCTTGACTCTGGCGAACGTCTCAGCGATACGCGACATCGAAACCTCTTGTGTTAGCCGCCGAGCGCGCTCATACCCCGCAGCGTCGGCAGCACGCCATCGGGCAGCCCATGACCCCACGGTTTGATCGCCACGGCGTGGCGTACGATCTGCTCAAGCGCCTCGATCGACGCGCCACCGCGGATCGCCGCGCGCAGGTCAACTTCGGTATCGCGCAGCAGGCAGAGATGGAGCCGACCATCGGCCGTCAGCCGCATGCGATTACACGTCGAGCAAAACGGCTCGGAGACGCTTGAGATAAAGCCGAGCTTACCCTTGGCGCCGCGGATGCGGTAGCAGTGCGCCGAGTCGCTCGCGCGCAGCCCGAGGTCTTCGAGCGGGCCAAACTCGCCCTCAACCTGCCTGATCAGCTCGGCGGTGGTCACGACGCCCTGCTGCGCCAGCTCGTGGACCCCGGCGAGCGGCATCATCTCGATGAAGCGGAACTCCCAGGCGCGGCCGACCGTGAGCGCAGCGAGGCTGAGCACATCGGCATCGTTGACGCCGCGCATCACCACCGCGTTGAGCTTGATCGGGTGTAGCCCGGCCGCCTCAGCCGCCTCGATGCCGCTCCAGACCTGCGCGAACCGGCCGCCGCGGGTCATCTTGCGGAATTTCTCAGGGTCGAGGGTGTCGATGCTGATGTTGACTCGGTCTAGCCCGGCGTCTTTAAGCGGCTGCGCCAAGTCGCCGAGCCGGAGCGCATTGGTGGTCATGGCGATCTGCTCGATCCCCGGCGTGGCCTTCATCGCCTTGATCAGCTCGACGAGGCCGGGGCGTAGCGTTGGCTCGCCGCCGGTGAGCCGCAGCTTGCGAAACCCGGCCTTTGCGGCGGCGGCCACCGCGAGCAGCAGCTCATCGTTGGTCAGCAGCTCGGGCCGCTGCATGAACTGCATGCCGATCTCCGGCATACAGTAGACACAGCGCAGATTGCAGCGGTCGGTCAGCGAGATGCGCAGGTAGTCGATCCGGCGGGCGTAGGCATCACGCGCCGGCGCATCGGTGGCGTACTGCGGCCGCGCGAGATCGGCGGCGCTGTAAAGCGGGATGATACTATCAATACTGTTCATAGTTCGCCAGCCTAGTGCAGTTGCAAGCGGCATTGTTGCCATCGCGCAGACGTTCTTTGGCATCAGGACGCTGTATTCAGCAATCGTCAATCGTCAATTGCTCAATACACTAGGCATATTCGAGGACGCTGACCCGCGCTGCGAGCTGCCGCGCGATCGCGCTGAACACCTCGGCGTAGGCATCTGGCGCGTCGCGGGTCACCGCTGGAATGCCGCTGTCGCCGCCGTCGCGGATGCTCATGCCGAGCGGGATCTGCCCGAGCAGTGGGACTCCGAGCTGCCCGGCGAGCCGCTGCGCGCCGCCAGAGCCGAAGATATCGTAGCGCGCCCCGGTGTCTGGCGCGATAAAGTAGGCCATATTTTCCACGATCCCGAGCAGCGGGACATTGACCTTCTTGAACATCTCCATGCTCTTAATCACATCGGCCGTCGCCACCTGCTGCGGCGTCGTCACCGTCACCGTGCCGGTCAGCCCGACGTTCTGCAAGCTCTGCGCCAGGGTCAGCGCGATATCGCCGGTGCCGGGCGGCATGTCGATGATCAGATAGTCCAGCTCGCCCCAGGCCACCTGGTAGAGAAACTGCCGCAGCAGCTGCGAGACCATCGGGCCGCGCCAGATGACCGGCTGCGTCTCATCGACCATAAAGCCGATGCTCATCAGCTTGATGCCGAAGCGTTGGATCGGCATCATCGCTTGCTGCCCATCGGGCGTGGTGGCGGCCTCGGGCGTCTGCCCGCGCACGCCGAGCATCAGCGGGATCGATGGCCCGTAGACATCGGCGTCCAGCAGCCCGACCCGCGCGCCCTCTCTGGCGAGTGCGACGGCGAGGTTGACCGCCACCGTACTTTTGCCCACGCCGCCTTTGCCGGCCGAGACCGCGATCACATGGCTGACGCCGGGGATGGCGGCTTTATCCATGAACCCGCCGCGCGTCCGCACCTGCGCGGTGAACGTGATGGTTACATCGGCGCGCGGGATGCCGGCGACCTTCTCCAGCGCCGCCTCGCACTCATCCTTGATCTGATCCTTGAGCGGGCAGGCCGGCGTGGTCAACTCGATGTCGAAGCTCACCTGCCTGCCACTGATCACAATATGTTGAATCATCCGTCGCGAGACCAGATCGCCGCCGAGCTCGGGCTCCTCGACGGTGCTCAGCGCTCGAAGTACATCTTGCTCGCTCGGCGTGCTGCCAAACAGACCCATGACTCGTCCTTTGCTCACTGTGCCTTGATTTCGCTCAGTATAGCAGACTTTCGAAAGATTCTTATTGCGTATGTAGCAATCCTACGGGAGTAAAAAAGGATAATCTCAGGGCTGCGCCCCTTCGACGGCGCGCAGAGTACGCCCCAAACCCCCGCCATCCTTGCGCCGCATTCGCCTGTAGGGATGCAGCGTGCTGCGTCTGGCTACCTCTCGGCCAGCCGCCCAATGAGCGCTGCGAGCGCGGCGGCGTCGAGCTCGCTGAGGCGCTGTGGGCCTGGCCAGACCGTCGCATTCGGGCCAGCGTCGCAGCGGTTCTGGCAGCTAGAGACGCGCAGCTCCACCTGCGGCGGCCGGGGGGCGGCGGCGAGCTGCGTCTCGGCGGCGCGGATCAGCGCCTGGCTGCCCCGTGCGCTACAATGCACCCCGGCGCAGAGGTAGAGCCGGAAGGCTGGCTGTTCATCGGCTCTGATCATGCCGGCATTGTACCACGGAGGATCTATGCAGGTACGTCTGGACGAGGTATTGACGCCCGAGCTGCTGGCGGCGCACCGCGAGCATATCGGCGATTTTCTACTGCTGGAGGGGGTTGTGGCGGACGCCGACGACCTGGGGGCGACGGAGCTGAGCGATCGGCTGATCAAGGAACTACTTGAGGAGCTGGCGGGGTAGATGGCGAGCGGCGCTGCGGGCGATGGCCGCAGCGCCGATTTTCAACGCGGCGCTAGCGCGACGAGGTGTGACCGTTCTGGATGCGCGATGGCGTCGGGTGGAGCTGCGGCAGCGACTCGACCGAGATGCTGCGCTCGATCATCTGCACCACCTGCACTTCGAGCAGATTGAGATGCTGCCGATCGCTTGAGTCGATGGCGATCGCTACCCGCGCCGCCTCGAAGTACCAGCGCACCAGCGCCAGCATGTGGCGGTCGGTCACGCCGAAGCGCGGCAGGATCCCCGCCGACCAGCGGTACTCGCGCTCGACGACCGACGGTGCCTGGAGGCGCAGCACCACCTGGAGAAGCCGGTGGAAGCGTCGCGGCGTCTCATGAAACGTCAGACGCTGAAACGAATCGGCGTCCGGGCGGCTGTCATCGTAGCAGAGCGAGCGAAAGGCATCGGCGAAGCGCACCGAGACGCTCTCGCAAATCTGCTCGCGGCGCTCTTCGAGCGCGCCGGCGATCGGCGGGCCACGTGCGGCGAGCCAATGATCGAGCGTTGACATGCTGCTGCTTTCTACCCAGCGGAAGCGCCGGGGGGCGATCAGGCGACGGAGCGGGCTGCAGGGACGAATGAAGGCCGAACCGGAGCATTTGTAACGTGGGGCATCCGTTCTTGGCCGAGCCGGCTGCCAAGCGCATCGGCCTGCGCGGTTGCCTGCAGCAGCGATCCTGACAGATAGGTGCCGGGGAGGTGGTGGATCAGATCTGGGTGCCAGGTGAACGCCTGCCCACCGTAGGCCAGCTCGATCTGCGCCCTACCAATCTGCGATGTGATGACCTGCGCGATCTCGAGCATGCCGACGACGTGCTCGGTCATCGTCACCGAGACGCACAGCAGCGCCGGCGCCATGCGCTGAAGAAAATCGCCGAGCCCATCGGTGACGACGCCCTGCCCGAGGTAGACGATCTCCCAGCCGCGCTGCTCCATGAGCAGGGCAAACATCATCAGCCCGAGCTCGTGCATCTCGCCTGGGGCGCAGGCGCAGATCAGGCGCTGCCCATTGGCGAATGGCGCGTGGTTCTGCATCAGCGCAGACAGACGCTGTCTGACGAAATTGGAGACGAACCGCTCGTCGGCGACGCACAGTCGGCCGGATGCCCAGCGATCGCCCACAGCGGCCATCACCGGTTCGAACACCTGCACCACCAGCGTCTCGACCGGGTGGACGGTGATGAGTGTGTTGACCAGTAGATGCGCCTGGCGCAAGTCGGCGTTGAGCAGCGCATCGATCAACTGCTGCTGGATCGCCGGCCAACCAAAATCGACGCGGGTGGCGGCCTGCGGCTCGGTGTGTACAACTTCGTGCTTGCGATTGAGATCGTGCAGCATCATCACCGCCTGGCTGATCGTCAGCCCCTCCTCGGTGCATTGGCGCAGCCAGGTGATGATCTCGATATCGCGCTGCGAGTAGAGCCGATGCCCATGATCTGACCGCTTCGGATGCGGCACACCGTAGCGCTGCTCCCAGGCCCGCAGCGTCGACACATTTACCTGGGTCTGTTGGACGACGGCCTTGATGTTGTAGCGCGGTGTGTCTGGGAGGGCGAGGAGACGGGCAACCTGCTCAAGCATAGAAGGCTCCTTTTGACATCGCGTCCGCTACGACAGCCACACGCCAGTGTATGGGACGCTGTCGTTATCGCTGAATACGCTCAATTCCGAGCTTTTGCCGCCGCTGCAAAGCCTTTTTTCACCTTTTGCACAGTTGTGACCGAGTGCTAGTATGCTACAGAGATAACGATCGTTTGAGCGAAATCCTGGAACAGGTTACAACGATAATGTGAAGTGAATGTCTAGGAATAGTATAGCTCTTCAGCCTTCGTTCGTCAATCTGCGATAAAACCTGTTCAGTTCTGATGCATTTAACGAGATTGACGTATAGAGCCCGTGTAGAGCAATTGTGTAGCAAATATGTAAGCCGTTTTGATTGACACATTTTCTATACTGGCGGTATACTCACCGTGAAACCCGCAGAATAATCTTGACACATCTGCTCAACTGAGCAGAGGGATGAGCGAAGGGGTGGGCGCTGCCGGACGCTTCCGGCGATCCAGCGGTACAACACTACCGTGGACGAAAGGGGGTGGACACCCAATGGACAAGCCGATGAATGATCTGGTTCCAGATCAGTGGAAGTCGCTCTTCAACAATGCCGAGTGGCTGGTACACGACATCGTCGTCAAGACGATCTGGGCCGGTGGTGCTATCGCTACATTCGCGCACATTATGGTGTGGCTGTGGAAGCCGTGGCTGACGGGCGGTTTCGGTCAGTAGTCATCATGATTGGGAGAGACACATGCTAAATGGACGACCGTTTGAGTTCCGCACCGTGGTGATCCTTGCCACGCTGCTGGGTCTGGTCATGGCGCTGTTCATCCATATGGTGGTGCTCAGCTCGCCGCTGCTCAACTGGCTTCAGGCGCGTTAGTGCTGACCGCCGTGGCGGCGAGGCACATGTCTCGCCGCCGCCCACCGCTCGATCTTTCGTCGCCACACGCCCCCGGACCCTAGAAAGCGAGACGCCGCGATGTCTGATATACGTGCGCTGCCGCTGCCTAGTGGAGAGATTCTCACATCTGATGCGATCTCCTCCACGGGCACGCATGTGGTAGCCGCCGACGTCATTCCTTTTTCACTTGTCGAGGAATACTACCGACGCCCAGGTCGCACGATCGCGACGCGGGTGTTTGGCGCTGACCCGTTCGATTTCTGGTTTGGGCGCTTCTACGTTGGGCTTTTCGGTGGGATCTCAATGATCGGGATCATCTTCGGTGTGATCTTCTATCTCTACACCGGGATCGCCATTGAGGGCAGCTACAACATTCTCCAGTTTCGTATCGACACGCCGCCGATCTCGCAGGGCCTGACACTCGTCCCCGGCACGCCCGGCTTCTTCTGGTTTCTGACGATGGTCTCCGGCACCATCGCCTTCATCGGCTGGCTGCTGCGGCAGGTCGATATCAGCCTCAAGCTTGAGATGGGTCTGGAGATCCCGATCGCCTTCGGCGCGGTGGTCTCGTCCTGGATCACGTTGCAGTGGCTGCGCCCGATCGCGATGGGCGCGTGGGGCAACGGCTTCCCGCTCGGCATCACCCACCACCTGGACTGGGTCACGAACATTGGCTACCAGTACTACAATTTTTTCTATAACCCGTTCCACGCCATCGGCATCTCGCTGCTGTTCTCGAGCACGTTATTCCTGCATATGCACGGCTCGGCGGTGCTCTCCGAGGCCAAGCGCGATATCGACGGGTACACGATCCACGTCTTCTGGCGCAACATCATCGGCTACAGCATCGGCGAGATCGGCATCCACCGGGTGGCGTTCTGGGTAGCAGCCGCCGCAGTGCTGTTCGCCAACGTCTGTATCTTTCTCTCCGGCACGTACGTCAAGGACTGGAACGCGTTCTGGAGCTTTTGGGATCGGATGCCGATATGGAATAACCCGGCCACGGGCGCCGGCGTAATCCTGCTCGGCTTCGGTCTGGTGCTCAGTCGCCGGCCGCAGCAGCCCAAAGTCGATCTCGAAGACGAGGAGTATCGGGCGGGCCTGGAGGGGACGATCGGCAAGCCAGGCTACATCGGCCTGATGGATAAGCTGTTCGGCAGCGGGCAGGTGCTCCCGATCTACGTCGGTGTGTGGGGCATCATCTCGGTGGTCACCTTCACCGCCTGCATCGCGATCATCCTGTTGGAGTTCGGCTATCAGGTCGGCTGGAACCCGGTCTCGTACATCCGCGAGTTCCCCAACTTGGCGGTCAACCCGCCAGCCACCACTTATGGGCTGCGCATGGACGCGCCGTGGCACCAGGGCGGCGCGTGGCTGCTGGCAACGTTCTTCCTTCACCTCTCGGTGCTGAGTTGGTGGGCACGGATCTGGACGCGGGCCAAAGCCACCGGCATCGGGACGCAGCTGGCCTGGGGCTTCACCTGCGCGCTTGGGTTGTACTTCGTCATCTATCTCATCCAGCCACTAGTGCTCCGCGTCTGGTCGAACGCACCCGGTCATGGCCTACGCGCCATCCTGGACTGGACCAACTACCAGAGCATCCACTGGGGCAACTTCTACTACAACCCGTTCCACATGCTCTCGATCTTCTTCCTACTCGGCTCGACGCTGCTGCTGGCGATGCACGGCGCGACGATCGTGGCCACGTCGAAGTGGAAATCTGAGATGGAGTTCGATGAGATGATGGCCGAGGGGCCAGGGACGCACCGGGCGCAGCTGTTCTGGCGCTGGACGATGGGCTGGAACGCGAACTCGTACAATATTCACCAGTGGGCCTGGTGGTTCGCCGCCCTGACTGGCATCACCGGGGCGATCGGGCTGCTGATCAGCGGCTGGATCATTAAGGACTGGTACGCCTGGGCCGAAATGGCGAAGATCGTCGCGCCGTGGAAGACTGACCCTGCAACCTGGGCGCAGTACGTCTTCTGCAATGCACCGTGCGCTAAGAGGTAATACGATGATCCAACCCAATCTGTTTCCTGAGGCAGGGACGCCCAAGGGACGGTTCTATGTGGTGGCGGGGCTAATCTTTGTCATCATGTCCAGCGTGAGCATCGCGACGTTCTGGTTCATCTTCGCCGCGACTCACCCTGCCCCGGCCGCCGCGCCGACGAATACGATCTATGTGGCCTACAATCAGGCGCCGAGCAACTACATCAAGCCTGAGTCGCTCGCGGCGATGCAGGCCTACATCAAGCAGTATCCGCAGCCGCAGAACGTGCAGATCCTGAAAGGCTGGACGACGCAGCAGATCTCGACCTACATGGTTGCGCAGGTGGCTGGCGGCCTCAAAGTCGATTGCAGCTACTGCCACAACATCAAGAACTTCGGTCAGGTCGAGGGCTACCCAAACGCCGGCAACAAGAACACCGCTCGCAAGATGATGCTCATGTCGGCCGATTTGAACCAGCACTACATCACTCTGCTCCCGGCGTCGGTCGGCGGCTATCAGATCACCTGCGCCACCTGCCACAATGGCAAGCCGCAGTTCGCCACCTACCCGATCGAGATCCAGAACACGCTGCCGAACGACTACAAGCTGCCGTTCGACAAAGAATACCCCGGCTCGCTCAGGGTCACCGGGGATGTGACCAAGGGCAACACCGAAGTTGAGCGAAACCAGTATGCGATGTATCATATGAACGTCAGCCTCGGGCAGGGGTGCACGTTCTGTCACAACGCACGCTACTTTCCGTCGAATGAAATCCCGCAGAAATTGTACGCGGGGTCGATGCTGCAGATGTCGAAGCACATCTACGATACCTACGTCTTCCCGGGCGGCAAGGCGAGCGACGGGATCATGGCCGGCAAGACCAACTCGTGCTGGATGTGTCACCGCGGCGCGCGTATCCCCCCGGGCGCGGCCAAGCCGGGTACGGTGCCCGAGGTGCTTTCGAGCAACCCGCCGAAGACCCCGTAGCGAGCGTACAGCGCTGCGCTTCGTCAACGCTATTGCTGCTGCTGTGTAGCTCCGCTGCGCAGCAGCAGCAATAGACATGTCGATGAAGCTAGCGCGGGCGACACTACTCGCGCATGGCACGCACGAGCCGGGCGCTACGCGCCGCACGCGATGCCTATTCCACTCGGAGAAGAGCGATGCGCTGAGAATCAGCGCACAAGAGGAATTCCTATGCGGGAACCGATAATGGCAACGACGACGCTGTCTGCCGCTCGACCGCCGCTACTTGGGCGGTCGATTGCGCTGATGAAGCCGGTGACCTGGTTCGCACCATCGTGGGCGTTTCTGTGTGGGGCGGTTGCGAGCGGCGCTGCTCACTGGACGGTACAGGATGTGGGGAAGATCGCGCTCGGGACGCTGTTCGCCGGGCCGATCTCATGCGGCCTCTCGCAGGTCATCAATGACTACTGCGACTGCGAGGTGGATGCGATCAACGAGCCGCAGCGGCTGATCCCCTCCGGCCAAGTCTCTACCCGCCAGGTATTTGTGACGATCTCAGTGCTGGTGGTACTCTCGTTCGCGCTGGCGCTGTTCCTGGGGCAGCAGGTCGCGCTGCTGACTGCCGTGGGCATGCTGCTCTCGCTGGCCTACTCGGCCGAGCCCATCCGCGCCAAGCGCAACGGGCTGATCGGCAACGGGTTGGTGGGCATCTCCTATGAGGGGCTGCCGTGGCTGGCCGGATCGCTGGCCTTCGGCGCGCTCAGCACCGGCTCACTGGCCATGGCGCTGCTGTTCTCGCTCGGCGCGCACGGTATCATGACCCTTAACGACTTCAAGAGTATCGGCGGCGATACAATCAGCGGCATCCGCTCCATCCCAGTGATGTACGGCGAAGTGGCCGCATCGTATGCGGCGTTCATCACGATCAACCTTTCGCAGGTGCTGGTCGCGATGTATTTCATCTGGCAGCAGCAATGGTGGTTCGTCGGTATCGTCGGCGTACTGCTGCTGCTCCAGATCCCGATGCAGGTCAAGTTCTTCTCGATAGCCGACCCACGGGCGCGCGCCGTGTACTACAACGCCAGCGGCATCGCGATGTTCGTGTGGGTGATGCTCGCGGCAGCTATCGGGGTGCGGGGGTAGCAGGTAGGAAGTAGCAGGTAGGTGGTACTGCTCGTGTCCAGCAGCGCATCACGATAGCTAGCAGCATAGGCTATTCTTCTGGCTCCTCGCTTTTTGCACAGCATCTGTCCAGGTTTTGTCTAACATCGAAACACATCCGTCTAGCGATGAGAGGGGTCTATGGATCCAGTCCTGATCGTCGGGGCTTCGGTTGGAGGGAGCACAGCGGCGGATACACTCGCACGGGCTGGGGTGCCGGTGGTGATGCTGGAGCGCGACACGTCGCGGGTCAAGCCGTGCGGCGGGGCGGTGCCGCCGGTGGCGTTCAGCGAGTTCGACCTGCCGCAGAGCCTGATCTCGCGCAAGGTTCACACAGCCATGATCCACTCGCCGAGCGAGCGGACGGTCGAGATCGCGGTGGCCGGGCTGGTGCCAAGCGACGATGACTACATCGCGATGTGCTGCCGCGAGGTGTTCGACGCCTACCTGCGCAACCGGGCGATCGAGCGCGGCGCGCGGCTAATCGACGGGCAGCTCAACAATCTGGCCTTCGACGCCGCCGGCGTGACGGTGACCTACAAGGAGCGCTTCGGCGGGCAGACGCAGCAGATCCGCGCCAGCGCGGTGATCGGGGCCGACGGGGCCTACTCGCCGACGGCCAAGCTGCTCGGGCTGCCGAACCTGCCGCGCTGCGTGGCAATCCAGGAGCGCATCCGGCTGCCCGCCGCCAAGATGGCGCGGTGGGAAGACACCGCCGACCTCTACCTCGGCACCGAAGTCAGCCCCGACCTCTACGCATGGGCGTTCCCCAAGAGCGATCACGTGGCGGTGGGGATGGGAGCCGGAGCCGGCAACACCAAGCGCGCGCGCGAGCATCTGGCGGCGCTCAAGCTGCGCATCGCCGACGAACTCGATGGCGGGGAGGTCATCCTGGAGGAGGCGCACGCGCTGCCGATGGAGCCCCGGCCGCAGATCGCCTTCGAGCGCGCGATGCTGGTGGGCGATGCGGCTGGGCTGGTGGTGAATACCTCGGGCGAGGGGATCTACTGGGCGATGAAGAGCGCCAAGATCGCCGCCGAGGTGCTGGCCGCAGCGCTGCCCAACCCATCGCTGGCCGCGCTCAAGCGCTACGAGCGGCAGTGGTGGAAGAGCTATCGGACGATGTATCGCTTCCTGCGCTTCCTGCAGTGGTGGGGCTACGGCGGCGAGCGGCAGATGGAGGTTTTTACCGATATGTGCGCCAACCGCGATGTGCAGATGCTAACGTTCGAGAGCTATATGCACAAGCGCATGACGCCGGTGCCGTGGATGGCGCAGATGCGAATGACCGGCGATATCCTGGCGTCGCAGGTGCGCCATGCGCTGCCGCAGCGCCGCACCCTGCCGACGACGTAACGAGCCGATGATCACACTGCTCGCAGCGTGCGGCGCACTCCTGGCGGCGCAGCTCTGCCCGGCGCTGTTCGACCGGGCGCCGCGCGCGTGGCGCAGCTGGGCGTTTGCGCTGCTGACGCTCGGCGCGATCGGCGCGCTGACCGGCATGGCGCTGCTCCCCGCAGATCAGCGGCTGGCAGCGTTTGGCTGCGGCGTGGCGGTCTGGTGCTGGCAGGAGCTGGGCTTCGCCGGCGGGCGGCGCTGGTGCGGCTTCGCCATCGCCACCCGCCCTGCGCACGAACTGACCTGGCTTGGGCCGCTGCTGCTGGTGCTGCTGGTGAGCTGGGGCACACCGCACGCGCTCGGCCGCTCGGTCTTTCTCGTGTTGCTCGGCGTCCATTTCACGCTGCGGCTCTGCGCCGCAGCGACGCACCTGGCGCAGAGCAGCGGCCCGCTCGTGGCTCCGCCGTGGTTCGCGCCTGGCCTCCCCGCCGCACGGCTACTCAGCCTCGTCTTCCCGCTCGCCGTCACCGGCACAGCCGGGCTCGGCTGCGCCCTGCTGGCGCGCGGCGCGGCGAGCGGAGACATCGAGCTCGCGCTGCTCGCCCTCCCGCTCTGCACCGGTTCGATTGGGCTGTGGGAAACCGTCAGGCGCGTGGCGCGCCCCGCAGCGGTGAGCGCCGCTGGCGAGGCGGTTCGGCTGCCGACCGAAGCGAGCCTGCAGTAGTGCGCCTGGCCGATGGCCGGAGCTAGGCGCGCACGGCGATCACCGGCACCTGGGCATCGCGGATCACTCGCGCCGTTGTAGTGCCATGCCAGATATCCTCCTGGCTGCGCGGGCCGTGGGTCGCCATCACCACCAGGTCGATCTGATGCTGCCCCATATAGCCTAAAATCCCCTGATGCGCCCGACCCTCAGCGTGCTCAAGCACCGTGACGACCTGCCGTGCCCGCGCTCGTTCGGCGAGCCGCTGCATCTCCTGCTTATCGAGATCGAATATCTGCTTGGGGCTGTGCGCCGCCTGACGCGCCGCGTCTAGCTCGCCCGGTAGCAGCCGATCCGCCCCAAACAGATGAATCAGATGCAGGTCGGCGCGGAGCGCGGCGCACAGCTCGATCGTCTCATCGAGCAGCGGCAGCGATCGCGGCGAGAGGTCGATCGGGAATAGGATGCGGCGGACACGGGGCGGCACTTTGCTATCGCGCGGTAGAGCGATCAGCGGCAGCGGCCCCTCGATCATCATGGCTTCGTAATCCGTGATCATCAGCAGCAGACGGCTGACGAAGTCGCGGCGCTGCGGCAGGATGGCCAGCATACCGCCGCGCTCGGCGGCGATAGAGCGCAGGCTCGCAGCCCGCTGCTTGACCGGCGCGACGACAACCTCTGGCGCAGCGCTGGCCGGCGGGAGCTCGGCGAGCGCCTCGGCTATCTGGCTGGTGGCGTACTCCTCGTAGCGCTTCTCACGGGTGTGGAGCACCACGAGCTGGCGGTCGAATAGCGCCGCGAGCTGCGCCACGCCAGGGAGCGGGCGGAGCGTGTTGTTCAAACCAGTCGTGACGAAAATGATCGGGCCTTGGAGGACAGACATAATTCACCTCTAGCTGGAAACAAATGTGAGGTATTGTATAGGTTTTGTGCGTATGGACGGGTGGCGCGGATGTATTATAATCTATTTACAATTCACAGCAAGTGGAAGTTCTCTATGTACACACCCGAACAGATGGCGCGTCGCGATGCGAGCGTCTGGACCAAAGTTCAGGCGATCCTCGCCCCGCTGCAATTTCTGGCGTTTATCATCAGCTTCACGCTGGTGACGCGCGCGCTACTGAGCGGCGAGGGCTACGCGATCGCCAATAATAGCGTGCTGGTGAAGATCGTCTTGCTCTGGGCGATCACAATCACCGGGATGATCTGGGAGAAAGAGATTTTTGGCCACTACTTTCTGGCCAGGGAGTTCTTCTGGGAAGACGTCGGCAACGCTGTGGCGATCGTGACCCACAACCTGTACTTTCTGGCGCGCGCGCTCCACTGGTCGGACCGGGCGGTGCTGACGCTGATGCTGCTGGCCTATTGCACCTATATGATCAACTGCGCGCAGTTCATCCGGCGCGGCATCATGGCGGGGCGGCAGCGGCGAGCGGCCAAGCTACTCAGCGAGCGCACTTTTGTTTGAGGCAGAAGCTATTGACTATTGCCGAACACATCGTTCTGATGTAAATTCTGACTTCTGCCTTCTCTGACGACTGGTGCAACTATGCCGCTGACACATGCCGTTGTGATCGATGAGCCGGGCCACATGGCGCTGCGGACGGTCGAGCTGACGCCGCTCGGCGACGACGACGTGGCGGTCGAGACGCGCTACACATCGATCTCGGCCGGCACCGAGCGGATGCTGCTGGCGGGGCGGATGCCGCACCCGATGCTGGCGCTGCCGGTGGTGCCCGGTTACGAGACGGTCGGGCGGATCGTCGAACTCGGGGCGCGCGCGCCGCGCGAGCTACTCGGGGCCGAGGTCTACGTCGGCGGAGCGCGCTGCTATGTCGGCATCAACCCAGCGTGGGGGGGGCAGGCGGCGCGGCTGCACGTCGAGCATACACGGGTCATCCCGCTCGAAGGGCTCGACGCCCGCCACGGAGTACTGCTGGCGCTGGCGGCCACCGCGCTGCACGGCATCGATGTGCTGGCTGGTGGCGCAGACATGGCGGGCAGGCGCGTGCTGGTGATCGGGCAGGGGCCGGTCGGTCAGATCGCGGCGCGGCTGCTGCGGCTGCGCGGGGCGTGGGTGGCGGTGGCCGATCGGGTGGCGAGCCGGCTGGAGCGAGCCTCGGCCGATCTCAGGCTGATGGCCGGCGCAGACCCACTCGGCGAGGCGCTCGGCGGGCAGGTGGACGCGATCGTCGAGGCCAGCGGCAGCATGGCGGCGCTGAGCGAGGCGCTGCCGCAGCTGGCGATGGATGGCACGGTGCTTCTACTGGGCTACTACGATGAGCTCAAGCTACCGTACATGCCGCTTTTTCTGCGGCAGGCGCGGCTGTTGACCGCCAAGGAGTGGGGGCCTGGGGATCTCGTGCGCTGCCGCGACCTGATGCGCTCTGGCGAGCTGGATCTGGCACCGCTGCTGACCCATAGCATGCCGCTCGCGGCGCTCAGCGAGGCCTACGCCACCGCGCTCGACGACCCGCAGTGTCTCAAGCTGGTGTTGGAATGGCCGGGTGACGGGGTGACCTCAAAACGCGGGGATCTGAACCGGGGCGCGGGGGGCGCACCCCCCACCCGACCTTAAGCGCGGGGACGCGGCCCCCACACGACCTTGAGCGGGGCGTGGGGGCTTGTGCCTCCACATAGCCTTTCTTTTCCCGCCAGGATTGGCGGCAACGCCGCCAAGATTGGCGGCAACGCCGCCAGGATTGGCGGCACAACGAGAACATCACTATGGCACCACGTATGCTCGCGGTCTACGGCAAAGGCGGGATGGGGAAGAGCTTCTTCACCTCGAACCTGACCTCTAAGCTGACATTCGACGGCTACAGGGTCATGCAGCTCGGCTGCGACCCGAAGCACGACTCGTGCAATACGATATTTGGCGGCTACTCGCTGCCGACGCTCGGCGAGCAGTGGCGGCAGTTCAAAGAGGCCGGCAAAGAAGACCAGCTGGCCGTGAGCGATGTGATCTTCCGCAATGAGCTGCGACCCGGCGTGCCGATCTACGGCTGCGAGCTCGGCGGCCCCGAGGTCGGACGCGGCTGCGGCGGACAGGGGATCTCGTCTGGCTTCAAGACGCTGGACGGACTGGGGATGGCGAAGTGGAATCTGGACTTCGTGGTGATGGACTTTTTGGGCGATGTGGTCTGCGGCGGGTTCGCCACGCCGCTGGCGCGCTCGCTGGCCGAGCAGGTTATTATCGTCGTCGGCCATGACCGGCAGAGCCTGTACGCCGCCAACAATATCGCCCGCGCGGCGCAGTACTTCCGCGAGATGGGCGGCACGACGCAGGTGCTCGGGCTGGTGGTCAACCGGGACGATGGCTCGGACACCGCCGACCTCTACGCCCGCGCCACCGGGCTGCCGATCCTGACGCGCATCCCGCTCAGCCGCAAGGTTCGCGAGCTGGCAGACGCGTGCAAGCTGGCGCTGGAGGACGAGCAGTTCGACACGATCTTCGGCGACCTGACGCGGCGGATCGCCAACCGCGAGATCGCCCCCTGCGCCGATTACACCCCGCTCGCCTACCGCGATTTTCTGCGGGTGTTCGGCACCGAGGAGCCTGATGGCCGCCCGACGTCGGCGAGTGCCGGCGAGCTGTTTGGCGATCAGAAGCAGACGAGCATCCCGATGCTCTCGCTCACCCCAATCATCGCGCAGGTCCAGCTGACCGACCCTATCCAGCTCAAAGTGCAGCAGATGGTCGAGTCGATCGGGATGTACGTCACCGATATGGCACGCAATGAGCGCGAGGGTATCACCGTGACCTCCGGCGCGATCGAGATCCGGCTCGGCACACCAGAGGATCTGGATAACAAGGTGGCATTTCTCTCGGCGCTGCGGCGCTCGGGGCAGACGTTCAGCTTCGTCGATCTGCGCTTCGCCGACGCGCCGAGCTTCCGGTGAAGCCAGGAGCCAGAAGCCAGGAGCCAGAAGCCGGGAGCTAGGAGCTAGGAGCCGATAGCCAGGAGCCGATAGCCAGTATGGTCCATCAAGGGCCAGCGTGAACCAGCGGCGATGACGGGCAAGCACCGAATTCTGCCGCGTTGCGGCTCCGCCGCAACGCGGCAACAACAACGACATACCGCTCTGCCGAAGGCGAAAACTATGATCGATCTCCAGTACCTCAACCACTTGTTGGTGGACAAGCTCAAGGTCAAGCGTCGGCCGGTGGCGATCAGCTACTGCCGCGACGCGCCGCCGCCCGGCTACGAGCCGGCCAATGTGGTGGCGTGCGCCGTGGTGCGCGAGGCCGAGCAGGGGCGGCGGGTCTACGTCGACGCCAACCACCACGACTGCTGGGTCGGGCAGTACCATCTCGGCTGGCACCCAAAGCCGGGCGCGCTGATCGAGAATGGCGAGTACCTGACGATGGCGCAGAAGTTCTTTACGCCGGAGGCCGCCAGGCGCAACAAGGTACAGAGCAGCTCCATCCCTGCGGGCGCGATCGTGGCGCTCGCCGCCGCCCCGCTCGACGATGTGCCACAGGGCGTGACGGTGGACGCGCTGATCTGCATCACCGACCCGATGCACGTCATGCAGATCGCCGGCGCGGCGAGCGTCCGCGAAGGGACCTTCCCGATCGGCGAGGTGGGGCCGAGCGCCTGCGCCTCGATCTTCGCCACGCCGTATTTGACCAACAACTCGGTGTTCGCCACCGGCGACGGCGGCGGCAGGATGCACAACCGGGTGGCGCAGGGCGAGATGTTTCTGACCGTGCCGTCCAACCAGTTCCGCTACATCGTCGAGCTGATCGAGAACTTCGCCATCGACCCGGTCGCGATGCGGCAGCTGATCATGCCGTCGCACGCTGCGCCAATCGTCGGCGAATGAGACAAGGAGCAACCATATGGATTTCATCGTCGTGCTACAGAGCCTGCCCACTGGCGCCCCGCCGTTCAGCGCCTTCATCCTCTGCTTCTTCCCGCTCGCGGCCGTGATCATCGGCTTCATCGTAGCCGCCAAAGTCACCGACAAGGCGGCCACCGCCTCGTATCGCCGGATCGACCCGGCCGACGAGGATGAGGTCTACAAGCGGCCACTGCACCAGTAGCTCGCGTATTCGCAAATTGACGATTGTCATTGAGCAATCCTACTCCAGTAGGAAAGGGGAGATCTCGGGGACACCCAGAGGGTACCCGGCCCCCAACCCCCTGTGCGCTGCGTGGTTACGAGCTCGCGTAGGGGCATAGGCTGAGAGATTTCCCCACCGCGCAAGCGGGGTGGCGTAGGCCGGGAGGTCTGGAGGGCCGCTCCAGAAAAGCTCCACGAGGTAGGTGTGGCGGTGTCAGCCGCCGGACCTACCTCGTATCAATCATGTAGTTCATACTCTGCCCTACCTGTGAAAAGAGATTGCAATGGCGGAATCGATAACGCTGACCGATGTGAAGCCTGAGAGCGGCCCGGTGTGCAAGCTCCACCCGCAGTCCATGTGCCCGGCGTTCGGCTCGCTGCGCATCCTGACCCGCATCGAAGGCTCGCACCCGGTGATGGCCACCGACACCGGATGCCTCTACGGGCTGACCTTTGTGACCCACTTCTACGGGGCGAAGAAGTCGATCCTCGCGCCGCAGCTCGGCTCGTCCGAGCTGATGAGCGGGCAGGTCGTGGAGAGCACCCGCGCGGCGATCGAGGTGGCGGCGCGCGAGCCAGGGGTGCAGCTCATCCCGGTGATCTCGCTGTGCGTCGCCGAGACGGCTGGCATGCCGGAGGAGCTGCTGCCGCGCCGGATCGGCAATGCCGAGGTGGTGCTGGTGCGCGTACCAGCCTATGCCATCCACTCGCACGCCGAGGCCAAGGATGTGGCGCTTGAGGCGCTGCTGCGGCGCATGGCGGACCGCGAGAGCCGACCCGAGCCGCGCACTGTGGCGGTGGTGGGCGAGGTGTTCCCCGCCGACCAAATCATGATCGATGGCATCCTGCGGCAGATGGGCGTCGAGTCGACGATCGCACTGCCTGGCCGCTCGGTGGACGACCTGCGGCGGGCCGGGCGGGTCGCGGCGCTCGCGCCGCTCCACCCGTTCTACAAAGGCACCATGAAGCTCTACCGCGAGTGGGGGGCGTCGGTGGTCGGCGGCGCGCCGGTCGGTATCTCTGGCACGTTCGCCTGGCTGACGAGCATGGGGCGCACGCTCGATCTGGACGAGGAGACGGTGCGGCGGGTGGCCGAGGATGAGCGCGCCAAGGCGCAGGCGATCGTCGATGCCAGGCCGCTCAACGGCATGCGGGTGCTGGTGACGGGCTACGAGGGCACCGAGCTGGCCTACGCCCGCGTGCTGGTCGAGGCCGGGGCCATAGTGCCGTATATCTCGACATCGATCGGCACAGACCCGCTGGTGCTGCCGGATGAGCTCTGGCTGCGCTCGCACGGCACGCAGGAGGTGGTCTATCGCAAGGCGCTGGAAGAGGACATGCGCGCGCTGGACCGCTACGCGCCAGACTTCGTGCTCGGCACCACGCCGTTCGCGGCGGCCGCCAAAGAGCGTGGCATCCCGGCGATGTACTTCACAAACCAGCTCGCGTCGCGGCCGTTCTTCCTCTCCGGCGGCATGGCGGCGACGCTCAACTTCGTAGCCGATACGGTCAATCGCGGCGAGAAGTACCGCGAGATGCAGGCGTTCTTTACGACATAGCCGCTTTTGTCCACGGATAGGCAAAGATAGACACAGATATCGGACATATCGAGCAATCCCCCCTAGTATAGCAATCCTATGTGCGTTGTCCACGCGCGCAGCGTAGAGCGGGGTGTGGGAGCTGCGCCTCCAACATCATCCTTTTCTACACTCGTAGGATTGCTATACCTGCTGCTGGGCAATTCCGCTGCGCAGCAGCAAAAAAGAAGCGACCGCGCTGCCGTAGGCCGAAAAAGCCCTGCCGCAGGCGTAACAAGAGGAATCTTATGCCAACGGTGATCCGCGATCTTTCCGATACATCGGGCTACTGGGCCGCCGTCTGGACGATGTGCGTCATGCCAGATGTCCACGTCATCTGCGACGCGCCGGTGGGCTGCTTCAACCTGGTGGCCACCGCCGTCCCTGACTACACCGATGCGGTGCCGCACATTGAGAATATTACCCCCGCCACAATGACTGAGCAGGAGGTCGGCGGGGCTGGCACGGCCGGCAAGGTGAAGTGGACCTACGAGGGGCTGCGCGATGCTGGCACGCTCGATGGCAAGAAGCTGATCGTCATTTCGACCGCCGAGAGCGAGATGATCGGCTCAGATCTGTCATCGCTGGTGACGACGTTCGGCGAGGGGACGACATTCTACTGGTCCAACTCGCTCTCCGAGAACGAGTGGGTCGGCCGCGATAGGGTGCTGCGCTGGCTGTGGACGAACTACGGCCACGACGGTGCCGGTGCCACCAAGCGCGCCGGCAGCGTCAATATCATCGGGCCGACCTACGGCTGCTTCAACGCGCCATCGGATCTGGAGGAGCTCAAGCGGCTGATCCTCGGCGCCGGGGCGACGATCAACATGGTCTACCCGTTCGAGAGCGAGCTGGGCCAGACGCCGAACCTGGCGGCGGCGGCTATTAATATCGTGCTGTACAAAGAGTTTGGCGCCGGGCTAGCGCGCGAGCTCGGCGGCCAGGTGCTGTTCGCGCCGTACGGCATGCACGAGACCACGGCCTTCATCCGCGAGCTCGGGCAGCTGTGCGGCACCGAGGCCCAGGCCGAGGCATTCATCGCCAACGAGAAGAAGACGACGCTGCGGGCGGTGTGGGATCTGTGGCGCGGGCCGCAGGGCGACTGGTTCGGCACCACCGATGTCGGCATCGTGGCCGGGCGCTCGCACGCCGAGGGGCTGGCGCGCTTTCTCGGCGATGAGCTGGGTATGAAGCTGGCGTTTGTAGCCAGCCGCCCGCTGCGCCCCGGCGACATGGACAACGAGCATATTAGGCAGCAGATCCACGCCAAAGCGCCAGCATTCGTGTTCGGCTCGATCAACGAGCGGATCTACCTGGCTGAGGCCGGTGCCAAGTACACCACGTTCTTCTCCGCCGCGTTCCCCGGCCCGTCGGTGCGGCGCTCGGTCGGCACACCGATGCTCGGGTACCGCGGCGCAGTGTATATCATCCAGGAGATCGTTAACGGGCTGTACAACGCGCTGCTCAACTTCCTGCCGGTGGACGCGGCCTACGCTGCGGCCCGCAGCGGGACATTGCCCAAGCCCGACGAGCGGCCTGGCAATCTGCCGTGGCAGGACGAGGCTCGCGCCATGCTGGACGCGGCGCTGGAGAAGCTGCCGTACATCCCGCGCATCTCAGCCAGCCGCCAGATCCAGATGCAGGCCGAGAATATCGCCCACCAGCGCGGCCTCAAAGAGATCACGCCCGAGATTGTGACGGCGGCGCTCGCAGTCAGCAGCAACTAGCGAACGGGAACACGTTCAGCCGCTTCAAGCACTGCATCACCCTCCCAAAGTCGCCGCGATCTCGTGCGCGCAACGGCCGGACTGCAACGCGGTGCTCTGCGGCGACCATGTTGCGTCGTTCCGGTGCCTTGCCATGTCATGCCAACGCAGACCACCGCAATGTGAAGAGCAACGGCTGCTTGATCGCACCGCTGGGGATCGGAGGACGCGCTTTGATACCCGCGTCATCCCTTTGTGGCCTGCAGCGAGAACGTGAGGGGAATATCGTTGGCGGTGTCGTTCCATCGCCAACGACCGTCCTCGCCCTGCGCCATGAACGGGAAACGTCGGTTGCCCCCGTGCGAGAACTCATGCAGATAGTCCAAGCGCAGCCCAGCTGCAATCAAGGCGTTCAGGATATCGCTGAAACTGTAGCTCCAGGCATACTCGACGCTCCGCTGATTGGCCGTTGGATCTGAATAGGGCAGCAGACCCTCGATCCGAAGTGGTTGCTCGGTGTGAAAGTACGGGTAGCGTGTGTGCAACTCCGTCACATCGGCAGTATCGTCAAAGACATTGAGAAACGGATGCTCGTCCTGGAGGTACAAGACGCCGCCTGGTTTGAGGAACTGCGCGATGATCTTGGCCCACCGACCAAGATCGGAGAGCCAACACAAGACACCGCCGGAGGTAAAGATGATATCGAACGTATCGTCGAGAACCTGGGGCAGTTCGTAGATGTCCGTGCAGAGAAACCGCGCGTCCAGCCCGGTTTCCTGGCTCAAACGCTCGGCGAGCGCAATCGCATCCTCGGAAAAATCGACCCCGGTAACGTGCGCACCGAGACGAGCCCAGGAGAGCGTATCCAAACCAAAGTGACACTGGAGGTGCAGCAACGACTTCCCCGCCACATCGCGCAGTTCCTGCTGTTCAATCGGGGTCAGGGTGGATTTGCCGGCCTTGAACCCGGCGATATCGTATCTGGTGGTACTGGCGGCATTGACGGCGGTACGGGCGTTCCAATGCGCGCGGTTGTGTTCCGTATAATCAGCCATGCATGAATTGTCCCTCTCTGATGATCTCGCCCTCAAACTGCATTGCAGTCTGGGAAAGAGATGATGGGCTGACGGCCCAACGACTAGCCATCAGCCGCAGCCCTACAGAAAGCAAATATGATAGAACGGGAAAGGCTTGTTGCTGCTTCCTGCTGCCAAAATCGCCCCGGTAGGGCTGTCGGTTGCATGGCGCTGTTGGGCCGCAGGGAGTACGACATATGAAATGTGCGGATTGGGCACGGCGAGCATACGACTGCACCGGACGGACTGGTTCGCGCAACAAGCAGACGGTGAAATCCCTGAGCGATTACAAGCTTGAGAAAGGGTACAGCGATGAACCCGACACGGCAATACGGTCGTTCTTACTGCATCCAGGATTAGCGTTTCACACTGATGCGGGTACACTCTACAAAATCTTGTGGTAAGGCATCAAGCGGGAGATAGGTGCTGGTTGTTTTACCGGCTTTTGCAAAGTATTGCGCCAGCATTTTGGTATTTGGCCCCGCTATGCCAATAATCACGTCGAACTCACCAATCGCATTCACGCCCCTGACCACGTGCTGGTCTCAGTATTCACCTCAGGATAGCCGGAACCAGACCAGTATTGTCCGCCAGAACTTACCACAAGTTTGAGCGACTCTGGTGGTGGACGGAGCGCAAAGGTGCCGGTGAGCGTGACTTGGTCGTTTGTCGAATGATACCCATTTGCGGGTCGTGTTACTTGAATCTGATAGGGCGTACAATCGAACAGCGGTGGTGGAGTACAGTACGGAAGATTCCAAGTGTACAGGCCAAACAGCGACAGCGAACACGGTAGCAGGCGAAAGATGGCAAGAATGAGGAACACGAAGGTGTCTGCGAGAAAACTCCCTACCGGAGTGACATAGTTCCGCCATGTGGCCTGACTTGACCGCCGCCGCGTCATACCCTACTCTCTTCCCATATATGCACGCCAGTACAAGCTTGAACACTGCGACCCAACTACCTGTTGAGCGATCGACACCTCACTTGGATTGGCGCAGATCGCGGATCTGAAAAAATAGGCCGGCGATCGCCAGCACGATGAAGATGCCGCCGCTGATCGCCGCCGCCTGGGGGTTGAACGAGCCGAGCGCGCTCGACGCCATGTAGGCGCCGAGCAGCGCCGATCCGATCGCCAGCGCCCATTCGAACAGTACGAGCGACAGCACCAGCCCGATGATGGCAAAGATCAGCGCGACGAGAAACTGTGTGGTCTCCGGCTGGCCGCTGGCGAGCGAATAGCCGAGCGCGCCAAAGCCGAGCGCCCCGAAGAACGATATGACTGTCCGGTTGAGCGCCAGCGCCATCAGCGCAAACACCAGCCCGATGCCGAGCGCCAGGGCGAGGTAGTAGACGCTGTCGGTCTGCGCCACAAAGCGCGAGGCGATCAGCAGGCCGAGCGCGAAGCCTATCAGCGCTACGAACAGCCAGTACAGCCGGCGGCCGAAGAAGGTGGTGGGGAGGCTGAGCAGCAGCGACGACCCAGACAGCAGCGCGCCGATCGTGCCGCTGATGGCGGCGAAGACCCCGGTTAAGAACGAAAACATCGTAACCCCTGTACGCACAGAGCCAGCGATGATCGTGCGATCATCGCTGGCTCTGTGTCTATGGCCTCACGCTCTACGCCCGGCCCGCCCACTGCCTGGCCAAGAATGCGCCGCCCGCCAGCACCGCTAGCGTCAGCGCTACCAGCGGCAGCCACGGGACGCCGCTAGTGCCCGGCAGCGTAGTCGCGCCGACCTGCACCAGTACCACCTGCAGGCCGCTCGTGGCGGTCCCGCTGGTCAGCACCTGGTACGGCGTGGCGGTGGTGAAGCGCACCACGCCATCGACCGAGATGTTGCCCTGGATGATGTAACGCCCGCCGGCTGCGATCTTGGTCGGATCATAGTTGATCTCAAACGCGAGCGGCACCTGCTGGCCATTGGTCTGGTAGCGCTGCTCAGCCAGGACCGTGCCTGTCCGCGCATTTGCGGTGACATCGGCGAGCTGCATGGTGAGCACCGCGTTGGCCGGGAGCGAGATGCGCTGGCGATAGCTGACCGTCCCGGTGAGCTTGCCTGTGCCCTGGGCGGCGGCAAGTCCCGGTAGCGCCAGCAGGGCCGCCAGCATACAGAGCATCAGGAGGCGTAGACGAGCCATGGTGATCCTTTCTGACCTAATTGTGCTGCTCGCGTCTCAGCGCGCATCGCTGAGCACGCGGCGAACGATGAGCGCGATAACGACCACGCCGCCGAGGACGAAGAGCCACGGGTTATCGCTGAAAAAGCTGCTGAGGTGCTCGGCCGGCGTGGGTGTACCACGTTTCTTCAGAGTCTTGCCGCTGCGCTCAATGGTGCGGGCCACATTGCGCGCCGCATCGCCGACCGGCCCCTTGCGCGGCGCGCTTTTGCGCAGCACATCTGCGGCATCTTCCAGCCGCGCGCCAGCCGTGCGCGCCACGCCATCAGCGCGGTCGCTGACGCCGCCGATGGCATCATCGATCTGGCCGCGCCCATCCTCGATCAGCGAGTCGAGCTGCTTGCGCATGGCGGTCAGGCGGGCCGCGCCGTTCTTACCGAGCTGATGGACCTGGCTATCGGCGCGGCTGGTGGCATCCTCCACCTGCGAGCGCCCCTCGTCGAGCAGATCCTCGATCTCGCCGCGCATCTCCTCCAGACGTACCCGCGCCGCTTTGGTCAGCGTCGTGGCACGCTTGTCTGTCGCATCGGCAACATCATCGATCTGCGCCTTGGCCGCCCTGCCGAACCGCAGCACGCGCGACTGCGCCTGTTGTGCTGTCTGGTCGGCCTGCGCACGGCTCTCGTCGAGCAGATCGTCGAGGCTCTGGCGCAGCTCGGCTAGCTTCTCCTGCGCCTGATCGGCGCGTTTTCGGTTGAACATTAGACTGCGCTTCCTTCCTACCGCATCTCAGCAAGCTTTTTGAACTTCTCGAGCGTGTGCTTGACCTGCGTCATGTCTTTGGGGTTGCCGCCGGCGACGAAGTCGCCAAGGACGCCGCCAGGTACATCATACTCTTTGGTGTAGCGGAGCCGCGAGTCGTTCGAGCCGATGCCAAGGAATCCGCCGCTCCGGTCGATGTCGAAGGTGTGCGTGCCGCGAGCATCGCCGACCTGGAGCACTAGCCGCACCGTCATCGTCTCGGTGTTGATGGCCGCGATCGTCCCCGTGCCCGATTGACCATCGTTGACGAAGCTAAATGTCGACGCTCCAGCCCCGCTCGGCATATCCGAGATCGAATCGATCTCAGAGAACCACAACGGCCAGCGTGTCGAATCCGATAGAATCGCCCATGTCGCATCGGGCGCGGCGTTGACATCAACGTGTTGGTCAAACTTGACGCTCATTCCTGCCTCCTCGTACGCTTAGTATACTCGAAAACTGAGCGCGCTCATCTGCAAGCTTCGCTCATACCCATAGAGCGCACAGCAATAGTCGTGCCATTCCGGGCTACTGCGGCGCGCCAACCCACGGCAGCATAATATGGTACGGCAGTGACTGTGGGTCGTCGGGGTCGTCCGTCGGCGTTGGAGTGCTCGTCGGCGTGGCGGGGCTCGCCGGCGTGGCGGTGTTCGTCGGCGTGGCAGTGTTCGTCGGCGTGGCGGTGTTCGTCGGCGTGGGGGTAGCGGTCGACCCGTCGCCCGAGACAATCGCGGCCGAGCTGAGCTGGCTTGAGCTGCCGCGCCGTGTCGGGTACACCGCATCGTCAAGGGTGCTGATGGCGAAGACTTCGCTGCCAATGGCCGGGCCAGCGCCGGTGAAGCTAAATGTGCCATCGCTCGCCGCGCTCACGGTGGCGAAGCGCAGCGGGGGCACGCCAGCCGCGTAGAGGTCGACGAGCGAGCCGGGGCTGGCGCTGCCGCTGACGGTGATGCTGCCGCCCACGACGGCAGCATTGGCGATCGATGGCGTCGCCACCCAATTATTGGCGTGGGTTGCCACGTCGTCGCCGCCCGCGATGCCACCGCCGACCAGGCCCTGCAGCCCGCGCGGGTAGCCATCGCGGATCGTCACGCGCTGTGCTGCGCCGAGCGCCGTGGCCGCCACTGTGACAGCCATGGCGGTCGTCGCGCTGTTGGCCTCGCCGCTGCCGCTCAGCGTATCGCCGAGGACGCTGCTTGAGCCGTTGATCGTAACCACCGCCGAGCCGCCGAGGTAGCTTCGGTGGATCCACGCGCCCGGCCCATCGACGATCAGGGCGGCGTGGATCGCCGGCTCGCTGATGGTGTTACCGTCGCCATCGACCCAGATGCCAAGGCCGACGCCGCAGATATCGGCATCCGCCCCGCCGATCCGCACACCGCGCTCGCCGCCAGAGACCGAGACGTTGCGCAGCGTCGCGCCAGCGCCGAGGATCAGCAGCGGCCCGACAGTGGTGTTAGCGGCGCGCAGGTTGCGCAGCGGTGTGGAGTAGGAGAAGCAGGCTGCATCGCGCGTCCCACCGACGCTGACGCCGGGCGGTACGACAAGCGTGCTGCCGACGAAAATTGCATCCGAACCGGCCACATCGCCGAAGACGACGTCATCGCCAGATTGGGCGTTGTTCAGGATGAAGCGCAGAGTCCCGGTGTGGGTCGCCGCATCGCCGGCAGACGTGTCAAGATTGCTGGTGACGGTCCAGGTGGTGCCAGCGGCGTGTGCAGGTGCGGCCATCGAGCAGACGACGAGGACCACGACGAGCGATCGAGATAGCGATTGCAGTACGGACATAGCAGTTCTCCTCACATAAGACGGTATCCATACGGTATCCAGGATGTCGCGTCTTACGACAGAAAGTAACGGGCATATAGGAATTACACGAGAGTAGAAGAGGATGATCGTGGGGGCTGCGCCCAAACCCCCGCTGTGCGCTGCGCGCGTTCACCTTACGGGAGAAGCGGGACGATCTCGGAGGACGCGTCCTCCAAACCCCCGCTGTGCGCTGCGCCCCATATGCCGCTTTTCCGCATTCGCTACGGGACGCTGTTTGGCGTCTTCGTCGGCGTCCTTGTCGGTGTTTTCGTGCGCGTCGGCGTCTTGGTCACGGTCGGCGTCTTCGTCGGCGTGTTGGTCACGGTCGGCGTGTTGGTCACGGTCGGCGTGCTGGTCACGGTCGGCGTGCTGGTGGCTGTGGGCGGCGGCGTGCTGGTGGCCGTAGCCGTGGGCGTGCTGGTGGCCGTGGGCGGCGGCGTGCTGGTGGCTGTGGGAGTGCTGGTGGCAGTGGGGATCTCGGTCGGCGCGCTGGTGGCAGTCGGGGTCTCGCTCGGCGTGCTGGTGGCCGTGAGCGTCGGCGTGCTGGTGGCCGTGAGCGTATTGGTGATATTCGGTGGCTGGACTGCTAGCAGCGAATTGTACGCCGCCAGCAGATCGATCTCGCCGGCGCCGTAGGTCGTATCCGGCCCCACGACGCCGCGATCGACGGCGGTTTGGCTAAGCACCGCCCGCTGCTGCGCCACCGTCAGGCCAGGGAAAGCGCTGAGCAGCAGCGCCAGCCCGCCGCTGACGTGCGGTGCCGCCAGCGATGTGCCGCTGACGGTGGTGTAAAACTGGTACAAGTCGGCGGTGTTAATGTCGACCCCGGGAGCGACGACGGCGGGGAAACTGCCCGGCTGGCCGCTGCACGCCGATGGGCCCCTGGCGCTCAGCGGCCAGATGACGCCGGTGGTATCCACCGCGCCCACCGCAAACGCGCTCGGGTTGTTGGCTGGGCTGACGCTGCTGGCGCCGGCCGGGCCGCTGTTCCCTGCGGCGAATACCGGCGTGATGCCGGCCGCCACTAGCGCAGCCAGGTCGGCCTCGAACTCCAGGTTGCAGCCCGGCACACCCTGGTCCCACGAGTTGCTGACGATCTGCGGCGCATCGGCGGTGCTCGGATTGCCATCCGGGTCGAGCGTCCACTGTAATGCCAGGTGGATCTTGCTGGTTGTGGCGCTGCCGAGGTCGTTGAAGATCTTGGCGGCGATCCATTTCGCCCCAGGCGCGACGCCGATCGCCGTCCCGCCATGTGCGCCGCCGACCATCACGCTCATCGTCCATGTGCCGTGGCCGGCAGCGTCGAAGGGGGAGCTGTGCTGGCCATACGGATCGTACCAGCTGTTTGCCCCGCCACGCCAGGAGCCAGCGAGGTCGGGGTGGCCGACATCGACGCCGGTGTCCAGGCTGGCGATCACCACGCCCTGGCCGGTGTAGCCGAGCGACCAGAGATCGGGGGCGTGGATGGCGCTCAGGTTTGGCTCGGGCGCAGACCCGCCCGAGGCCGGGGCTGGCGGCGCGCCGATCTGGGCGTCGAGTCGGATGTTGGACACCTCGGGGCGGCGTGAGAGCTCGTCGATGATCTCGGGCGCGGCGGTGAGCGCGAAGGCGTTGATAATCCAAAATGGCGTCACATCGCGCACCAGCCCGCGCGCCTTGCCGCGCAGCAGCCGCAGCAGCCCCTGCTGGCCGGCGCTGGCGTGCGCGCGAAGCCTTTCGACCACGCGGCGCTGGCGCTCGGGGCGCGTCCCACCGATGGCGCGCAGATCGGCCTGGCTCGCCAGCGTGACGATCACGCTCACCGGGTCGCCCGCCTGCGTCGCGGCGTCAAGCGCGGCCTGCGTCGCGCTGTCGAGCGTCGCGGACTGCTGGGCGGCGGCGGTGTGGGGCGGTATAGTCAGCGCGGCGATCAGTGCGGCGACGATGGCGATCTTACGCATGTGAGCGCTCCTGTGCATCTGACGTGCGGCGGCGGGCGCGGCGGATGAGCAGCGTGGCGGCGACCAGCAGCGCGATCGACAGACACGCCGCGCCCAGCGGCAGCCAGATCGATGGGACTGGCTCGGCCAGCGCAGCTGGTGCCTCGACATTCCAGGCGAAGCTCGTGGCGGCGTCCGGCAGGCCGGCGCGCTCAGTGACGACATCGACCCGCCAGTCGCCGGCAGTCGGCAGCGCGGTGGCGGGCAGCTGATAGCCTCCAGCGCCAGACGGCGCAGCTTCGACCAGCGCGCCCTGGCCGCCGCCGGCGGGGGTGAGCCGCAGCAGCACGCGGCCGATCGGGGCGGGGGCCGGCCGGCGGGTGTCGGCGATCGCCACCTGGATAAAATTAATCCCTGGCCGGTTTGGCCGCACCGAGAGGGTTACCAGCAGGTCTTCGGCGTTCTGGCTGACGCCGATCGCTGCCACCTGGTCGACGGCGGCGCTCGGCGCGCCTGGCTTGACCTGAAACACGACGCTGCCGCTGTACGAGCGGGCATCGGTCAGCGCCGCGGCCTGCCAGCTGAGCCGGTAGGTGCCAGCGCCCAGCGTCGGCAGCTCGATGCCGACTCGGCTCGGCAGGCGCGTCGGGTCGATGCTGCAGATGAACAGAAAGGCGCTGTCGAAGCTGCTGCCGAGACCAACGCTCCCCGGCTGGTAGCGCAGCGTCTCGGCATCTGCGACGGTGATGCTGCGCCCGCTGGCGTCGGTGAGGGTCACGCGCACGGTGGCTCGATCCAGCGCCTGGTTGAACCACAGCTGGGCGCGGCCGGGGGCGGTGCCGATGATATCGCCATCGGCCGGCTCGGCGCGCACCACCACCGCCCACTCGCGGGCGTGGGCCGGCGCTGGCGCGGCGAGCGCCATAAGCAGCGCCATAAGCAGCGCGGCGAGTCCTGTCAGCTGTGGGCGGCGATGTGTCGGCATACTAACGCAGCATCATCGGGCCGAGCGTATCGCCGCCGACCGAGAGCGTCGCGATACTGCCCGAGGCTGCGGCACCGCGGGTGTTGACATAGAGAATGTAGTACGAGCGGCCGGCTTCGAGATCGCCCTTGTGGTTCATCTGCCGCTTGAGCTCGAGCGTCGTGCCGTTGGTGAGCTGGATCTTGGGCGTGGTGTCGAGCGAGTTCATCATCGCCTGCGCCCTACCTGGATTGAGCACGGTGTAGCGCACGTCGACGAGCCCGCCATCGGCGGTGACAGCCATGCGGGTGAAGCGCACACCCCACTTGGCCTCGAACTGCTGGTCGGTCGGGATGGCATGCGAGATCGGCTGTGGCGCGCCGCACCCCACCAGCACGAGC
>JAYUUK010000169.1:0-14708 GCA_043754595.1 Roseiflexaceae bacterium | reverse complement strand
GATGCACCACCGTCAGCGGAGTGGCCGCCCGCGCCTGCAGCGCATCGGCAACAGTCAGCCGGTGGCAGGTGCGGTGGTCGCGCTCGAAGCACAGCAGGGCGCAGTGCGAGCGTTCGACCAGCGCCAGCGCGGCGTCCAGCGCATCCGGCTGTGCGGCGATCAGCGGCCGCATCGCAGCGAAGAACGTGGCGTAGTCATGGTCGCGGCGCACGGCGTCTCGCAGCGCCCGTGGAGTGCCGAGCTCGCCGAGATGGGTGTAGCCAATGCCCTCGTCTGCCAGCCGGGCCGCCAGCCGCTTCTTGCCAAAATCAGGCTTGCGGCTCTGCGGGCGCTGCCGCACATCGATAACGTGCGCAATGCCGTGCGCCAGCAGCCGCTCGAGAAACGTCTCGATCGTCTCGCCCTGATAGCCGATGGTGAACAGCGTCGTGGTCATCACGACTCGCGCCGGAAGATGCTGATCGCTACCTTCCAGAAGACATAACGCTGCATAGATAGTGTCCTTCCGCGAGCGATTCCGTGTATTATACGCCGTTAATGCGAGGCTGTCGGCAGCGCTTTTGGCCTGCGGCAGCGCGGAGCACCTCAGAGCACGCGGTGCGGCATAGTTCTTGCACCCTGCTGCGCCACGCCATCATCGTGTCTGGCCAAGGCAGCATCGGGTGGCGACCGCAGCAGGCAGCCCCGCAGCCGTCAGTGAGAAAAGAAGAGATCCTCATGGAACCCAACGTCACCACTCCGCTCCCCGGCCGCCCGCTCTCGCACCGCGCCGCGCTGCTGGCGCTCGTCGCCGATCCTGCGCGCCGCCATCGGCTGCTCGGCATCGGCGCGCTGCTCGCGCTGCTGATCGTCGCGCTGCTAAGCATACTGACCCGGCTATCGGTCGCGCTGCGGCTGGATCTGTGGTTCACGCAGGAGGTCCAGGAGCACCGCTGGCGAATACTGCTCGATATCATGGCCGGCGTCTCGATCTTTGGCTCGATGCCGTGGGCGCTGGTCACGATCGGGGGTGGAGTACTGCTCGTTTGGCTGTGGCTAGGCTGGCGCCAGGCGGGCTACCTGTTTGCGATCACCGTCGGGCAGGGGCTGATCAACGCGGCGATCAAAAGCGCCATCGGCCGCCCCCGCCCGATCGCCGGCGTCGTCGATGTCTTCGTTCCCGAGCAGGGCTACTCGTTTCCGAGCGGCCATGTGATGTTCTACACGGTCTTCTTCGGGTTCTTTGTGGCGCTCATCCTGCTGCACCTGCCCCCCGGTCGGCTGCGGCTTATCGCGGCCGCGCCGCCGGCGTTGCTGGTGCTGCTCGTCGGCCCGTCGCGGATCTTCCTCGGCGCCCACTGGCTCAGCGATGTCGTCGCCGCCTACCTACTCGGCTTCACCATTCTGGCGTTCGCCATCGAGGGCTTCGTCCGCTTCGCCCCGCAGCTCCGCGATCGGTCGCCGGCGCTCGAAGTACCGAGCGCCTGAGCGCCGCGAGATGTGATCGAGACAGTTCTGTTACACTCGCCATGCTATACTCCTATCAGTGACGAATGATAGTGATAAGGCGCTCAGGCACGGATATGTTGCATGCAGAGACGTTGGAGAAACGCGTCAAGCGAATCCTGCTGCATATTATCCTGGTGTTTGGCTTTCTGGCCGTCGTGTTGGTCTGGCTGATCGAGGGGCCGCTCGGCCGCAGCAACCAGATCGATCTTGTCGGCTACCCCCTGATGCTGATCGTCTTCGGCGGCGGGCAGATCGTCCTCTGGCGCAGACCGCGCTATGTCGATCATGTGAGCCTGGCGGCGTTTCTCGCCCTCGCCATCTATATCACGCTCTACATTATTTACCTCTACTACGCCCCGCTACTGCCACAGTACATCTACTCGTTGGCGTCGTTCAGCTCGTGGGCGCCGCTGGTCTATGTGACAGCGTTTATCTTCCTCCCCACCCGCCAGGCGATCAGCGCGACGCTGGCGGTCTATCTCTGCCTGCTCGTCGCCGGCGTGCTGCGGCTCCTGAATACGAGCGCCCCGATTAGCCAGGATATCTGGCTCATGATCGCGAACATGCTCGTCGCCCACCCGATCTATGTCGTCGCGCTGACGGTCGCCGCATTCAACAAGCTCCAGCTCGCCAAAACCCGCGCCGCCAGCGAGCTGGCGCGTCAGGTGGCCGATCAGGACTATCTCACCGGGATCAAAAATCGCCGCGCGCTGGCGCATCAGCTCGACACCGCGCTCGCCCTCGCGCAGCAGCAGCGGTCGCCGCTTTCGGCTATCCTGATCGATATCGACTACTTCAAGCGGATCAATGATACCCACGGCCACCTCATCGGCGATCAGGCGATCATCGCGCTGGTGCGGTCGCTCGCGCCGCTGATCGGCGAGACCGAGACGATCGGGCGCTGGGGCGGCGAGGAGTTTCTGGTGCTGACCACCCGCGCCCCGGCCGACGCCATGGCCCTCGCTGAGGCGATGCGCTTGGTGGTCGCCGCCTGCCACGGCCCGATCGACCATCCCATGACCGCCAGCTTTGGCGTCGCACACCTGCTCGGGCGCGATACGCCGGACTCGCTGGTGCATCGGGCCGATGCGGCGCTCTACCGCGCCAAGCTTCTCGGGCGCGACCGCGTCGAGCACGATGCTGAGTCGCCGTTCGCTCTGGCCGACGCAGCGCGCTATCGGCCGTCGCAGTCGAGCGCCTAACGTTCCCTTACCCCACGCTCTGTGCTTCGCGCCTGAACGTCTACAGTCGCGCGCTTGCGCTGGGGATGCTCGCGTGCGGCGCGGGGGGCGGTGATCAATGTCGCATCACCGTCGCCTATCAGCCGAAGCCCCCATGGCTGTATATGGCGCGAGCGAGGCATGTGTCACATCGTTCTCAGCGGCGCTGGCGGAGAAGTATCGCGGTCGCGGGCTGCGCGTGCGCGCAATTTGCCCAGGTGCCACGGCGACGGCGTGCTTCGATGTTGTCAGCTCGGACTCGATCGCGATGGGTGCCAAGCGTCGGCCGGAGCAGGTGGTGGCCACGGCCATGCGCGCGCTCGATCGCGGGCAACGTGTGGCGGCCGATGGGCAATGAACACGCTGCTGTCAGTGCTGGCCAACCCGCTGTCGTTCGCGGCTGGCACACGGATCGCGGCGGGAATCACCCATCCCCCGGCCGCAGCGGAGTCACCCTCGTCCATCGGCTCGCCGTGTCGGCGCACGGGTGTAGCTCACCGCAGGCGGTTAGATCGGGGCAATCGCCGATTTGACCGCCTGCGGCGTACCGTCGTGATCGCCTCGGTGAGCGGCAGGCGTTGAGCGGGGCTGTATCGATGCTGGTATACTATGCGGCAACGCACCGCTAGATGGAGAGATCGATGGCCGACCGCTCGCGACGCGACCAGCGACTCCGCTACCGCCAGCCAGCTGTAGCCTGGACCGATGCGCTGCCGATCGGGAATGGACGGCTCGGCGCGATGGTCTTTGGCGGAATAGGTCTCGAGCGCGTTCAGCTCAACGACGACACGCTTTGGTCTGGCGGGCCGCGCGCGTGGGACAACCCGCAGGCGCGCGGCGCGCTGCCGGAGATGCGCCGCCTACTGCTCGCCGGGGATTACCGCGCCGCCGATGTGGGCTGCCGTGCGATGCAGGGGCCGTACACGCAGTCCTACCAGCCGCTCGCCGATCTCTGGCTGCGGATCGACGGCGATCCGACGCCTGGTAGCTACGCCCGCGATCTCGACCTCGCCACGGCGGTCGCCACGACGCGCTATACAGTCGGCGACGTGTCTCACTGGCGCGAGGCGTTCATCAGCGCGCCCGATCAGGTGCTCGCGATTCAGCTCAGCGCCGACGCGCCGGGCCAGATCGGCCTGACGATCTGGCTCGACAGCCAGCAGCCGCATAGCAGCGCCGTGGTGGAAGATGGCACCCTGACGCTCGACGGCCGCTGCCCGAGCGCCGTGGCCCCCAGCTACTATCATATCGAGCAGCCGATTGTGTACGATGCGGCGGCGGGCGCAGCGATGCGGTTTGGCGTGCGGGTCGCCGTCCTCGCCAGCGGTGGCGCGGTGATGGCGCGCGGCCGGGAGATCATCATCTCCGGCGCCGATGAAGTGACACTGTTGCTTGCGGCGGCGACGAGCTTTGGCGGCTACGCTGCGCCGCCAGATCTGCGCGCCGATGCGATCGACGGGCTGGCGCGTGGGCGGCTTGCGGCGGCCACGCGGCGCGGCTACACCGCGCTGCGGGCGGCCCACATCGCCGATCATGCCGCGCTGTTTGGCAGGGTGGCGCTCGACCTCGGCGTGACCGATGCGGCGGCGCGGCCTACCGACGAGCGGATCGCGGGTTGGCGGCGAGGCGACGACCCGGATCTCGTGGCGCTGCTGTTCGACTACGGCCGCTATCTGCTCATCGCGAGCTCGCGCGCCGGGACGCAGGCCGCCAACCTACAGGGCATCTGGAATGACGACCGGCGGCCGCCGTGGAGCGCCAACTACACGCTCAACATCAATGCGCAGATGAACTACTGGCCGGCAGAGGTGTCCAACCTGGCCGAGTGCCATATGCCGCTGTTCGATCTGATCGCCGATCTCAGCGTGACTGGCCGACAGACGGCCGCCACCAACTACGGCTGCGGTGGGTGGGTGGCGCACCACAACACTGATCTGTGGCGGCAGTCCGCCCCGGTGGGCGAGTACGGCGCGCACGGCAACCCGGTGTGGGCGAACTGGCCGATGGGCGGCGCGTGGCTCTGCCAGCACCTGTGGGAGCACTACCTGTTCGGTGGCGACGAGGCATTTCTGCGGCAGCGCGCCTACCCACTCATGCGCGGCGCGGCCGAGTTCTGCCTCGACTGGCTGATCGATGATGGGAGCGGCTATCTTGTGACCGCGCCATCGACCTCGCCGGAGAACATGTTCGCCGCGCCTGACGGCCGCCCGGCCGGGGTCAGCGTCGGTGCCACGATGGATCTCGCCCTCATCTGGGATCTGTTCAGCAGTTGTATCGCGGCGAGCGAGATCCTGGGCGAAGATGATGGGTTTGGGGCACGGCTCAGCGCCGCGCTGCTGCGGCTGCTCCCGCCGCAGATCGGCGGCGCTGGGCAGCTCCAGGAATGGCGTGATGACTGGGATCTGGCCGTGCCCGAGATCCACCATCGCCATATCTCGCACCTGTTCGGGCTGCACCCTGGACGGCAGATCACCGCGCACGCCACGCCAGCGCTCTTCGCCGCCGCCCGCCACTCGCTTGAGTTGCGCGGCGACGCCGGCACCGGCTGGTCGCTGGCGTGGAAAGTCAACGCCTGGGCGCGGCTGCACGACGGCGACCGGGCCTACGCGGTGCTCGGCGCGATGCTGACGCTGGTGGACGATACCGAGACCCGCTACTCGGCCGGCGGCGGGGTGTACGCCAACATGTTCGATGCCCACCCGCCGTTTCAGATCGACGGCAACTTCGGCGCGACGGCCGGCATCGCCGAGCTGCTGCTCCAGAGCCACGATGGCGCGATCGCGCTGCTGCCGGCGCTGCCATCGGCGCTGCCAAGCGGCAGGATCAGCGGGCTGCGGGCGCGCGGCGGCTTCGAGGTGGCCCTGGCGTGGCGAGGCGGCGCGCTGACCGAGGGGACCGTGCGCTCGATGCGCGGCGGCGCGTGCCGGCTGCGATCGGCGCTGCCGCTTCGAATCGAGCGCGACGGTGAGGATGTCGCGTTGGTGCGCAGCAACGATGGGGCGATCGAGTTTGCGACCGAGGTGGGCGCGAGCTACACCATCGTGCCGGCGTGAGCCACGCACAAACCATCAGCCTCATGGGTCGTGTCTGCCGCCCGTGGATCAGAATCTACGGCGCGCTGGTGTTCCGGCCGTGGGTACCGATCGTCTGGCAGCGGCGAGCGCTCGCGATGTTCGCCACCCGCCCGCCGCGCGGCGTGGCGGCCGAGCCGTGCGACGCCGGCGGCGTGCCGGCGGTCTGGCTGCGGCCAAGCGTCAGCGACGGGCGGCGGGTCATCTTATATCTCCACGGCGGCGGCCACTGCCTCGGCGCGCCGGCGATGTACGCCTATCTCGCCGGTCAAGTCGCCGCATCGAGCCGGGCTGTGGCGCTGCTGCTGGATCAGCGCCTCGCGCCTGAGCACCCGTTCCCCGCCGCGCTCCGCGACGCATACACCGCCTACACGTGGCTGCGCGCGCAGCACCCGGCGGCTAGCGTCGTGCTCGTCGGCGACTCGGCCGGCGGCGGGCTGGCGCTCGCGCTCGCGCTGCTGCTGCACGAGCGCGACGAGCCAGCGCCGGCAGCGCTCGCGCTGCTCTCGGTCTGGGCCGATCTGGCCTGCAGCGGGGACTCGCTGCGCCGCCGCGCCGCCGCCGACCCGATGTTCATCGCGGCCTACGTGCGCCAGATGGTTTCGCACTACACCGGCGGCGCCGACCCGCGCGACCCGCAGATCTCGCCGCTCTACGCCGATCTGTGCGGGCTGCCGCCGCTGCTCATCCAGGTGGGCGGCGACGAGATCTTGCTCGACGATAGCCTGCGGCTGGCGGCGCTGGCGCAGCGGGCCGGCGTCGCGGTGACGCTACGGGTCTGGCCGGGGATGTGGCACGTCTGGCAGCTGCTGGGGCGCATCGTGCCGGAGGGGCGGCGCGCCATCGAAGAGATCGGCGCGTTCGTCGGTGGTGTTGGCGCGGCACCTGCGGCTGCTGGCGAGCGCGCGGTCCCGGCGCGCGCCGCCGGGTGGTGGCAGGCGCGGGCGCTGGTGCTGCGCTACGGCTGGAACGCCATGGCCTACCAGATTCTCAACCCAGGCATGCGCCACTGGTTCAGCTACGAGGGCGACGCCGTGGTGGGGTATGTGGTGGCGGGCGGGTATCGGGTGGTGGCGGGCGCGCCGATATGCACTGAGGAGCGACTGGCGGCTGTGGCGCTGGCCTTCGCCGCCGACGCCCGGCGCGAGCGGCTGCGGGTCTGCTACTTCGGGGCGCAGGATCGGCTGTTGGTGGCGCTGGCGGGTGGTCGGCGATCGGCGCGACTGCTGCTCGGCGCGCAGCCGGTGTGGCACCCTGCCAGCTGGGACGCGATTGTGGCGGGCAAACCTTCGCTGCGGGGGCAGATCGCGCGGGCGCGCAACAAGCACGTCGGCGTGAGCGTGTGGCCCACCGTGCGCGCCACAGGCCACCCGGCGCTGCTGGCCTGTATGGGCGAGTGGCTGGCGGAGCGGGGGCTACCGCCGATGCACTTCCTCATCGAGACCGACACGCTGGCGCACCTGGACGACCGGCGGGTGTATGTGGCTGAGCGCGGCGGCGAGGTGCTGGGCTTTCTGATCGCATCGCCGGTGCCGCTGCGCCACGGCTGGCTGGTGGAGCAGATCGTGCGCTCGCCGCGCGCGCCAAATGGCACCAGCGAGCTGCTGCTGGACGCGATGATGCGGGCGTGTGCGGCGAGCGGGGCCGACTACGTCACGCTCGGGCTCTCGCCGCTGGCGCGCCACGGCCATACCGATCTGACGCCAGCGCCGATTTGGACGCGGGCACTGCTCTGGCTGCTGCGGGCGCACGGGCGGCGGTTCTATAACTTCGCTGGCCTTGAGGCGTTCAAGCGCAAGTTCGCCCCCGAGCACTGGGAGCTAGTGTACGCGCTCTCGCACGAGCGCGGCACCTCGCTGCGCACGCTGTACGCCATCACCGGGGCGTTTGGCGGCAGATCGCCGCTGTTATTCATGGGGCACGCTGTTGGGCGGGCGGCGCTGCAGGAGCTGCGCTGGGCGGTTGAGCGCCTGCACGATCGGGCGTAGCTGCACGGGCATTGACAATTGACAATTGCCGAACGCCGCGTCATGCCGCCGACAAACGTTCGCACGATTCAAACAATGCAACCTGAAACTGCGCTAACGCTCGCACAGCGCTGCCAGCTCCAGATCGAGATCGAGATCGTGGCAGCGCCGCACGCAGTTGCGTCCCGACTGCTTTGCCAGATAGAGCGCGCGGTCGGCGCGCGTCAGCAGCGCCGCCAGGCCGCAGCCATCGTCCTCGACGGTCGCGACGCCGATGCTGATGGTGAGCGCCAGACACAGGTTGGCCGTGTGCAGGCATCGCGTCTCCACCGCCGTGCGCAGCTGCTCGGCGAAGGCGAAGGCGCGTGCTGCGTCGGTCTGCGGCAAAAGCACGACGAACTCCTCGCCGCCGTAGCGGCCGACGAGATCGCCCGGTCTGGCGGCGGACTCGATGACGCAGCTGATCTGCTGCAGCGCCAGATCGCCGGCATCGTGGCCGTACGTATCGTTGATGATCTTGAAGTGATCGACATCGAGCAGCACCACGCTGAGGGGCTGGCCACTCTGCGCCGCATCTGCCGCGAGGCGCTCGCTGAGCTCAAACCACGATCGGCGGTTGTGCAGCTGGGTCAGGTCGTCGGTTGTGGCGTGGTGCTGCAGCTCGGCGAGCAGCGTGCTGCGCTCGATGGCGACCGCCGCGTGGTTTGCCAGCGTCAGCAGGATATCCAACTGGCCTTGGGTGAAGTCGTCGTCGTCTGGGCCGTTGATCGCCGTCAGCGTGCCGACGATCGTCCCCTGGCTTTGGATCGGCACTACCACGATGCTGCCGGTCAGGTCGCGCTGGCGGCGGCGCTGCACTACGATGCTCTCGCGGCGATCGATCGACCCCTTGTGTGAGAGCACTGGTTGGCGCTCGCGGATGGCCACTCCGCTGAGGCCATCGGCGAGCTCAGCGAACGACAGCGGCGCGCCGTGCAGCGCCCCGCTCCCCCCCTCGCACTGCTGCGTCACCGTCTGCGTCGCGCAGTTCACCGCGATCAGCACCGTCCGGCGGGCCGGCAGCATCGCGGCGGCGCTGGTCACCACCGCGTGGAGAATATCGGGCATCGCCTGAGTACGATTGAGCGTCTCGGCGAGCTGCTGGAGCGCCTTTGCGTGTTCGAGCGCCGCGATGTGCTGCCGCATCGAGTGGTCGCGCTCGTCCAGGGTAGTGACAAGCTCTTCGATCAATTGCTGCCGCTCCCACTCGTGTTGTCGCCGCTGTGTGCTATCCTGGATCTGCGAGACAAAGTACTGTGGAGCGTCGGCCAGATCGCGCACCAGCGAGACGTTGAGCACGGCCCAGAGGGTGCGGCCATTGCGGTGGATGTAGCGCTTTTCCATCTCATACGTCGCTATCGTGCCGCGCAGCATCTGCTCGACGTAGGCCACATCGTCTTCCAGATCGTCGGGGTGGGTCAACTGCTGAAACGTCGTGGCCAGCAGCTCCGATTCATCATAGCCGAGCAGCGCGCAGAGCGCCGCATTGACCCGGATCCAGCGCCCCTCCAGCGACACCAGTGCCATCCCGATCGAGGCGTAGTGAAAGGCGCCGGCGAAGCGCGCATCGCTCTCGTAGAGCGCCGCCTCGGCGCGCTGGCGCTCGATGCTATCGCGCCGCCGCTCGATCGCCGTGACCACCGCGTCGGCGAGGTCGCTCACCAGACCGATCGCGTCGTCGTCCCAGGCGCGCGGCACCGAATCGATGGCGCACAGCGACCCGAGCACCATCCCGTCCGATGTGATCAGCGGCATGCCGAGGTAGGCGGCGACATTGAGATCGGGAATGGCGAGATTGGTGCAGAGGACAGGGTGGGCGGCGGCATCGTCCACGATAAGCGGCTCGCCGGTTTCGACGACGTACTGGCAGAACGAGTGCGAAAGCGGCGTCTGGCGCTGCGAAGCCCACGGCTCTGGCAGGCCACGCGCGCTTTTGAAGAACTGCCGGTCGGCATCGATGAGCGAGACTAGCGCGACGGGCACGCCGAGCACGCGGGTGACGAGGTGGGTGAGCCGTTCGAATGCCGGCTCGGTCGGGCTATCGAGCAGGCCGAGCCGGCGGAGAGCCAGCAGCCTGGCTGGATTGTGAACACCGGTGCCGTGAGCGTGCATCGCGACTATCTCCCAGAGGCAGCCGCGTGGAGTTTGGCCGCTCGTGCAAGTATAGCACCGATGGTTCGATATTCGTGAGCGATCGTGTTTCGGCTCGATGCAGAAATACCTAGGGCGCGCCGTGGAAAGACATTTGCATACTGCTGCTGCGCAGCTCCGCTGCGCAGCAGCAAAAAAGAGAAGCTACCGCGCTGCCACAGGCCAAAAAATGCGTGCGCAAGCGCGGAAAATCGGTTGCTGCGAATAAACGTGATGCGCATCGGGCTGCGCCCCCACACCTCTGCGGGAGGCGGTTAACGATCTGATTGCCCCGCGCTCGGGGTGATGAAAGTTGCGCCGCGTCGCGAGCTATGCTATACTTTAATCGTTGTGGGCGATTAGCTCAGTTGGCTAGAGCGCATCCTTCACACGGATGAGGTCACTGGTTCGAGCCCAGTATCGCCCACCACCGCTGTCCCACGCAGAAGCCCCCGTCACGGGGGCTTTTGCGTGCGCTGAAATCTCACGAGCACGCGCTCCACGAGAGCAATCCTATCAGAGAATGCGTTCCCCGTTGTGCCGCCTTCAGGCGGCACAACTGCCACACAACGGGGAACACAGCTGGTGAAGGATTGTTCTCGTGCAGTTGCAAGCAAGTAGTATTGACAGCGCGCAGACATTCTTTGGCATCAGGATGCTGTATTCATCAATCGTCAATTGCTCAATCGTCAATACACCAGAATGTCCGTGTTGTCACCAAGACCTTCTATCCATACGTTGACGCTGATACGCACTGAGCGCGAGCGCCCGTTTTGGAGACGTGTGGCGGGGCTGGGATCGGGCTTTGGCGGTATGATAGAGCACTCGCCGCAGACAGGAGCCACGCAATGGACCACCGCCTCTCGCTCGAATCGATCGAGCGCGCCAGGAGCACGATCGACCCAGTCTTTCTCGGCTCGCCGCAGTTCGTCTGCGAGCCGCTCGCCGCCGCGCTCGGCTGCACGCTGACGGTCAAGGTCGAGACGCTCAACCCCATCCGCAGCTTCAAGGGGCGCGGCGCGTCGCACTTCGTGGCCTCGCTGCCGCCCGAAGCATCGCTGGTGTGCGCCTCGGCCGGCAACTTCGGGCAGGCGTTGGCCTACGTCTGCCGCGCCCGCGCCCTGCCGCTGACAGTCTACGCCGCCACCGGGGCCAACGCGCTCAAGCTGGAGCGGATGCGCGCGCTCGGCGCGAATGTCGTGCTCGAAGGCGAGGACTTCGACGCCGCCAAGCTCGCGGCCAAGCGCCACGCCGCAGCCCACGGCGCGCAGATGGTGGAGGATGGGCTGGAGCCACTGATCTCCGAGGGCGCCGGCACGATCGGCATCGAGTTGCTGGCCGCCGGCCCGTTCGACGCGCTGCTGATCCCGCTCGGCAACGGCGCGCTGCTCAACGGCGTGGCCCGCGCCGTCAAGGCCAGCGCCCCGGCCACCGAGATTATTGCGGTCTGCGCCGCCGGCGCGAGTGCGATGCTGGACTCGTGGCGGGCCGGGCGGGTCATCGCCTACCCGCAGATCGCCACGATCGCCGACGGTATTGGCGTGCGCGCGCCGATCCCCGAGGCGCTCGACGATATGCGCGGCATCGTCGACGATGGGCTGCTGGTGACCGACGACGCGATGCTCGCGGCGATGCGGCTGGCGCTGCGCCACCTGGGGCTGGTGCTTGAGCCGAGCGGCGCGGCCGGGCTGGCGGCGCTGATCGACCACGGTGCGCGCTTCGCTGGCCGGCGGGTGGCGACGGTACTGTGCGGCGGCAACCTGACTGAAGCGCAGATCGCGGCGTGGCTGACGCCGGAGGGCGAGTGAGCGCGATGTACCGGTTTACAGACGCAGCAAGCTGCCTCCCTACAGGCATTTTCTTGCGGCGCTCCCACGCCCCTGCGCCAGACCGGTCAGGTCGCAGGCAACAATGCTTCTGGCCGGGCCCAATACTCACGACCTGAGCGGCCTGGGAGCATCACATGCTAGGCAGGGCCGGGGCAGCGCAGCGATACTGCAAGCGACGTAGTACAATCCCACCACGCCGACCGCCAGACGATGAGCATGAGGAGCGCGATGCCCTATACCCACGAGTGGACAACTGCGATCGAGGCGGTGCGCCGCGCTGCCAGGCTGTGCGTCGCGGTGCGCGCCACGCTCGGCAATGACGCCGTCCGCGCCAAGAGCGACGCCAGCCCGGTGACGGTGGCCGACTACGGGGCGCAGGCGCTGGTCTGCGCGCTGCTGGCCGAGGTCTTCCCCGACGATCAGGTGGTTGGCGAGGAGGACGCCGCCGCGCTGCGCGAGCCGTCGCAGGTGCCGTACCGCGCCGCCGTGGTGGCCCACGTGCGCGCCATCCTGCCAGATGCCCCCGATGTCGACGACGAGCGGGTCTGCGGCTGGATCGACCGCGGTGGCGGCCATGTCGGCCGGCGCTTCTGGACACTCGACCCGATCGATGGCACAAAAGGTTTCGTCCGCGACGACCAGTACGCCGTGGCGCTGGCGCTGGTCGAGGACGGCCAGGTCAAGCTCGGCGCGCTGGCCTGCCCGGCGCTGCCGCTGACGCTCGGCTCGGCGGCGCGCGGCGCGCTGTTCGTGGCCACGCGCGGCCAGGGCGCGTGGATGGGAGCGCTGGACGGCGGCGAGCTGTCGCGTATCGGCGTCGGGGCGCGGGGCGATGCCGGCCAGCGCCTCGTCGAGAGCGTCGAGGCCGCCCACGGTAATCAGGCGCTGCAGCTGGCCATCGCGCGCGAGCTTGGCATCGCCGCCCCGCCGCTGCGCATGGATAGCCAGGCCAAGTACGGCGCGGTGGCCAGGGGCGACGCGACGCTCTATCTGCGGCTGCCATCCGCCCCAGACTCGCCGTACCGCGAGCAGATCTGGGACCACGCCGCCGGCTCGATCCTGGTGGAGGAGGCAGGCGGCCGAGTAACGGACGTGTCAGGCGCGCCTCTGGACTTCGCCGGGGGGCGGCGCATGCTTCACAATCGCGGGGTGGTGGTGAGCGATGGGTCGCAGCACGATGCGATCATCGCGTTGCTGGCCGCGCACGGCGCTTGACACGTTCGCGCTTGGCTGGCATAATCGTCTTCATCGAATGAGTGCTCATTCAATGAGGTTCCGATGCCGATGGTCAAGCTCCCGCTTCGGCTGGAGCACGCGCTGCTTGGGTTTGTGCGCAGCGCGCCGATGCACGCCTACGAGATCCATGCGCGCCTGATGGCGAGCGCCGAGCTCGGGCTGGTCTGGCGCATGAAGCAGAGCCAGCTCTACGCGTTACTCACCCGGCTCGAGGCCGCTGGCTATCTCGCCGGCACCACCGAGCTGCAGGGGAGCCGCCCGCCGCGCCGCCCGCTGACGCTGACCCCCGTCGGCGAGGCCGCATTTGTGCGCTGGCTAGCCACGCCGGTAGCCAACGGCCGCGATTTCCGCCAGGAGTTTTTGGCCAAGCTGTACTTCGCCCAGCGCGATGGCCAGCCGGCGGTGGCCGAGCTTGTGACGGCGCAGCGGCGGGCGACGGAGCTGCTGCTCGATGAGCAGCGCGCCGCGCTCGATGCGCTCCTGCCCGGCCGCGCCTACGAGCGGCTGGTGGTGCAGTACCGCGTCGGCCAGATCGAAGCGACGCTGCGCTGGCTCGAGCTGTGTCTGGTGCCGCCACCTGCCCTGGCCCACCAATGATTGCCCATGTGCTATGGAGGACTGTATGCCTGCTCGTATCACGACGATACTGCTTTGCCTGGCCGCCGCGCTCGCCGGGTGCGGCGCTCCAACCGCTACCATTGCTCCGACGGCCGCCCCGGCCGCCACTGTCGCCCCGGCCACAACGGCGGCGATGGCAGGTTCGAACGATCTGACCGTGTTTGCCGCGGCTTCGCTCACCGCGCCGTTCAGCGAGATCGGCAAAAAATTCGAGGCCGCCAACCCAGGCGTCACGGTCACCTTCAGCTTCGCCGGGTCGCAGCAGCTTGCGCAGCAGATCGGCCAGGGCGCGCCAGCCGATGTTTTTGCCTCTGCCAGCCGCGGGGCAATCGCGCCGGTGATCCAGAGCGGCGCGATCGTTAGCGGCACCGAGCAGATATTTGCTCGCAACCGGCTGGTGGTGATCTACCCAAAAGACAACCCCGCCAAGGTCGCGGCGCTGACCGATCTGGCCAAACCTGGCCTCAAACTGGTACTGGCGGCCAAAGCCGTGCCAGTCGGCCAGTACGCGCTCGATTTTCTGGGCAAGGCTTCGAAGCTGCCGGAGTACACCGCGAGCTACAGTCCGACGGTGCTGAGCAACGTGGTCTCATACGAGGATAACGTTAAGGCGGTGCTGAACAAAGTGGCGCTCGGCGAGGCTGACGCCGGGATCGTCTACACATCGGATGTGAGCGGCGATGTGGCGCAGCAGGTCGGGGCGGTGGAGATCCCTGACGGCATCAATATCATCGCGTCCTACCCGATTGGGACGCTGAAGGCCAGCGCGCAGTCCGAGCTCGCCAAGCGCTTTGTGGCCTATGTGCTCGGGCCGGAGGGGCAGGCGGTGTTGACGAAGTATGGCTTTATCTCGGTGGCCAAGAGTGCGCGCGCGCCGTTGCCGCCGCGCCGCGCCGCCGCGTGACGGCGTTGACTGATGCCGAGATGCCGCGTCAGACCGCGGCGCAGCGCATCCCAGCCGGCCGAGGGGATGCGCTGCTGCTGCTAGCGAGCATGCCGCTGCTGCTGTTCCTGACGGTGCCGCCGCTGGCGCTGCTGCTGCGGCTCGACGCGTCGGAGTTTCTCTCGCGGCTCGTGAGCGAGCAGGTGACGCAGGCTATCGCGATCAGT
>JAYUUK010000168.1:0-1645 GCA_043754595.1 Roseiflexaceae bacterium | reverse complement strand
TGTTTCTCGTCGATGACTTCGGCAGGCAGAAATGCCGCCCGCAGGATTTGCTCAACCGCTGGATCGTGCCGCTGGAGAAAAAGGTCGACTATCTGGCGCTCCAGACCGGCAAGAAGCTGGCGATACCCTTCGATGTGCTGATCGTCTTCTCGACGAACCTGGCCCCAAAAGACCTGGTGGACGAGGCGTTTCTGCGGCGGATCCGCCACAAGATCGAGGTTGGCAACCCTAGCCCCGATGAGTACCGCGAGATATTTCGCCGGGTGGCGCAAGCCAAACAGGTGCAGTACCACGATGAGGGGCTGCGCTACCTGCTGCTCGATCGCTACAAGCGCGATAATCGCGAGTTACGGGCGTGTCATCCGCGCGATATCTGCGACCAGATCCTTGACGAGGCGCGCTATCGCAGCCAGCCGGCTGCGATGACCCGCGAGCTGCTCGACCGCGCGTACGATGCGTATTTTGTCAAACTTTCCTAACGAGGTTTAGCGATGTCGCTTTTGAAACGTATTGGTGCTCAGACCGCCGATCCGCCAGCTGCGCAGCCAGCACCGCCCGCCCCCGCCGATCTGCCCCGCGCCACCCCATCGGCCGTCGAATCGCTGCGGGCGGCGGTGGACGCCAGCCCGGCTGTGCCTGGCGCCAGCGATGTCTCGTCGCAGCGCATGCTCGAGCTGTCACTCTGGGTCGTTGACCGCATCCAGGGCTCGCTCGGCACCCAATCGGATCTCAAGCGCAGCGCCGAGAGCGAGCGCATGCTACAGGATCGTTTCACCAACTACTACCGGCAGAGCAACGTCAACCTGACCGACGCCCAGACGAAGCTGCTCTACGATATGGTGATGGACGAACTGTTTGGCTACGGGCCGATGGAGCCGCTGCTGCACGATGATAGCATCACCGAGATTATGGTCAATGGGCCAAAGATGGTCTATATCGAGCAGCGCGGCAAGATCACGCTCTCGCCGGTGAGCTTCGCCAACGACGAGCACGTGCTCAAGGTTATCGACCGAATCATCCGGCCGCTCGGTCGGCGAGTGGACCGCAAGTGGCCGATGGTGGACGCGCGGCTCCCCGATGGCAGCCGCGTCAATGCCATCATTCCACCCTGCGCGATCGACGGGCCAACCATCACGATCCGCAAGTTCTCCAAGAAAAAGCTGCAAATCGAAGACTTGGTGCGCTTCGGCTCGGTGACGCCCGAGATGGGCGAGTTCCTGCGCGCCTGCGTCGTCAGCCGTCTGAATGTCATCGTGGCCGGCGGCACCGGATCGGGCAAGACGACGCTGCTCAATGTGCTTTCGAACTTCATTCCCTCCGACGAGCGGATCGTAACGATCGAAGACAGCGCCGAGCTCAAGCTCGCGCAAGATCATATCGTCAGGCTCGAGAGCAAGCCAGCCGATCTCGACGGCACCGGCCGGGTCAGCATCAATGACCTGGTGATCAACTCGCTGCGTATGCGGCCAGAGCGGATCATCATCGGCGAGTGCCGCGGCGGCGAGACGATGGCGATGCTCCAGGCGATGAACACCGGCCACGATGGGTCGCTCTCGACGCTGCACGCCAATACCCCGCGCGATGCCATCGCCCGCATGGAGACGATGGCGATGATGGCTGGCATGGACATACCGCTGCACGTCAT
>JAYUUK010000167.1:0-14812 GCA_043754595.1 Roseiflexaceae bacterium | reverse complement strand
GCGCGCTCAACCTGCGTTACGGCTCGCAGGTCGGTGCGAGCGCCGACCCGTTGGCGGGCAACGTCTTCGTGATGGCGGAGAGCAGCGAGAAAGGCAGCGCGCTTGTGACCGGCGTGCGCGCCAGCAGCGGCTTCCCAGGCGGCATCAGCGGCTTGACGATCGCCGGTAACCGGTTTGGCGTCTGGTCAGATGACGCCACCACGTTCGGCACCGAGCGGGCGATCGCGATCGACACCGGCGCCGACGCGACCACCCAAAACGTGCTGGTGGCCGGCAACACCTTCGCGCGGCCGCGCCAGCAGGCGATCTACCTCGGCGGCGGCGGCACCCACGCCAAGCTGACGCAGAACAGCATCTACGGGATCGGCCCCGACTATCCGGCGATCGAGCTCGACCCGCCGGCGGGTGACGATAACGATGCACTAGATGCCGACGGCGGCGCAAACGATGGCCAGAACGCGCCGCAGATCGCCAGCGCCATCATTCCTTTCAGCGCGGCGATCGTGCGCGGGACGCTCGCCAGCGCCCCGAACACCAGCTACACCATCGAGCTGTTCGCCAGCCGCGCATGCGGTCTGGGGACCAGCCAGGGCGAGGCGCAGCGCTACATCGCGGCCCAGACAATCACCACCGACGCGGCTGGCGACGCGACGTTCACCTTCACCACCAGCCCTGTGAGCGGCGCGCCGGTCTACACCGCCACCGCCACTGACCCGAGCGGCAACACATCGGCGATCTCGCCGTGCGACGCCGATAATGCGCTGTATGCCGCCCCGATCGTCATGGCGATCCAGCGCAGTGACCCCAGCCCGACCCGCGCCGGCACCGTGAAGTTTGCCGTGCAGTTCTCCAGCGATGTGACCGGCGTCGATGCGGCCGACTTCGCGCTGACCACCACCGGAGGCATCGCTGGCGCATCCATCAGCGGAGTCATCGGTAGCGGCAGCAGCTACACCGTGACGGTCAGCACCGGCAGCGGCGATGGCACCATACGGCTCGGCCTGATCGACGATGACAGCATCGTCGATGGCGACGGCGCTGCGCTCGGCGGGCCGGGGGCGGGCAACGGCAGCTTCAGCGGCGAAGTCTACAGCCTCGACCGCACCGGCCCGATCCTGGCGATCGAGTCGGTCGGGGGAACGCCGTGGCAGATCGCCCCGCTGCGCTTCCGCATCCGCCCGAGCGAGGTGCTCGTCGGTCTGACGGCCAGCGATATCGTCATCGGCGGGACGGCGCCCGGCCCGCTGAGCCTCAGGCTTGAGCCGGTGCCAGGCAGCGATGACCTGATTGCCGTGGTCAGCGGGATGACTGGCTCCGGCACGGTGCAGCTCAGCATCGCTGCCGCCGCCGCCAGCGACGCGCTCGGCAACCCGAGCGCGGCGGCGACTGGACCGAGCGTGACCTTCGCGCCAACGGTGCCGACTGTGACCGGCTCGATCCGCGCCGACCCCAGCCCGACGCGCGCCAACGCGGTGCGCTTCACCGTCACCTTCGACCGGCCGATGACCGGTGTCGATGTTAGCGACTTTCGCCTGATCAGCAGCGGCGTCAGCGGCGCGGCCGTGACCTCGGTGAGCGGCAGCGGGACGACGTACACCGTGATGGTGAGCACCGGCAGCGGCAGCGGGACGCTCCGGCTCGATGTCGTCGATGATGATACGATCGTGTCAGGCAATAGCGCGCTCGGCGGGCCGGGCGCGGGCAATGGCGGGTTCGAAGCTGGCGATAGCTACACGATCGACAGCCGTAGCGAATGGAGACTGTTCCTGCCGATCGTGGCCAGCAGCTTCAGCCCCGACCTGCGGATCGTCTCGATGTCCGTCTCGCCCGCCGGCCGCGAGCTTAGCGCAGGCGAGCCAGTGGTGGTGACGGTCGTGGTCGAGAACCAGGGCAACGACCGCGCCAACCCGTTTTGGGTCGATCTGTACGTCAACCCGACGGCGAAACCGGCGGTGAACGAGGCGTGGTATGATCGCTGCGGTCTGAGCCCGTGCGTCGGCCTGGCCTGGCCAGTGGCTGGCGGTCTCAATCCAGGTGAGCGCGTGACGTTGGTCTCGACGACCGGCTATGACCCCGAGCGTAGCTTCTGGACTGGCTGGCTGCCGAGCGGGACGACGACGTTGCTGATGTTTGCCGATAGCTGGAACCCCGGCGCAGCGGGCGGCGCGGTGAATGAGCGCGATGAGGCGAATAATCAAGATCAGATTGCGGTGCGTGTCACCGGGACGAACCCACCATCTGCGAGCGGCGGGCGCGCGCGCTGAGCCACAGCGCAGCGTACGGCGGGGGCGGGGGGCGTAGCCCCCGATCAGTATCGTCAATTAGGATAGAGAAGGAACAGGTATGCAACGACTGAAGATGCTGTGCTACGTCGCCGGCCTCACGATGCTGCTCGCCGGGCTGTGGGGTCTCGTGCCAGCGGCCACGCCAGCGGCGGCGCAGGGTCTGCCGCCCCGCCCAACGCTCACGCCGACGGCCACTGACGAGCCAAAGCAGGAGCAGCGGCCCACCGCCACAGTGCCAGGGCGACTCACCGGCACGGTGATCGATAACGCCAGCGCCGCGCCCGCCCCAGGCATCACGGTCATGATCGATGAGCGCGCCGTGACCACCGATGCCAACGGCAACTACGACGCCTATCTCGCGCCCGGCAGCTACGTCGTGAGCGTGGCGGCCCCGGCTGGGTCGCGAGTCAGTGTGACCCTCGCCGCAGGCGCGACGACGGTGCAGCACCTGTCGTTTGGCGTTGCGCCGCCGCCGCCGCCACCGTCCGTCGCCGCATCGCCGCCGCCACAGCCCCCTGCCGCGCTGCCGAGCACCGGCGGCGTCGAGCAGACACTCCCACTGCTGATCGGCGGGATGCTGCTGCTCGCGGCTGGGGCGATTCTTCGCCGCCGCTCCGTCCACCATGCGTAGGTTCCCGAAGCGCAGCGGATCGTCCAAACGTGTGGCACAGTAGTTGCTCTTATGTGTGATAAGTGGGGAATGACCCCAATCAACATACGGAGGAGACGACTCATGATTAACATCATTCTGTGGCTCGTGTTCGGTGCGCTAGTCGGCTGGCTCGCGAGCATGGTGATGCGGACCAATGCGCGGCAGGGGACGCTCATGAACATCGTGGTCGGCATCGTTGGCGCGTTCCTCGGCGGCTTTATATTCAGTTCCCTCGGGCTCAACGGCGTCAATATCAACGATGGCGCGTTCAACCTAACCTCGATCGTCGTGTCGTTCGTCGGCGCGGTGGTGCTGCTCGGCATCGTCAATATGTTCCGCCGCGGCACGGCGCGCTAACTTCTATAGACCGGCCCGAAGTCTAGCTGTTCGGGGAGGACGCACCGCGTCCTCCCCGTTTTTGTGCCCATACGACGGAGCTGCGGAGAACGAGTATCATTGAGCTGCGTCTATATATCGCGCACCTGAGGTCCTCCAATGTACGTGCTTCCATCTCCGGCTATCGCTTCGCTGCTCGATGCGCTGCTCGCCGGTATGCGCGCCATCCTCGGCGAGCGCCTCGTCGGGCTGTATCTTTACGGCTCGCTGGTGACAGGCGACTTCGACCTGGATGTGAGCGACATCGACATGCTGGCGGTCATCGAGTCCGATCTCAGCGATGATGAGTTCGCCCGGCTCGACGCGCTGCACGGCGCGATCGTGGATGCCCACCCCAGCTGGCGCGAGCGCGTCGAGGTGGCCTACCTGGCGTGCGCCGCGCTCAAAACCTTCCGCACCCAGCGCAGCCCGATCGCCGTGATCAGCCCTGGCGAGCTATTCCATATCAAGGACGCCGGCAACGACTGGCTGCTGAACTGGTGGGTGATCCGGCGCGGCGGCGTAGCGCTTTGGGGGCCGCCGCCCACCTCGCTGATCGACCCGATCGGCGATGACGAATTTCACGCCGCGATCGTGCGGCAGGTCGGCGAGTGGCAGGACTGGGTGCTCCACATGCGCTCGCGCAAGGCGCACGCCTACGCTATCCTGACCATGTGCCGCGCGCTGCACCTCGTCGAGCGCGGCGAGCAGGTCTCCAAGCTGGCGGCGGCGCGCTGGGCGCAGCGGCGCATGCCTGCGTGGGCCGCCCTCATCGGCGACGCGCTGGCCTGGCGCAGCGCACACGATGAGACCGGCGTCGACCACGACGCCAGCTTCGACGAGACCGTCGGGTTCGTGCGGGCCGTCGGCGCGCTGCTCGGCGTGTGATACACTTGTTCCATGCCCACCGAACTTCTGGCCGATGTGGCCGTGCGCGCGACGATCCCCGGCGCCGATCCGATCTTCACCTACCGCGTGCCGCCGATGCTGCGCGCGCTGGTTCGGCCTGGGCAGCTGGTGTGGGCGCCGCTGCGCCGGCAGCGGGTCCAGGGCATCGTGCTGGACTGCTACGCCTGGCAGGATGACCCGCCGCCGCGCCGCACAGCCGAGGCCACCTTCGACGACCTGCCGACCGGCGTGCTGCCATCTTCGGCGCTGCCGCTGCCAAATACCTTTTTGGCGAGCCCCGGCGTCATTCGCGATCTCAGCGATGTGGCCGACCCGGCTGCGGCGCTGACGCCCGGCCAGATCCGGCTGGCGCGCTGGCTGGCGTCGCACTACCGCGCCTCGCTCTACGACTGCCTGGCGCTGATGCTGCCGCCGGGCGTGGCGCAGGAGGCCGAGATCGCCTGGCGGGCGACCGCCGAGGGTGCGCGCGCTGACCTTGGGGCGCTGCCGGAGCGCGAGCGTGCCGTGCTCTACTATCTGCGCCGCCACGGCGAGACCGACGAGAAGACGCTGCGGGCCGAGCTGCGCGGCAGCGACACCGACCTGCGCCACGCCTACGCCGATCTGCGCGAGCGCGGGCTGCTCGATGCGGCGGCGCAGATCTCGCGCCCCAGAGCGCGCCCAAAGCTTGAACGCATGGTGCAGCTCACCCTGCCGCACAGCGTCTGGGCCGAGACGCTGGCGGCCCTGGCGCGCGCCCCGAAGCAGCAGCGCATGCTTGAGGCGCTGATCGCGATCGAGTCTGGCGATGGGGACGAGCGGCAGGAGCGGCGGCCGTTCCCGGCGAGCGAGCTGTTCAAGGCCAGCGATGGCGATTTGGCGACGCTGCGGGCGCTTGAGGCGCGCGGCGCGGTGGCGCAGAGCACCCGCGAAGTGCGGCGCGACCCGCTGGCCGGCGATGCGGTGGCCCCCGACGTGCCGCCGCAGCTCAGCGCCGACCAGGAGCGCGTCTGGCGCGCGGTCTCGCGGGCGCTCGATCGGAAGCCGGGGGATACGAGACCGGGAGACCGGGAGACACGAGACCGGGAGACCGAGACGGAGCGCAGCGACCAGACGCGGAGCGTACGGAGCGGAGCGACTGAGACGGAGCGCAGCGAGACGGCATTCCTGCTCCACGGCGTGACCGGCTCTGGCAAGACCGAGATCTACCTGCGGGCGATCGGGCGGACGCTGCGGCAGGGCAAGCAGGCGCTGGTGATGGTGCCGGAGATCGCGCTGACGGCGCAGCTGGTGCGGCGCTTCGCGGCGCGCTTCCCCGGCCGCCTCGCCGTGCTGCACAGCAACCTCAGCCTCGGCGAGCGCTACGACGAGTGGCGGCGGCTGCGCAGCGGTGAGGCCAGCCTAGCGATCGGCTCGCGCTCTGCCTGCTTCGCCCCGCTGCCCAACCTCGGGGTGATCATCGTCGATGAGGAGCACGACACATCGTACAAGCACGACGCATCGCCGCGCTACAACGGCCGCGATGTGGCCAGGCAGCTCGCCGCCATCAGCGGCAGCGTGCTGATCCTCGGATCGGCCACCCCGGCGATCGAGAGCTACACCGATGCGCGCGATGGCCGGCTGACGCTGCTTGAGCTGCCCGAGCGCGTCGGCATGGCGCGCGGCCACGACGGCCTGCCGCGGCCGCAGGCGCTGCCGCTGCCGCCGGTGCGGATCGTCGATATGCGCCGCGAGCTCCAGAGCGGCAACCGCTCGATCTTCAGCGCCCCGCTTCAGGACGCGCTGATCCAGACGATCGAGGGCGGCGAGCAGGCGATCCTGTTCATCAACCGGCGCGGCGCGGCCTCGTTTGTGATGTGTCGCGACTGCGGCCAGGTCGTCGAGTGCCCCAACTGCTCGTCGCCGCTGACGGTCCACTATATCGACGCCGATGGCCGCCTCGGCGTTCGCTCACCTGACACGCAGCCCGGCGATCAGAGCACGATCCTGATCTGCCACGGCTGCGGCCACCGCGAGCTGCCGCCGACGTTCTGCCCGAACTGCTACAGCCCGCGGGTCAAATCGTTCGGCATCGGCACGCAACGGGTGGTCGAGGAGGTCGAGCGGCTATTTCCCGGCACCGCCGTGCTGCGCTGGGACCGCGACGCGGTGGGGCGCAAGGGGGCGCACCAGCGGCTGCTGGACACCTTCCTCAACCGCGAGGCGCAGGTGCTGGTGGGGACGCAGATGATCGCCAAGGGGCTGGATCTGCCAGGGGTTTCGCTGGTGGGGGTAGTGGCCGCCGACACCGGGCTGCACCTGCCGGACTTCCGCGCCGCCGAGCGCGCCTTCCAGCTGCTGACGCAGGTGGCCGGCCGGGCCGGGCGGCGCAGCGCCGGCGCCAAGGTGGTGATGCAGAGCTACAACCCCGAGCATTACGCGCTGCTGGCGGCGCAGGAGCATAGCTACAGCGAGTTCTACACCCAGGAGATGGCGTTCCGGCGGCAGACTGGCTACCCGCCGTTTGGTCGCCTGGTGCGCTTCGTGACCGCCGCCGGCACCGACGAGCGCGGCAGACGCGCAGCAGCAGCGCTCGCCGAGGAGGTGCAGACGCTGGCCGGTCGGCTGGACCTCGGCACGTGGCGGATCGTCGGGCCGGCACCGGCGTTCTTTCACATCCAGCGCAACCGCTACCGATGGCACCTGCTGCTGCTCGCCGAGCGCCCCGACCCGCTGATCGCGGCGATCCGGCTGCCGAGCGGCTGGACGATGGACATCGACCCGGTCCAGGTCCTGTGATCAGCTGCGGATCGTCCCGCCGGCGTCGAAGCCGATGCCTTTGACGATCTTCTGCCGGATCTTGGCCACCTCGTCCTCGCTCAGCATGCGATCCGGCAGGCGCAGGCTCAGCCGGTAGCCGAGGCTGCGCTTGTCATCGCCGAGCTGCGCGCCGCTGTAGACATCGAACAGCGTCAGGCTCTCCAGCGCGCCCCCGGCGTACTTGCGGATCGCCGCTGCCACTCGCTCCTGCGGCGTGTCGTGCGCCACTACCACCGCCAGATCCTGCACCACCGCCGGGAAGCGCGAGATCGCGGCGTAGCGGCTCTGCGTCGCCAGCGCGATCAGCGCGTCCAGGTCGATCTCGGCGGCCAGCGCGCGCGGCGCCGCGATGCCGAGCCGCGCGCGGGCGTCGGGGTGGAGCTCGCCGATCACGCCGATCGGTTCGAGCACGATCTCGGCGCGGCCCTTGCCCTTCTGCGCCGCCGGCGCCACCGCATCGACGACCGGGCGCGCCGGTGCCAGCAGCGTCGCCGCGCGCCCCGGCTGGAAGCGTCGGTCGTCGCTGAGCGCCGCGAACTGCACCCGCCCGGTCAGGTTGAGCCGCTCCAGCAGAGTCTCCACCACGCCCTTGAGGTCGAAGAAATCCAGCGGCTCGCCGGCGGCTTGCTGCCAGCTCTGCGCAGCGCGCGGCCCGGCCATGGCGATCGCCAGCCGGCGCGGCTCGTCTGGCAGCACCTGCCCATCGGCCCTGAGGTAGACCCGGCCGATCTCGAACAGCGCCGCCCGCTCGCGCTCGCGCAGGTTGCGCCCCAGCGCGTCGAGCAGCGTCGGCAGCAGCGAGCGCCGCATGTACTCGCGGTCGCTTGAGAGCGGGTTGGCCAGCTTGAGGTAGGCGGCCGGGTCGGCGGCGCGCTCGTCGATCGTGGCGACCTCGGCCATGCTGGTCAGCGAGTAGGTGATCGCCTCGGCCAGCCCGGCACCGCTCAGTACATCGCGGCTCTTCTGCTCCAGCTCCAGCGTCGGGTTTGGCCGCTGCTCAGGCAGCGCGTCCGCCAGCAGCGTCTGCGGCAGCCGGTCGTAGCCGTACATCCGCGCCACCTCCTCGCACAGGTCGGCGAGCTGGGTCACATCGCGCCTTGCGCTCGGCACCGTCACCCGCACCGCGCCGTCGATCAGCTCGCAGCCGAAGCCGAGCGGCAGCAGCAGCCCGGCGACCTGCGCCGCCGTCAGCTCCAGCCCGAGCAGCCGCCGCACCTCGCCGGGCGTCAGATCCAGCACCACCTCGCGCCACGGCGTCGGGTAGGCATCGACGATCCCCGCCGCGACCTGGCCGCCGGCGATCGCGCGCAGCAGCCCGAGCAGCCGGCGCTGCACCAGCGGCGGCAGCCCATAGTCCACGCCGCGCTCGAAGCGCCGCGACGCCTCTGAGCGCGCCTTGAGCGCCGTAGACATCCGCCTGATGATCGTCGGCTCCCAGATCGCGCTCTCCACCAGCACATTTGTCGTCGTGGCGGCGACCTCTGACGCAAGCCCGCCCATCACGCCTGCCAGGCTCAGCGGGCCGCTGCCGTCTGCCACCAGCAGTTCGTCTGGCGAAAGCGCGTGCCGCTTGCCGTCCAACGTCGTCAGCGCCTCGCCTGCACGCGGCTGCCGCACGACCAGGTGCCGGTCGGCCACCGCATCGGCGTCGAACATGTGGTTCGGCGCGCCGAGCTCCAGCATGACATAATTCGAGATATCGACGATGTTGGAGATCGGGCGCATCCCCGCCAGCGTCAGCCGGCGCTGCATCCAGAACGGCGACTGCCCGACCGTCACGCCCTCGATCAGCCCGGCGGTGAAGCGCGGGCAGAGCTCCGGCGTCTCGATCGTGACCATCACCCGTCCGTCGACCGACGGCCCTTCGGTCTCCAGCGCGTCGTCTGGCATGCGCAGCGCCGCCCCGGTGATCGCCGCCACCTCGCGGGCCACGCCCAGGATGGAGAGGCAGCGCGCCATATTGGGCAGCACGCTCAGCTCAAGCACCGTCTCGCCGAGATACTCAGCCAGCGGCGCGCCCACCGGCGCATCGTCCGGCAGCAACAGGATGCCCTCGTGTTCATCGGACATGCCGAGCTCTTTCTCCGAGCAGAGCATCGCGTCGGACATCACGCCGCGCACCGGCCGGCCCTTGAGCACCGCCTTCACCTTGCCATCGGCGTGGCCATCGTACAGCTCGGTGCCCTCGCGGGCGAAGACGCTCTTGAGCGGGCGGCCGATCGGCCCGAGCCCCTTGTACTGCTGAATATTTGGTGCGCCGGTGACGACCCGGTGCGGCTGCGGCCCGCCGTAGTCCACATCGGCCAGCACCAGCTTGTCCGCGTTTGGGTGCTGCAGTACCTCCAGGATGTTGCAGACCAGCACCTTGTCGGCCGGCCACGGCAGCTCGGAGCCCGCCACGCCGATCCGCTCGATCGCGTCGACTTCGAGCCCGATCATGGTCAGCTTCGCCGCCAGATCATCGACGCTCAGCCCGTGGTCGACGAACTCTCTGAGCCAGGAAAGTGGAACGCGCATATGAACTCCCTTATTGACCAATCGTCAATCGTCAATTGTCAATTTCCCAATAGCGACGTAGTCGCCGCGCAGCTTGCCTCTGCTATCGTACACGCCCGCCCGCCGCTCGGTCTTGGGGTACCACAGCCCGACGCGCAGCTCGTACGTGCCTGGCGCGAGGTTCGCCGGCAGCGCCAGCGCCTTCTCGTCGCGCAGCCAGTCGCCGCGCACCCACTGCGTCATCGGCAGCGCCCCGCCGCGCGGCTGCTCATCGACCTCAGCCACGATCGTGCCGTCGGCGTCCACGAGGTGGACGAAGACCTCCCAGTCGCGGTTCTGCCGGCTCAGCGCCTGCCACACGAGCGTCAGCCTCACCGTCTCGCTGGCCCGCGCCGTAGGCGCAAATCTCGCTGCCCGCAGCGCGGCCCCCGGTTCATCGCGGTAGGCAAGGCGCGCGTCGAGTCGACTATCGCTGAGCGCCAGCCCATCGGCAAGCGCGATGACCTGCGGCGGGTAGGCTGGCCTAATCACCCCAAATGGCAGCCAGAGCGCGTAGAGCGCCAGCGCCGCCAGCCCCAGCCAGAGAATCGGGCCGCGCGCCAGCCGCCCCAGCCCGAGCGCCAGCAGCAGCGCCGCCGCCCCCGCCGCCGGGAACAGCAGCCGCCCCTGCCACGCCACCTGTCCGGCCGCCAGCGCGAAGCTCACCAGCCATGCCAGCCCGAGCGCCAGCAGCAGCGCGGGAAAAACGAGCGCCCTGGCCGTGCCGTCGGCCCGTGCCGCGCCCCGCAGCGTCAGCGCCAGCGCAAGCACGCCGACGACGCAGAGCGCGGCGAAGATCCAGCTGGCGAGATCTGGGCCCGGCAGGTTCATCCAGCCGAACACCCCCCACGAGGAGCGGTGTACCGTCCACAGCGCATCGAGCCAGGCGCGTGGCTCGCCCCACGCGAACGGCGCGCTGGCGAACTCGGCGCGGAACACCGCCAGCCCCAGCGGGTCGCCGTACAGCCGCCAGTTGCGCAGATACCACCAGCCGCAGATCGCCAGCGCCGGCAGGCCTATCAGCAGGCAGCTGCTTCCCAGCCGCGCCAGCCGCTCGCCCCAGCCTGCCCCGCCGCGCCAGGCCAGCATCGCCGCCCACAGCCCCACCAGCGGCAGCAGGATCATGGCGCTCTGCTTGGTCAGCAGCGCCAGCCCGAGGAGCGCGCCGACGAGCAGCTGTCTGCCAGCGCCGATCGATCCGCGCGCGTCATCGTCAGCTTGGCGTCCATGCGGCGTCGCGTCGGAGAGCACGACCAGCACCGCCATACACAGCGCCGCCAGCAGCAGGTCGTTGCTGACCAGCGCCGAGAGAAACAGCACCTGCGGGTTGAAGGCCACCAGCGCCGCCGCCAGCACTGCCACCTCCGGCCGATCCGGGCAGATGCGCCGCGCCAGGGCGAACGTCAGCGCCACGGTGGCGGCCCCAGCCAGAGCCGAGACGCCGCGCATCAGCCGCCAGGCCCAGACCTGCGCATCGTACGGCCAGAGCTCGCGCGTGCCGTGGGCGGCGGCGTTACGCTCGCCCCCGCCGAGCCAGACGAAGCGCGGGTTCCCCGGTAGGTCGAAGCTGCGCTCGGCCGGCGCGAGCCAGAGCGCGGCGGGCGCGGCCAGGATGTAGGCCAGCGGCGGCTGATGCCCCTCGCCGGGAACCTCATCGCGCGCCGGCCCGCCCGCCGCCCCAGCCTGCAACGGCAGCCGCCGCTCGCGCGCTAGAAAGAACGCGTACGCGGCGTGTCCCGCCTCATCTGGCCCCTCGCCGAGCGGCACGGCGGCGTTGTAGAGCGCGGCGAGCGCCAGGTACGCCACGAGCACCACGATCAATTGACGATTGACGATTGACAATTGATGTTGCCTGTTGACCGAGACGGACCGCTGCGACCCTATCCAAACTGCTCCAGAAACCGCATATCGCCGCTGAAGAACCAGCGGATATCGTCGATCCCATAGCGCAGCATCGCGATCCGCTCGGGGCCCATCCCGAAGGCGAACCCGCTCATCCGCTCCGGGTCGTAGCCGCCGTTGCGCAGCACCGTCGGGTGGATCATGCCAGCGCCGAGGATCTCCAGCCAGCCGCTCTGCTTGCAGACCTTGCATCCCACGCCGCCGCAGATGAAGCACTCGATATCGAGCTCGACGCTCGGCTCGGTGAATGGGAAATAGCTGGGCCGAAAGCGCGTCTTCGTGCCCTTGCCGTAGAGCTGCTCGGCGAACCCGATCAGCGTGCCCTTGAGGTCGGCGAAGGTGATCTGCTCGCCCACCGCGATCCCCTCAACCTGGTAGAACTGCATCTCGTGGCGCGCTGTGGTCTGCTCGTAGCGGTAGCACTTGCCAGGAAGGATCACCCGCACCGGCGCCGGCGCGTACTGGCGCATGGCGTGGATCTGCCCTGGCGAGGTGTGGGTGCGCAGCAGCGTCTTTGGGCCGCCGGCGTCGGTCTCGATATAGAACGTATCCCACATATCGCGCGCCGGGTGATCGGCCGGGATGTTGAGCAGCCCGAAGTTCATCTCGTCGGTCTCGACCTCTGGGCTTTCGTAGACCTGGAACCCCATCTGGCCGAAGATCGCCGCGATCTGGCGCAGGATCTGCGTGCTGGGGTGCAGCTGCCCGAGCTGCGGCGCGCGGCCGGGCATAGTGACATCGATCTGCTCGGCCTCGAAGGTATCGCTCTGCGCCGCGCGCCTGATCCGCTCCTCGGCCACCTCCTGCGCGGTATCGAGCGCGGCGCGCACCCGGTTGAACGCCTGCCCGGCGGCGGGCCGATCCTCGGCGCTGAGCGTACCGAGGTTGCGGCTCAGCTTGGAGACGGCCCCCTGCTTGCCAACGTATGCCACGCGCCAGGCGTCGAGCGCGTCGGCGCTCTGCGCCGCATCGAGCGCGGCGATGGCGGCGGTCTGGAGCTGCTCAAGCTCTTCGATTAAGTTCATAGCGCTCCTTCTGAACGCAAAAAAGCCACGCGCTCGCAGGGACGAGGCGTGACTCGCAGTACCACCCTGATTTGGCGCGCACCGCCGGCAGTCGCAGCGCGGGCGCACCCTCAGACCGTGTAACGTCGGTAAAACGGGGGCGGCTACTTGTGGTTCACCACCCCGGCTCAGCAGGGAACTTCAGCGGGCGCTCGCGGCGGCGGCTCTCAGCCAAAACCATCCGCTCTCTGTGCGCTCCTGCCCGCCTACTCGCTGCGTCTCAGCCGCTGCTGCGCATTATACCGCGAATCGCGCCGCCCCGTGTCGTCCCGCAGACTGATGAACGTATGGCAGTTCTATAAAGTAATTATCTCGGGGGCTGCGCCCCAAACCCCCATCCGCATCACGCTTGCTCCACGGAATCGGTTTTAACGCTGCGCTGCGTCCTTTTTTCGGCCTGTGGCAGTTGGGTAGATGTGGCTGTAGCTGTCACACACTTCGGCTAGAGTACAGGGCAATGGTATCACACGATGCTGTGTGTGCGGCGTGGAGGTTTGGAGGGGAACCTTCCAGAACGTCCTTCATTTGCGCCGCCAGCGCGCGCAAATGAGCGGTTTTTTGGGGGGCTGCGCCCCCACACCCCCGTTGGAAGCGATTGAAGATGCAATTGCCCTGGGCTAGAGTAGGATCGAAGCGGCGGTCGTGCGCTATTCGATGTATACTTGAAACGATGACAGTATGAGCGATCGGGAATATACGGCGGGCGAGACCCTTGATGCGCCATGGAAGCTGGCCATCGAGCGTTTCTTTCCTGAGTGCTGCGCGCTGCTGTTTCCGGCGGTGGCGGCAGCGATCGACTGGATGCAGCCCTACGAGTGGCTGGACACCGAGCTGCAGCAGATCTCGCCAGAGAGCGCCACCGGCAGGCGCACAGCGGATAAGCTGGTGCGTGTGGCGCTCCTTACTGGCGGCGAGGCGTGGCTCCTCATCCATATCGAGGTGCAGAACCAGCCGGAGCGCGACTTTGCGCAGCAGATGTACACGTACCACAGCCGCATCCGCGATCGGTTTGGCTACGAGACCGTTAGCCTGGCCATCCTCGGCGATGCGCGCCGGAGCTGGCGGCCAGCACGCTTCAGCTACGAGCGGCTGGGGTGCAGGCTCGAGTTTAGCTTCCCGATCGTCAAGCTGATCGACCTCGCAGCCCGACGTGATGAGCTTGCGACGAGCCACAACCCGTTCGCGCTGGTTGTGCTGGCGCATTTGGCGATGCTCGCCACCAGAAAGCGCCCGTATCGTCGCTACGAGTCGAAGTTTATGCTGATCCGTCAGCTCTATAGCTGCGGCCTGGATCGGGCGACGATACGCGATATCTACAGCTTTATCGACTGGGCAATGCGTCTGCCAGAGGGGCTGGAGCGCGAGCTTGTGAGCGCGGTGACACAGCAACTGGAGGGTAGCATGGAAACATTTGAGGTGTGGCCGATGCGGATCGCTCGCGAGGAGGGTCGCGAGGAGGGTCGCGAGGAGGGTCGCGAGGAGGGTCTGCGTATCTTCGCGAGCGAGCTGCTGGCACGGAGGCTGGGCGATCTGCCAGCGGCGCTTGGGGCGCGAGTAGCGGCGCTGGGCGCAGATGAGTTGCTCGATCTCGGGCGCGCGCTGTTCGACTTCAGCACGCTCGATAATCTTGAGCGCTGGCTCGATGCTCGCCAGGCGACGCCTGGTGATGCTGAATCGCGCTCCTGAACCCTGGCCAATGCGTCCCGATGATCGATTGCGAGCGACGATGCCAAAAGCGAACCGTGTCAACCCCTTTGGTCAGGTCATCGCGACAGAGGCGCGCGGCACGCTGATGGGCAACCGCGGCTGCCTGCACGACCACCACGGACAGATCGTCCGCCATCATTGCGGCGAGCGCTGGATCAGCTGTCTGCTGGAATTTCGCGGCCGGCGGCGGCAGATCATGCGGTTAGGCCACTACACCGAGCTGTTTTTCCTCGATGAGGCCACCGCGCTCGCCGCGGGCCATCGACCGTGCTTTGCGTGCCGGCGCGACGCTGCGGTGCGCTTCAGGGCCGCGTGGTAGCGAGGCCAGCATCTGAGCCAAACGCCGACGTTTGCGGCGATCGACGCCCACCTTCACCGCGAGCGGCTGGCACCGTACGCCCAGATGGAACTGGCGGACGTTCCAGATGGCGCGATGGTCAGCCTCGACCAGGTTCTGCGCACAAACTCCGGCTGCACCGTCTACCTGGTGCGCGGCGAGCATTTGCTGCCATGGAGGGCGCACGGTTATGGCGACCCGATCGCCCGCGCTGATGCCAGGGTCTGGGCCCTCACTCCGCCCTCGATCCGCGGCGCGCTCAGGCATG
>JAYUUK010000166.1:0-1653 GCA_043754595.1 Roseiflexaceae bacterium | reverse complement strand
AATCCTAACAAGAGGAGAAAAAGATAATCTTGGAGGCTGCGCCCCCAAACCCCCCGCTCTGCGCTTCGCGCGTTTACATAGCACATAGGTCGCTCGATCACATACGGGTGAGGGGTATAAACTGTTATTTTTGGAGGGACCTGCGGCCCTCCAAACCACCCCGCCTTTCCGTACTACATCACCCGACTACTCCTACGGCGGCAAAAGTGCGATTTGACCGTGCCGACCTTGCAGCCCAGCAGCGCTACAGCGTGCTCATGCCACCATCGATAATAATCTCGCCGCCGCGCATAAATGCTGTCTCGTCGGAGGCGAGGAACACCACCGCCTGGGCGATCTCGCGCGCCTCGCCGAGCCGCCCGAGCGGGATCTGGAGCTGCCTGGCCGCCCCCGCCGCAGCGCCGAGCCGCCAGTGCAACGGCGTGTCCAGCGGGCCGGCGCTGATGGCGTTGACCCGCACCCCGCGGTCCATCAGCTCGCCGGAGAGCGTCTTGGCCAGCGAGAGCAGCGCGGCCTTGCTGGCGCTGTAGACGCTGGACATCGGCGCGCCACAGTGGATATCGGCGGTGGCCATGAGCACGATGGCGGTGGGGTTGGCCAGCAGCGGCAGCAGCCGCTGGATGAGAAAGTACGGCCCCTTGAAGTTGACCGCCAGCTGCCGGTCGAGCGTCGGCTCGTCCCAGCGCTCGATCGGCTGGAGGGTGGCGACCCCGGCGTTGATAAAGACGACATCGAGCTGGCCGAACGCCGCCGCGATGCGCGCCGCCAGCTGCTGCTGCTCTGCCACATCGCCGGCATCGCTGGCGACGACCAGCGCGCCGCCGCCGAGATCCTGCCGTGCGCGGGCGATTCCCGCCTGGCTGCGCCCGGTCACGATCACCCGCGCGCCCTGGGCCAGAAACTGCCTGGCGGTCTCCAGACCGATGCCGCTGGTGCCGCCGGTGATCAGGGCGCGCTTGCCTCTGAGACGATCCATCGTCGTTCTCCTTCCGTCAACGCGCCGGCGGCTCCGCCGCGCACGGCATCGGCCGTCGCATCGCTGGCGGCCAGCGCTGGCAGCAGCGCCACCGCCGCGAGCGGAAACAGCAGCACCGAGAGCAGACCCGCGAAGATCAACGCCGCGCCGACCGCCTGGCCGATCAGATGCTGGTCAGTGCCGATCTGCACGGCCGCCAGGATGAAGGGCAGCGATGTCGCCTGGAGCAGCCCGGCGGCGATAGCTCTGCGCCCGCCGAGCAGCGAGCGGTAGAGCAGCGCCGGCAGCCCGCGCACTAGCAGCAGCGCGGCCAGCAGCAGCGGCACCAACAGCAGGCTCGCTCGGTCGCCGAGCAGCGCGCCGACGCTGAAGCGCATCCCGCTGGCGACAAAAAAGATAGGGATGAATACGCCGTAGCCGATGCCGCTGAGCTTCTGCCGAAACGCCTCGTGGCCGATGCTGCCCTCGCGGTCGACGAGCGCCAGGATCGCCCCGGCCAGAAATGCCCCGAGGATTACCTCGAGCCCCAGCCGCTCGGCGAGCGCGGCGAACCCCACCAGCAGCAGCAGCGCCGCGCGGATGCGAACCTGTGCCGTGCCGGTATCCAGCCCGGCAAAGAACGTGCGCAGCCGCTCCCAGCGCTCGGCCTGACGCACCGCCAGCATCACCACCACCGC
>JAYUUK010000165.1:0-47751 GCA_043754595.1 Roseiflexaceae bacterium | reverse complement strand
TCGCCACGATCGCGCTCGGGTCGGCGCTCTTGGCGGCCTTGTAGCCCTCCACCAGCAGCGCGCCGTACTCGGCCGGCGAGCCAGGCCAGGTCAGCGGCGCGCTCGGCTCATTCCAGATCTGCCAGGCAGCGACGCGCGGCGAGCCGGGGGCGTCCATCACCCCGTCGCCGTCGTAGCGCTCGACGACCGTCCACACGAAGTCGCTATAGTCGCGTGCGCTGGCCGGCGGGCACCAGTAGGTCTGAGTCGCCGCCGCCCGCGCCCGCGCGCCGCAGTCGCTCACCCGCGCCCAAGCCGGCGTCGTCAGCAGCATTCCGGTGATGCCGTAGCCGGCGGCGGCGAGCTGCGCGATTCTGCGATCCATGTTGGCCCAGTTCCAGCGGCCCTTACGCTCCGACTCAAGGTTGGCCCACGAGATCTCCTCGCGCGCCCAGCTCGCCCCTGCGGTGCGCCCGGCGGCCACGATCGTCGCGATGCCGTCGTCGCGGTCGTTGCCGAGCCGCTCCTGGCCGGTGATGTAGGTGTTCATGCCAAAGAAGGCGAGCTGCGGCGGCTGGGCGGCAGCGGCGGAGGTGGGCAGAAGGGCGAGCAGCAGCAGCAGCGGGAGCAGGCGTCTGATCATGCGTGACCTGTGGTAGTATGAGCGGCACCGCGGCATTATACCCCGAGGCCGCCGCCTGCGGCGAGCCTGGCTGAAACGAGCGACGATGGCCCAGACGATCCTGACCCTTGAGGCGGTCTCCCGCCAGTACACCGAGCGCCCGCTGTTCGCCGACGCGACGCTCACCATCGCGTCTGGCGAGCGCGTCGGCGTGGTGGGCGTCAACGGCAGCGGCAAGACTTCGCTGCTGCGGATCGCCGCCGGCATCGAGCCGCCGGACAGCGGGCGGGTGGTGAGCGCGCGCGGGCTGCGCATCGCCTACCTGCCACAGAACCCGGCGCTCACCCCCGATCTGACCGTCCTGGCGCAACTATTCAGCGGCGACTCGCCGGCGCTCCAGCTGGTGCGGGCCTACACTGCAGCGGCTGACGCGCTGGCCCACGCCCCAGACGACGCCGCGCTCCAGCGCCAGCTCGCCGAGCTCGGCGGGCGCATGGACGCCAGCGATGCGTGGTCGATCGAGCAGCGCGCGCGGGCGATCCTGAGCCGCCTCGGCGTCAGTGATCTGACAGCGCGCACCGGCGACCTCTCCGGCGGCATGCGGCGGCGAGTGGCCATGGCCGCAGCGCTGATCGATGAGGTCGACCTGCTGATCCTCGATGAGCCGACCAACCACATCGACACGGCGACGATCGCATGGCTTGAGGAGTTCCTCGGCCGCGCACCGTCTGCGCTGCTGCTGGTCTCGCACGATCGCTACCTGCTCGAACGAGTGTGCGTCCGGATCGTCGAGCTGGACGGCGGGCGGCTCTACAGCTACGACGGCAGCTACGCGCGCTTTCTTGAGCTGCGGGCCGAGCGGCTGGCGCAGCAGACCGCGGACGAGGGGCGGCGCCAGACGATCCTGCGCAAGGAACTGGTCTGGCTGCGGCGCGGGGCGCAGGCGCGCACCACTAAGCAGCAGGCCAGGATCGATCGGATCGGCGCGCTGCAGGAGATCTTGCCGCCGGAGCAGCGCGCCACGCTCACGCTGGACTCGCTGGCGCGGCGGCTGGGGAAAAAAGTCTTCGACCTGACTGGCGTCAGCAAACAGTACGGCCAGCGCACGCTGCTCGATGGGCTGACGCTGAGCATCGGCCCCGGCGAGCGGGTCGGGATCATCGGCCCGAACGGCAGCGGCAAGACCACGCTGCTCAACATTATGTCCGGCAAGATCGCGCCGGACAGCGGCAGCGCCATCATCGGCGAGACCGTCCATCTGGCCTACTACGACCAGGAGACGGCCGGGATGGACCCAGCGATGCGCGCCATCGACTATGTACGCTCCGGGGCCGAGCTGATCCAGCTGAGCGACGGCGGGCAGCAGACGGCGGCGCAGATGCTGGAGCGCTTTCTATTCACGCCGTCGGCCCACTATAGCGCGATCGGCACGCTCTCTGGCGGCGAGCGACGGCGGCTCTACCTGCTGCGAGCGCTGATCGACGCGCCGAACGTGCTGCTGCTGGACGAGCCGACCAATGATCTGGATATCCAGACGCTGGCGGTGCTGGAGGACTACCTGGATAGTTTCGCCGGCACGGTGGTGGTGGTGACTCACGACCGCTACTTCCTGGACCGGACGATCGACCGGACGCTGGCCTTCGTCGACGGCAAGGTCGTCGAGTACCCAGGCGGCTACAGCGCCTACGCAGCAGACATCGCGCGCAGGGCGACCGAGACCGCGCGCGAAAGGCCGAAGCCGGCGGCGGCATCGCCAAAAGCGGATCTGCCGCGGCGGCTGACGTTCGCCGAGACCCGCGAACTGCGCGAGCTTGAGGCCAAGATGGCGGCGCTCGAGGCCGAACAGGCCAGGCTCAACGCGCTGCTGGCGGCCGGCGGCGACTATCAGGCGACCGCCCGGCACGGCGCCGCGCTCACCGCGCTCACCGCCACGCTCGAGACCACCTTCGCTCGCTGGGCAGCGCTCGCCGAGATCGCCGAGGCGGGGCGCTGAGACGCCCCGCCCATGGCCCGCCCGCATCGCCCGCGCGCCATCGCCATCCCATCGCCCGCCACCGGCTTCGCCCCCACCCGCCCGGGCAGGTCTTGAGGATCAATCCTGCTGTCCGTGGCCAGATCCCCGAGACCTGCCTGGGCGGGCTATGCTATCTCCCCTCGTGTGTCGCCCCCGCTGCAACTTTTTCGCTGCGCCGCTGTATAGATCTATGAGCGCGCCGCCGTGGCCCGCCGCGATGCGCAGGTGACGGATGCCGATCGAGCCGATGCCAGACGAACAGCAGCTGATCGCGCTGGCGCGGCGCGGCGACGCCGATGCCTACGGCGAGCTGGTGCGTCGCTACCAGACAGCGGTTGTGGCGCTCACCTACCGCATCCTCGGTCAGCGCGAGGACGCGCTCGATCTGGCGCAGGACGCGTTCATCCGTGGCCACGCCGCGCTTGGCAGCTTCGAGCTCGGTCGGCCGTTTGGCCCGTGGATCGCCCGCATCGCCGTCAATCTCTCGCTCAACTCGCGCGGCCGGCGACGCATCTCATCGGTGTCGCTCGACGCAGGCGGCGATGCGCGGCCGTACGACCCGCCAGACGACCGCGCCGGCCCGGATGAGCATCTGCTAGCGGCCGAGCGCGAGGCGACGCTGCGCCAGGCCATCGCCGAGCTGCCACCGTTCCAGCGCGCCACGATCGTGCTGCGTCACTATCAGGAGCTCTCCTACGAGGAGATCGGGCGGCAGCTCGCCATCCCGCTCAGCGATGTCAAAAGCCATCTGTTCCGCGCCCGCCAGCAGCTGCGCCGGCGGCTCGATGACCAAACCTAGTGTCGTTTCACGCTGCATTGTTTGAACCGCACGAACGTCTGTGAGCAGCACGATGCGGCGTTCGTCAATCGTCAATTGTCAATGCACGAGGGATGCCCATGCACCTCACCGAAGATCAGCTCAACCAGATGCTCGATGGCGAGCTTGACAGGCATACCGAGGCGACTGCCCGGCAGCACCTGGCGGCGTGCGCGCGCTGCCGCGCCGAGCTCGCCGCGCTGCGCCGCCTGTTCGCCGCGCTCGACGCGCTGCCGGTGCCAGACTTCGCCATCGACCTCGCGCCGGCAGTGATCAAATCGATCGGCGCGACGCCGCAACGCTGGCAAACAGGCATTTGGGTGCTGCTCGCGGCACAGATCGCCGTCACCGGTTGGCTGCTCGCGCTGCGCTGGCCGTTGCTCGCGCTGCCGGCGCTGCCAACACCCACGGCGGTGGTGGGCGCGCTGCTGCGCTGGCTGGACGGCGCGTTCTCCGCCGTCGCTGCCGCTGGCTCGCTGCTCGCCAGCGTTCTGGCCGCGCCGCTGCCCGCGCTCCAGCACGTCGCCTCGGCTGAGTGGCTGGCGGCGGTCTGCCTCGGCGCACTGCTCTGCCTGTTTGCCAATCGTCTGCTGCTTCGCCAACAGAAGGGTCTGTCATGAACCCCGCCGATCTGCTTCAAGTCCTCAGCCTACTGCTGCTCATCGCCCTGGCCGGCGCGGCGCTCATCGCCTGTGGCGCACTGGCCGATCTGCTGCTACCGCGCCTCATCGCCCGCTCCGGCGCGATCCTGCTCGCCGCCCCCCGCCGCACAATGGCCGTCGGGCTGGTCAACGCGCTGTTCTTCGGCGTGCTGGTCGCGGCGCTCGGCAGCGGCGGCGAGCTGGCCCGTCTACTCTCGCTGCTGATGCTCACCGTCGCGCTCGCGCTCGCCACCGTCGGCGTCACCGCCATCGCGCGGATCGTCGGCGACCGGCTGCGCCCAGCGGCTGGCCCGTACCAGCGCCTCGCCTCCGGCTTTGGGCTGCTCGTTGGCGCCAGCCTGCTGCCGGTCGTCGGCTGGGTGGCGGTGGCCGGCCTGACCCTGATTGCCGGCCTGGGCGCGGCGATCGTGGCGCTGCTGCGGCGCGAGCCCGCCAACGCGCACCGCGTGGAGGCTCGCACCGATGCCTGACATCGCCGCACGCTCCGGCGCGCTGCTCCTGGCCGTCGCGCTGCTGCTCTGCGGCTGCGATGGCAAGATCTATCGTGCGCTAGGAGATCGATGGGACGGCGGCACTCCGCGCTGGCGCTCCGCACCGCGCAAGCATGTAGTGCTGCTGCGCAGCGGAGCTGCGCAGCAGCAAAAAACAAGTCTACCGCACCCCCACAGGCAAAACAATCGAAAGGAGAATGCCATGAACCTCGGATGGGTTGTGCTCGGATTTGGATTGGTGCTGACGGTGGCCGTCGCGCTGCCGGCGCTGCTGCTGACGCTGGCGCAGCTGGCCCCAGGCGCGGTGGCGCGCGCTGAGGATCGGATCGACGGCGGTGTGTGGCGCTGCTTCGGCGCAGGGCTGGTGGCGGCGGCCCCGCTGACGCTGGCGTTCTTGCTGCTGCTGAACTCGCCGGCCGCGCCGCTCCAGCTCATCGGCTGGGCGCTGCTGCTGGCCGCGCTCACCTGCGCTGCGTTGGGGGCGGCAGGTCTGGCGCGGCTGGTGGGGCGGCGGCTGAGCGCTGATTCATCAGGCGGCGCGACGCGGCGGCTACTCCGCGGCGCCGTGGCCCTGGAGCTGGCGGCGCTGGTGCCGTTCGTCGGCTGGCTCATTATCGCGCCGCTGCTGCTGCTGCTGTCGCTCGGCGCGATCCTGCCGGCCCTCCACGCGCGCGCGGCGCGCGTGGAGGGCGACCATGCCGCTCAGCCGTCGTAGCTTCCTGGCGGCGATGCTTGCGTCCGGCGCGCTGGCAGCCTGCGCGCCGGTCCGCGAGCAGCTGGCGTCTGGCCGGGTCGCCGCGCCGCCGCCGTCAGTCGATGGGCAGATCTGGCGCGCGCTCAGCCGCCTGACCTTCGCGCCGCACCCCGCCGAGCGCGAGCGCGCCGCCGCCATCGGCCTGGCCGGCTGGGTCGAGGAGCAGCTGACCCCCGAGCGGCTCGGCGACGCCGAGCTGGCCTGGCGGCTTCAGGGCGTGCCCAGCCTCAGCGTCGATGTCTCGTCGATCTACGAGGCGAGCGAAGCCGATATCATCGCCGACCTGCGCCGGGCCACGCTGCTGCGGGCGATCTATAGCCGCCGCCAGCTCTACGAGCTGATGGTCGATTTCTGGAGCGACCACTTCAGCATCAGCGTGGCCAAGGGCGACGGCGGCTGGCTCAAGCTGCTCGACGACCGCGACGTGGTGCGGCCACACGCGCTCGGCAGCTTCCGCGATCTGCTGTGGGCCTCGATGTCCAGCCCGGCCATGCTCGGCTACTTGGATAACCAGCAGAACCGCGCCGGGAGCCCGAACGAGAACTACGCCCGCGAGCTGCTTGAGCTGCACACCCTCGGCGTCACCGCCGGCTACACCCAGCGCGATGTCCAGGAGGTGGCGCGCTGTCTGACCGGCTGGGGCGTCGGCGATGGCCCGTTTCGCGGCCAGCAGCGCTTCGACGCCGCAGCCCACGACGACGGGCCGAAATCGCTGCTCGGCGCGGCGGTGGCGGCCGGCGGCGGCGCGCGCGACCCGGCACTGCTGTGCGAGATTCTGCTGGCCCACCCCGCCACCCCGCGCTTCATCGCCGCCAAGCTGGTGCGGCGCTTCGTCGGGCCAGGACAGAGCGCGCTCGAAGCCAGCGCGGCGGCGGTCTTCGCGCAGACCGGCGGCGATATCCGCGCCACCATGCGCGGCGTCCTGCTCGGGCCTGAGCAGGACGCCGCGCCGCCACGGCTCAAGCGCCCGCTACAGCTGGTGGCCGGCGCGCTGCGGCAGCTGGACGCCGAGACCGACGCCGGGCCGGAGCTGATCGGCCACTTGGCGCGCATGGGGCAGCCGCTGTTCGCCTGGCCCACTCCAGACGGCTTCCCCGAGCACGATACCGCCTGGTCAGGCGCGCTGCTCCAGCGCTGGCAGTTCGCGCTCGCCCTGGCCGATGGCACCATCCCCGGCGTGACGATCGACCTGCGGCGGCTCGCCGCGCGCGCTGGTGGCGATGGCCCAGACGCAGCGCTCGACGGGCTGGCGACGCTGCTCCACGGCGCGCCGCCAACCCCTGAGATCCGCCGTGTGCTGCTCGAAACAGCGGTGCAGCACACGGCGGAAGATGGCCTGCCGCTGGCGCTGGCGCTGCTGCTGGCCGCGCCCGCCTACCAGTGGCGCTGATCAGAAAGGATACAGCCAATGCTCGCTCTGCCACGCTGGATGCCGCGCCTGGCGTTTGCGCCACCCAAGACCGCCCCGCGCGGCGATGCGCTGGTCTGCGTCTTTCTGCGCGGCGCCGCCGATGTGCTGAATATGGTAGTGCCGCACGGCGATGACTCCTACTACACGCTGCGGCCGACGCTCGCCATCGCCCGCCCGGACGATAGGCGGACGACACAGGCGCTGCGCGCCACCGATCTGGATGGCTTCTTCGGGCTGCACCCGGCGCTCGCGCCGCTGCTGTCGCTCTGGCAGCGGCGCGAGCTGGCCATCGTCCATGCGTGCGGCGCGCCCGATGAGAGCCGATCGCACTTCGCCGCCATGGACCTCGTCGAGCGCGGCGTCAGCACTGGCGCCGGCCCGCCCAGCGGCTGGATCGGCCGGCACCTCGCCGCCCACGATACCGGCAACCAGTCGCCGCTGCGCGCCATTGGCATCGGCGAGGCGACGCAGCGGGCGTTGTACGGCCCGGTGAACGCCGCAGCGCTCACATCGATCGCCGATTTTCACCTCGGCGGGTCGGGCCGCGAAGACGCCGCATTCGCCCGCGCGCTGGCTGGGCTGTACGAAAGCGATGCTGTGCTGGCGAGCGGCGGACGCGCCACCATCGAGCTGCTATCGCTGCTTGAGCGTCTGGCGCCTGGCCGTACGCTGGCTGGTGGCGGCGCAATCTATCCGGCCGGCGACTTTGGCACGGGGCTGGCGCAGATCGCGCGCCTGATCGTCGCCGAGGTCGGGCTGGAGGCCGCCTGTATCGATCTGGGCGGCTGGGATACCCATGTGGCGCAGGGCGGCGGCGAGGGGCTGATGGCCAGGCTGCTCGCCGATCTGGCTGGCGGCCTGGCGGCGATGCGCACGGATCTGGGCGACACATTGGCGCGCACCACCGTCGTCGTGATGTCTGAGTTTGGCCGCCGCGCCGGCGAGAACGGCGGGCTCGGGACCGACCACGGCCACGGTAGCATGATGATGGTCATCGGCGGGGGCGTGCGCGGCGGCCGGGTCTACGGCGTATGGCCAGGCCTATCGCGCGAGCGGCTCGTCGGCCCCGGCGACCTGGCCGTCACCACCGACTACCGCGATGTGCTTGGCGAAGTGGTGCTGCGGCGGCTCGGCAACTCGCGGCTGGATCTGGTCTTCCCCGACTACGCACCCGCGCTCGTGGAGCTGTGCGCGCCGCTGTAGCGATACAGGGACATTCCCTCTCGGAACAGCACATTGCACATATGTTCGTATTATGGTACGATAGCGTGAAGGGAGCCGTACGCCATGGTACAATAATGAAAGTCCGCTGATGTCCACCAACGATACCTTCGACAGCCCGTGGAAAGAGATGATCGAGCGGTATCTCCCAGATTTTCTCGGGTTCTTTTTCCCTCTCGTCGCCGCCGATCTGGACTGGAGCCGGGGCTATGTCTTCCGCGACACCGAGCTGCAACAAGTCACGCAGGACGCCGAGTTTGGGAAGCGGCTCGCCGATAGGCTCGTGCAGGTATGGACGCATGGCGGCATCGAGGCGTGGGTGCTCATCCACATTGAGGTACAGGGTCAGCGAGACGGCAATTTTGCCGAGCGGATGTTCGTCTACCACTACCGGCTCTTCGATCGCTATCGGCGAGGTATCGTCAGCCTCGCGGTGCTGAGCGACGAGCAGCCGGGGTGGCGGCCGAGCGGATACGGCTACGAGCAATGGGGATGTGCGCTTCAGTTTACATTTCCAGTCGTCAAGCTGGTCGACTATTTCGGGCGCGAGGCGGAGCTGGCGGCGAACACAAATCCATTCACGATTGTGGTGCTGGCGCATCTCGCAACGCAGACGACGCGCAAAGACGACCAGGCGCGGTACGCGGCGAAGTGGGCGTTGATACGACAGCTCTATGAGCGCGGCTACAGCCGGGAGCAGGTGATCGACGTATTCTCAGCCATTGACTGGCTGCTGCGATTGCCACCCGCGCTCAACAACGCCCTCTGGACCGATATCTACGAGGCAGAACGGAGGCAGCAGATGCGGTACATCACATCGGTCGAGCAGATCGGCATCGAGCGGGGCATCGAGCAGGGCATCGAGCAGGGCATCGAGCGGGGCATCGAGCGGGGCATCGAGCGGGGCATCGAGCGGGGCATCGAGCAGGGCATTGAGCAGGGCATCGAGCGCGTGCAGGCAGTGGCGCTCGACGCAGTTGCGCTGGCCGTCGAGCTACGATTCGGCATCGACGCGGCTGACAGTATCGTCGCGGCGCTGCGCAGCGCAGATCTCGCGGCGGTGCAGCGCGTCAGCGCCGCCACGCGCACCGCGTCCAGCGCCGCCGAGCTGTTCTTGGCCGTCGCTCCGCCCGATTCGCAGGCGGGGAGTTTGTCCACAGATAGCCACAGATAGCCACGGATATCGGACAGCTGCTCCGTCAATCTTCGCGAAGTGACGCGAATGCTGGGCAGCCGCGCAGCTTGTACATAGATAAACAGCCGTATATGCCGGGCGGGTGACAGCGCGCTTGGTTCTGCGCTCAGTTGCCCTACGTCGAGCGCGTATCGCGGCGATTCATCCGCCCGCCGACCCGCAGCCACGCGATCTCGCCGGTCTCTCGCAGTAGCTCTATGCGCGCGCCAGCGAATGGTGCGTCCAGCCCGACGAGCTGATCTGGCCCGAGCCACGCGAGTCGGCTCGGCGGCGGGATGACGCCAGGCGGCGTCTGCGGCGTCGGAAAGCCGCCCTTCGGCTCGGTCTCCAGCCACAGCGCGCCGTCTCGCCACAGAATCCGCCGGTCGGCGAGCGCGCCGGAGTAGTCCCCTCGGGCCGCATCATCCCACCCAGGCGCGGCCGCAACCAACGCCGGGGGTGGCTCGTCTAGCTCGCAGAAACGCTGAAACGCCAGCTTTGCCAGCGGCTCGTAGAGCTCGGACCCGCGGTCTGAGTTGGTCAGCACCAGCAGCCCGAAGCCGCGCTCGGGGATCAACTGGAGCGTGGCCTGCTGCCCCTTGGTGGCCCCCCCGTGGCGAACTATCTGCCCGATGGGCGTCTGGCGCACAAACCAGCCGGTGCCGAACTGCTCGCCCGCCGCGCCATCCACCTGCGGCCGCTGCATCGCCCGGCGCGATTCGTCCGCGAGCGGGCCAGACACCAGCCCGAGCTGAAACTGGGCGTAGCGCAGCAGCTCGGCCGCGCTGGCGATGATGCCGCCGACCGGGGCGGCGTTGCGCGCCAGGCCCCACGGACGCGCCACCTGCGGCGCGCCATCGCCGTAGACGGCGGTGTGACCTACGACGAAGCTCCTCGTGATCGCGTCGGCGGCGCTGAAGCCCGCGGTCTCCATCCCCAGCGGCGCGAAGATCGCCTCGCGCACCAGCGTTTCGTAGCTGCACCCGCCCATCACCTCAAGCGCCCGCCCCGCCAGGTAGAACCCGGCGTTGTTGTAGCTCCAGTACGCGCCGAGCGGCGTCAGCTGCGGTAGGCGGTCGAGCTGCGCCACCATCCGCGCCAGCGCGTCGTCGCCGTCGCCCGTGTCGTCAAAATAGTCGCCCAGCCAGCCACCGGTGTGGGTGAAGCAGTGACGCAGCGTGACCCGCGCCGCCACCGTCTCATCGGCCAGGCGCAGCTCGGGGAGATACGTCCGCAGCGGCACATCCAGATCGAGCTCGCCCGCCTCGGCCATACGATACGCCAATGTCGCGCAGAACGTCTTAGAGATCGACCCGATCTGGAACAGCGTGGCGTCGGTGACCGGCAGTGGGTGCTCGACGCTGGTGACGCCCAGCGCAGCCGTGAAGATCCGTCCGCCGTGAACCACCCCGAGCGCCACGCCGGGGATCTTCAGCCGCGCCATGGATGTGGCGGCGGCGGCGGCGAGCGTATCGAAGTCGGACTCGTAGGTCATCCCTCACCTCCATTGCTTCGGCCATCGGTATCGAGCGCCCGCACCAAGTGTACGACGTCGCGCAGCCGGTTTTCGGCATCGGGGTGCGCGTCAGTGCCGGCGATCGCCAGCGGCGCGCCGAACACCACGCTGCGCGCGCCGAGCCGCACCGTCGCCAGCGCCTGCTCGACGCTCAGCCCGCCCACGGCCTGCACCGGTATCGACACGGCGGCGACGACGGCGGCGAGATCGTCCAGCGGAGTGCGCTCGGCGTGCATGGTGCGCTCATCGTAGCCAGTGTGGACGCTGATGGCATGGACGCCAAGCACCTCGACCTGCCTGGCGCGCAACGGCTTATTGGGACAGAGCATCAGGTCGCAGACGATCTGCGCGCCGGGGAAGCGCCGCGCCGCCGCCACCGCAGCGGCGATCGTGGCGTCGTGGGCCTGTCCCATCACGACCACCATAGTCGCGCCAGCCCGCAGCATCATCTCGGTCTCCAGCCCACCGCCGTCCATCGCCTTGATATCGGCGACGATCGGGACGCCGGGGAACGCATCGCGCAGCGCGGTGACCGCCCGCTGCCCCTCGGCGAGCAGCAGCGGCGTCCCGGCCTCCAGCCAGTCCACCCCGGCGCGCACGGCCGCCGCCGCCAGATCCAGCGCCGCGTCGATCGTGAGCAGGTCGAGCGAGACCTGCACATGTGTGATCATATCTTCCTCCAGACCATTTGGCGGTGCTCGACGATATGGTACCACGCCCACAACCTTGCAATTCTGTCATCCTGGCGGGGCGACGCTTAATGAAGCGATAGCCTGCTCTTAAAGCTGGTTGCGTACACTGTGGCCATTCGGCAGAGACATCCATGGCCTGTTCGTGCGCTGGCGTCACGCTATGCGCGCGTGTCATCGGGACGCGCCCGCGACCGCCTGCGTCGCTGCGGGGAGATCTTCCACTTTCGATAGTGAGGGAGCGTTATGACTAGCTCATACCACCGCCACCGCCCGCGTCCGATCCACCTCGTAGCGCTGATCGCGCTGCTGTTCGCTACCTTCGCCAGCCTGCTCGTCGCCCCGCCGCGGGCGCTGGCGGCATCCACGCTCGTCCAGTGGAATTTTAACTCGACGACGCCGGACGCCAATACTGGCACCGGGGTTACCACTCCCGCCAGCGGCAGCGGCAGCGCCGCGCTATCTGGCACCACCGCCACCTTCGCCAGCGGCGACGCTAACGGCGGCAGCAGCGACCCAGCCGTCGGCGATGACTCGGGCTGGAATATCTCGGGCTTCGCCGCGCAGGGGACCGCCAACGAGACCCGCGGCGCGCAGTTCAGCCTCAGCACCGGCGGCCAGCAGGATATCGTCGTCAGCTGGGACCAGCGGCACAGTAACACCTCGTCGCGCTTCGTCCGCTTCCAGTACAGCGTGGACGGCACGACATTCGTCAGCTTTGGCCCGCTGTTTGAGGGAACATCGGGTGACACCTGGTTCAACGCCCGCTCGGTCGATCTCACGTCGATCGCGGCCGTCAACAATAATCCGAACTTCGCGTTCCGCATCGTCGCGGCCTTCGCCCCGAGCACATCGGCCTACGCGGCGTCGGGCGCCACAGCGACCTACGGCACCACCAGCACCTGGCGCTTCGATATGGTGACGGTCAGCAGCAACTCGCTCGCCGCCGCGCCCACCATCACGACCCAGCCGGCAAGCCAGACGATCAGCGCCGGTCAGACGGCGACGCTGACAGTGGTCGCCAGCGGGACCGCTCCGCTCAGCTACCAGTGGTACGAGGGCAGCGCGGGCGACACCAGCGCGCCGGTCGGCACCAACAGCGCCAGCTTCACCACCCCGGCGATCAGCGCCAGCACCAGCTACTGGGTGCGCGTGACGAATAGCGCCGGCAGCGCCGATAGCGCCACCGCGACGATCACCGTCACCCCGGCTGGCCCGACGATCACGAAGATCGACGCCGTCCAGGGCGCTGGCGCGGCCTCGCCGCTCGTCGGCCAGATCGTGACGGTCGATGCGATCGTGGTGGGCGACTACCAAGGTCAGGCGGGCACCGAGCTGCGCGGCTTCTTCGTCCAGGAGCAGGACGCCGACGCCGACGCCGATGCGGCCACCTCGGAGGGCATCTTCGTCTTCTGCGACACCTGCGTCACCGCCGTCAGCGTCGGCGATAATGTGCAGGTCACCGGCGCGGTGAGCGAGTTCTTCAACATGACCCAGATCAACGCCACCACCGCCGCGAGCGTGGTGGTGGTGAGCGCTGGCAACTCGCTGCCCACCCCAGCGAGCCTGACCCTGCCGGTGCCTGGCGTGACCGGGACAACCCCGGCCACGGCCGCGCCGCAGATCAACGCGTACTTCGAGCAGTCCGAGGGCATGCTTGCGCGCTTCCCGGTCACACTCTCAGTGGCCGAGTACTTCGAGCTGGCGCGCTACGGCCAGATCGTGCTCAGCCAGGGCGGACGCCCGCGCCAGTCCACCGACCTGCGCGCGCCGAGCACCGCCAGTTACGCCCAGTCCCAGGTGGACCAGGCGCGGCGCACAATTATCCTCGACGACCTGAACAATAGCCAGAACTTCGCCACCGCCGCCCCCGACAAGCCCTACTTCTGGCCGCGGCCGGGGCTGAGCATCACCAACTTCCTTCGCGGCGGCGACACGATCGCGAACCTGACCGGCGTGCTTCACTGGTCGTTCGCCGGCCAGAGCGGCACCGACGCCTGGCGCATCCGCCCGGTGGAACCGGCCTTCAGCTACGCCTTCACGTCCGCCAACCCGCGCCCGGCCGCCCCGGCCCTCCCAGGCGGGCTGAAAGTAGGCGCGTACAACGTGCTCAACTTCTTCCTGACCCCCGACACCACCGCTTCGAGCAGCGCCGGCCCGTGCGGCGCGAGCCAGACGCTGGACTGCCGCGGCCCGGATAGCGCCGCCGAGTCGCTTCGCCAGCGCGCCAAGCTGACCCAGGCGCTCGCCAGCATCGACGCCGACGCGCTCGGTCTGATCGAGCTGGAGAACACCCCAGGCGTCGACCCGGCGGCGACGATCGCCGGCGATCTGAACGACGCGGTGGGGGCCGGCAGCTACGCCGCGATCGCCACCGGCGTCATCGGCGGCGATGCGATCAGGGTCGGGATCATCTACAGGCCGGGCAAGGTCACGCCCGTCGGCACGTTCAAAACCCTGGACAAGACCATCGACCCGCGCTTCAACAGCGATATTATGCGGCCGTCGCTGGCGCAGACCTTCCAGGTCAACGCCACCGGCGAGATCTTCACCTTGGTGGTCAACCATCTCAAGTCCAAGGGCAGCTGCCCGGCCAGCGGCCCAGACGCCGACCAACTCGACGGCCAGGGCTGCTGGAACCCGACCCGCACCAGCGCCGCGCAGGCGGTGGCCGACTGGATCAAGACCGACCCGACCGGCAGCGGCGACCCCGACTTCCTGGTGGTGGGCGATATGAACGCCTACCGCAAGGAGGACCCGATCAGCGCCTTCAAGCAGGCCGGCCTGGTGGATCTGATCGACACCAAGATCGGTGCGGCGGCCTACAGCTACCTGTTCAACGCGCAGCTCGGCTATCTGGACCACGCGCTGGCCACGCCCAGCCTGGCCGCCCAGGTGGCCGGCGTGGACGAGTGGCACATCAACGCCGACGAGAGCGACCTGCTCGATTACAACGATACGGTCAAGGATGTCGGCGAGGGCAGCTTCGAGCGCAAGTCCACCTCGCTGCCGCTCTACGAGGCCAGCCCGTACCGCACATCGGACCACGACCCGGTGCTGGTCGGGATGGACCTGCGCCCGCTGGCCAGAGCGTCCAATGACAGCTACACCGCCGAGGCCGGCGCGACGCTCAGCATCGGCGCTGCCCAGGGCGTGCTGGCCAACGATAGTGGCGCGCCGCTGTCGATCATCGGCAGCACCGGCCCGAGCAACGGCACGCTGACGCTCGGCGCGGACGGCTCGTTTAGCTATACCCCCAACCCCGGCTTCACTGGGACGGACAGCTTCACCTACACGGTGGGCAACACCGCGACCGCCAACGCTGTCCAGGTCTACAGCACCCGCCTGCCACCGCTCGGCACGTTCGGCGGCGTCAGCGTCGGCAACGATGGCTTCGGCTCGGCGCTCGCGCCGGTGCCAGGCACGACCGACGAGTTCTACGGTCTGACCGATCGCGGCCCGAACGTCGATGGCCCGAACGGCAGCAAGATCGAGCCGGTGCCAAGCTTCACCCCGGCGATCGGCAGGGTCAAGTTCGTCAACGGCCAGGCTATCCTGCAGCAGACCATCCCGCTCCAGGCCGCAGATGGCACGCCGTACAACGGCCAGGTCAACACCCAGGCCAACACCGGCGAGACCATCACCGACCTGGACGGCAACGTCCTGCCGGCCAGCCCGTACGGCTACGACTCGGAAGGCCTGGTGGCGCTGCCGGACGGCACGTTCTGGGTCTCCGACGAGTACGGCCCGTTCATCACCCACTTCGACGCCAACGGCAAGCAGATCGCGCGCCTCTCGCCCTACGACGCCACGCTGCCGGCCGAACTCCAGAAGCGAGTCGTCAACCGCGGCATGGAGGGTCTGACCATCACGCCAGATGGCTCGACGCTGGTCGGCATCATGCAGTCGGCGCTGCAGCAGAGCGACTTGAACGGCTTCGACGCCAAGAAGCTCTCGGCGCTGCGGATCGTGACCTACACCTTCGCCACCGGCGCGCTGCGCGAGTACATCTACCTGCGCGACACGTCGGCGAGCACCTCGGTGAGCGAGATCACGGCGCTGTCGAATACGACGTTTCTGGTGGACGAGCGCGACGGCAACTTCCTGCCGAACGCGACCAAGAAGCTGTACCTGATCGACATCGCCGACGCGACCGACGTCGGCCCGAGCAGCACGGTGGCCGGCGCGAGCTACAGCGCGGTGAGCGGCCTGCTGATCGGTGGTAAGAGCATCGAGCTGCTGGTGAAGGGGCTCAGCACGTCGGCCTCGGCCACCGCGCTCGGCAGCGCCGGCATCGCGCCGGTGTCCAAGCGCCTGTATCTGGACCTCGGGGCGCTGCTGCTGAGCATCGACCCGCAGGGCCGCTTCTTCGCCCACGATAAGATCGAGGGCGTGGTGGCGCTCAACGGCGGCACACGGCTGGTGATCGCCAACGACAGCGACTTCGGCATCGACGGCATCACCAACGCCGCGGCACCGTTCCAGCTACGCGCCAAGACCACCCCGGCCGGCGTGCAGGATTTTGGCGAGTATCTGGTAGTCGATCTGACGACCTCGACGGCCACAGTGACGATCGATGTCCGGGATACCGGCGCGCCAGAGACCACCATCGACAGCGCACCGACCGACCCAAGCAATAGCGCAACGGCCAGCTTCACCTTCAGCGGCAGCGACGGCGGCGCCGGCGTGACGAGCTTCGAGTGCGCGCTGGACGGGGCGAGCTTCACCGCCTGCACCAGCCCGCAGACCTACAGCGGCCTGGCCGACGGCAGCCACACCTTCGCGGTGCGCGCCATCGACCGCAGCGGCAACGTGGATGCGACGCCTGCCAGCTTCAGCTGGATCGTGGACACCACCGCGCCAGCGGTGACGATCACGAGCCAGCCGGCCAACCCCACCAATAGCGGCGCTGCCAGCTTCACATTCAGTGCCACCGACGCCGGCACCGGCGTGGCGAGCATTGAGTGCAAGCTGGACGACGCGAGCTTCGCCGCCTGCACCAGCCCGCAAAGCTACAGCGGCCTGGCCAAGGGCGACCACACCTTCACGGTGCGCGCGACGGACAACGCCGGCAATGTGAGCGCCGGCACCAGCTACAGCTGGACGATCGCGGCGGCGCAGACCACCACCAGCTTCACCACCTCGGCCAACCCGGCGGTGACCGGGCAGACCGTGGTGTTCACGGCCAACGTCGCCGTGGTGGCTCCGGGCGTGGGCACACCTGACGGCACGGTGGCGTTCCTCAGCGGCGGCGCGCCGATCGCTGGCTGCGGCGCGGTGGCGCTCAGCGGCGGTACGGCGCAGTGCAGCACCAGCTTCGCGACGGCGGGCAACTACACCATCAGCGTCGCCTACAGCGGCGGCGAGTACTTCCTGGCGAGCGCCTCGGCGCCGGGGGTACAGGCGGTCAAGACCGCCAGCGCGGTCACGGTCACGAGCTCGGGCACACCGTCGGTCTTCGGCCAGAGCGTCACATTCACCGCCAGCGTGACCGCCGGCGTCAGGCCGACGGGCAGCGTCACGTTCCTGGACGGCACCACCGTCCTGGCGACCCGCAGCCTTTCGGCGAGCGGCGGCGCGAGCTACAGCACATCGTCGCTGAGCGTCGGCAGCCACATCATCAGCGTGGTCTACAATGGCAGCGCCGGCGTTGGCGGCAGCGTCTCGCCGAGCATTACTCAGGTGGTCAATCAGGCCAGCACGACGACGGCGCTGAGCGCGTCGCCGAGCCAGGCGGTGGCCGGGCAGCGGGTCAAGCTGACCGCGACCACCGCAGTGGTCGCGCCGGGGGCTGGCAAGCCGAGCGGGACAGTGACCTTCTACGATGGGGCGACGGCGATCGGAAGCGCCAGCCTGATCTCGGGCAAGGCGACGCTCTCGGTCAACCTGAGCGTGGGTAGCCACGCGATCACGGCGGTGTACAGCGGGAGCGCGAACTTCAGCGGCAGCACATCGCCGACGCTGACGGTGACCGTCGGCCAGGCCACAACCACCATCACGCTGTCATCGTCGCAGAACCCGGCGACGTTCGGCAAGCGGGTGATCTTCACCGCGACGATCAAGGTCGTGAGCCCTGGGAGCGGCGCGCCGAGCGGGACGGTGACATTCTACGACGGCGCGACGGCGCTGGGGACGGTGGCGGTGAGCGGCAGCAAAGCCGCCTTCACCACCGTCACGCTGGCGGTCGGCAGCCACGCGATAACGGCGGTCTACAGCGGCGACGCGAGCCTCGCAGGCAGCACGTCCAACGTCGTCGCGCAGACGATCCGGTGACGGCGGCGTAGCGCAGCGGAGACAGCGACGCCCCGGCACTCCATGCCGGGGCGTCGCTGTGTTTCTACGGTCAGATACTTTTTTCCGATAGGGAGGCTCTATGGCAATCCTACGTGCGTTGTCCACGCGCGAAGCGCATAGCGGGGGGTTTGGGGGCCGGGTACCCTCTGGGTGTCCCCGAGATCTCCCCAGGGCTCACGCATTATGAACATTTACAAAACGATGTATACTGACATTTATCGTTCGCCATGCACATGCAAAGGGGGCTTTCTCTTGGAAACAACAATCACTCGATTTTTTAGCACGCTTCCTGATCCACGCATCGAACGGTGCAAACTGCATCATTTGATCGATATCGTCACCATTACGCTGTGTGCGGTTATCAGTAACGCTGATGGGTGGGAAGACATCGAAGCGTACGGGCGTACAAAAGAAAAGCTTTTTCGTACATCTCTCGCGCTCCCGCACGGCATCCCATCACATGACACCTTTGCTCGACTCTTTGCGCGCCTGAACCCAGAAGCATTCCAAGCGTGTTTTATCAATTGGGTGGCGCATATTCGGACGACCTTTTCCGCAGATGTGATTGCTGTTGATGGCAAAACAATCCGTGCAACGCGCGATAGCATGCAACCTGATGATCTTGTGCATATGGTCAGCGCATGGTCATCGGCAAATCAACTGGTGCTTGGTCAACTCCGTACATCAGCAAAATCGAACGAAATCACCGCTATTCCACAGCTCCTCGCTTTACTTGATATTCGCGACAGTACAGTCACAATTGATGCACTCGGATGTCAAACAGCGATTGCAGCAACGATACGATCACATGATTCACATTACGTCCTGGCGTGCAAGAAAAATCAAGAACACCTGTACGATGATATCGTTGCGACATTTGCCGCAGCGGCACAATCGCCAGATGCGTTTCCGGTATCGTCCTATGTAACGCACGAACAGCACCATGGTCGATCCGAAACACGCGAATATTGGTCAACCGAGTATCTTCATGGGCTGCGAACTGCCGATCGCTGGGATGGGCTTCAATCAATCATTATGGTACGATCGACACGGAAAACACCCGAAAAAACAACAGATGACACGCGCTATTTTATTACAAGCCATCGTGCCGATGCCATCGAGCTTGCATCGCTTGTTCGTTCGCACTGGTCAATTGAAAATCAACTGCACTGGGTACTTGATGTTGTCTTTCACGAAGATACAAATCGAGCACGAAATGACTATTCTGGACAAAATCTTGCCATTATTCGTCATATTGCGTTTAATCTGTTGAAACAAGAATCATCGCTCAAGAAAAGTATGCGCCAAAAACGTCTTCGCGCTGGGTGGGATGATACCTATATGTTGAAAGTACTACAGCTTGACAATAAAGAATGCGAACATATGTGATGCGTGAGCCCTGGAGATCTCCCCCTTCCCTACGCTGATAGGATTGCCATATCCACGTCACGTCGATAGGCGAGAGCGCTGGCGCGCCGCCTCGATCGCGACGTGACCGGCGAGCGATGTGACAAACGTATGCAGACTGGTCAGCTCGTGGAGCTCAGCGTACGCGCCATCAGTCACGGCAGTACGCGGCGAGGTAATGATCGAAGCGGACGTGTACAGCTGTTCCCTTATCAACCGCTGACAGAGAAGATTGTAGCGCTGGACATATGATGCGCCTTGAAACTCTTGCAAGATTGAAAAATGTGGCGAGGCATCGCGCACTGGGGAACGCGATCGCGGCGTATCTTCAACCAGCATCAACCAGCCGACAAATGGCCTGGAGCTCAAGCCGAATGCTCCCTCGCGGTAGGCCGTCCAGAAATCGTGTGCAGTGCCAATTGCCTCTTCGGCCCGATTGTTAAAGTTATTGCCAAAGGATGGACCAATTTGACTTTTAAACTCCAGCGCGGTGATCAGCCGTCCATCATCGGTAACGAGTACATCCCAGAGCTTGCTTGAACGAAAGTATCCTGGCAGCGTGAGCAAAGCCTTGCGTTGATGAATCTGGGCACGCTCTAGTCCGTTTGCACGCACAATGTCGATAACTAGAGCGACGAAACCATCCATATTTTTACCTGCGGTCACGCCGCCGCGCTCACCGGCATCTCTATTTCCTGACTCTATCTGTTTTTGCCGAGCGCGCTCGCGATTGCCCCAAAATGCTTGGATAGCCTCGTGCGCCTTTTGCTCATAGCTCACCAGATCGATAGCCATTCCTATGCTCCGTTTTCTGCAATCATCGCTCGCTCTATGGCGGAGAGACCGTAGAGATCATAAACGAGTGCGTTGCAGCTTTGAACATCCGCTTCCTCAGCATCTCGTGTCAGTGCGTGCCTTATATCGGGCGATACATCGCGCCAGCGGGGCACACGAATACGGCGAAGATATTGCGCCTGGAATCGCAGATAGCCGCCGCGCATCTTTGTCGAGTACGTGGACACAAACAGCTGTGCAATACCAGAGCGTAGCACTGCCTGCAGTGCCTTCAAATCCCAATCGTTCGATGTGATGAAATAAAGATTGTGGTGTGGGTAGAGCTGCCCTGGCTCATACACGATACTTGCCTCGCCTTTGATATCGGGGATCAGCAGTTTCGGCATCGCTGCGAGTGCGGGGTCGATACGATCGATGGTTCGGTACCATGCCGCCGGTGTTTTCTGAGCAACGTGACGCTGAGCTAGTATGGAGCGATGCCGATCCAAATAGTGTTTCAGGCGCGGATAGTCGTTGAGCTGAACAAGACCGCCACCCGGCTCAAAAGGGTTGATGACGCCGAGCCCTCGCCATATCACGCTGCCAGAGTGAATGTCGCGCGTTGTGACGAGCGGTAGTTTCCGATCTTCCTCCACATCTAGCTCGGCAAATGGCGCGATAAATATGTTGTCTGCACCAGTCGCAACGCCGATGCCGACCCGACAGCTGGCCTCTTCTAGCGTCGGAAAGTCTCGCTCAAGCCGCCGGACGATCATAATCTGGTCGGTGGAGTCGAAAAGCCAGGGTTTGGCGTCGGCTGCAACATAGGTAACGCTGCGAACATCGCCGCTCTCAGATCCATCCAAGCGTGTAAGCTGTGCGGCAAGCGGTGCGAGAACTGACGGGTCGATCTGTGGCCGTTGAGCAATGCGGGTTACTGTCCCTTTCGCACGTGCAATGACAGTGATAGCCGGGTATGCGATGACATCGCTATGAAATGCTGGAGTGTCGACCATATCGACATAGATTTTAAGATGATAGTCATCAGCGATCATCTGTCGCAGTGGGCTACCGTAGCGATTTTTCATCCAGCGATCGGCGCAGATAAAACCAAGCTCTCCATCTCGCTCAAGAAGCCTGAGCGAATGCTCAATGAAAGGTATGTAGAGATCGGCTCGATCATAGATTGTCGAGAATCGTCTTCGATACTCGCGTAATAGCGCTGAGGGAATGAGCTCTTGCCGCACATATGGTGGGTTGCCAACAACAATATGGAATTGCTGTCCAAGCTCGGTGAGTAGAAAATCGCCCTGTATCAGCCACGTATTCGCCAGCATCTCGGCATCGGCGCGGCAAATTTGCGCCTGTGTAAGGCGCGCGACCACTCGAGCATAGACTTCTCGATAGCTACCGTGATCGAGTTCTACACCGCGAATGGCGTTGGTAAGGGCGCTGATAGGAGCTCCACCCGTCAGACGCCAAGCGGCAAGGAGACGGTCGATCGCCGGGAGCAGGAAATCACCGTGGCCCACCGCTGGCTCGAGTAGTCGGATCGTGGTGAGCGCGCGCTGGGGCGTGTAGCCGACTAAATCGAGAATAAAATCGACAACCTCGAGCCGTGTGAAGACTGCCCCACGCTCAGCCTGTGTCATGGAGATACTACGATCCGCCTCTAGAGGATCAAAAGGTAGCGCCATTTGATGCTGATACACTGGTATGCTGGACAAACGTTTCCCCTTATCGCCGCCTTCGTGCAAGCACTTCAGGTGCGCTCAAGCTCCAGTATACTCCATGCGCGCTCGGGCGCGGGGCTGCCTCACGCCGGGCGCAGCACCTCGAACGCGCCGTGGACCGGGGTGGCAGCGCCGAAGCCAGCGTCGAGCGGCTGGGCCACCGCCTGGTATAGCCCAGGGGCGAGATCGCTGAAGTTGAGGTTGGACGGGCGGCCGGGGCGCGCCGTTACCGTCCGGCGCACGGCCACGCCGGCGTGCCCCACCGGCGTCAGCACCAGCCTGACTCGCTGCGGGGCATCGGCGTCGAGCAGCGTCAGCCGCAGCGCTGCCGGCGTCCCGGCGGCGTAGTATGGTTCGAGCCGCAGATTGATCGCGCTGGCCGTCGGCGCAAGATCCTCGCGCGGCTCGCCGCCAAGCTCGGCCAGTTGCGGCGAGATCAGCTCGATGAGCGTGTCGATCAACGGTTCGAGCGTCATCGGGGTGTTGGTCAGCCAGCCGTGGCGCTCGACGCTGAAGCGCCCGATCGTCCGCCCATCGGCGTCGGCGGGCAGCGCCGACGCGCGCGGCACTGTGCCATCGCCGTCGGCGCGCGCGGCATCCACGCCCTCCGGCGGGTGGTAGCTGAGTGTCGGCGCGCCGTCGGCCAGAAATGCAGACTGGAAGGTATCCTGGCGGGTGCCAGCCCAGGCGAGCAGCCGGGTGCGGTAGCCCGGATCGGCGCGATTACTGGCCGCCGTATCGCGCAGACTGGTGTGAAAATCCTCGCGGGCGGCCGTGGCGCGCGCGCGCACGATCCCTGGCAGGTCCAGCGACGCCACTCGCTCGAACGTACCGTCCGCCAGCTGGACGACCCGGTAGGTCGGCAGCAGCTGGTAGACCGAGGTCAGCGAGCGGACCATGGCGGTCAGATCGACGAGCGGCGTCGGCAGGCCGCGGCTGAGCGTGTTGATTGTCCCGAGCGCGCCGCGGTGCGGCGTGCCGATCGTGATCAGCGCCAGCGTCTCGCGCCAGCCGCCGAGCAGCTCGACGTAGGCCCGGCCGACTAGGCCGCCCATGCTGTGGCCAATAATGATCACCTGCGCGTCGGCCGCGCCGCTGTGGGCGCGCCAGCGCGGTAGCTGCGCGTCCACAAAGCGCTTGAGCGCCTGGGCACTGGCACGGCAGTCACGCCGCCAGTCGTAGGGGAAAGGGAAGAAGCTGGCGTCGTCGCGCGGGGCGAGCACATCGCCGCGCACCACAGCGAAGCGCTCGGTGAGCCGCGCCAGGATCGGCGAGTAGCCGGCGTGCTCGCAGAGAAACGGCACGCTGTGCAGGTCGGCGATCAGCCGTGTGGCGACCACGTCGTCGCCGAGGTCGGGGCGAGTCCAGTCGTCATCGGCGATGGCGAGGCTGGCGAGGCCGGCACCGCGTCCCACGAGGTACTGGCCGAGCGCCTGGCCGGAGAGCGCCCAGACATCGCGGCCGCCTTGCTGGAGCGCGCTGCCCATGATCCCTGGTAGCAGAATGAGCATGTGACGCAGCGGCGTACGTTCGGTCATACACGCCTCCTTCCGAGTACGTGTATTGTACGCGATGTGCGGCGCGAGCGGGGCACCGCGCCCGGAAGCGGGCCGTGTTAATAAACCAGCGCCCAGCCGCAGATCGGCGCTCACCCTCGTCGCACGCTGTTAGGATCGGCAGAGCGATCCTAACGGCGCGCGCGAGCGCGGCATCAAAAGCTCAGCGCCGCAGCGACCGCGTCAGCCGCCGCGAGCTCCTGACCAGCGGCCCACGCTCGCGCGTAGTCATCGGCATCGAGTGCGGCCCGCGCCCGATTCAGCGATCCCTCGTAGCGCGCCCGATCGGCGGTGGCGAGCGGCGCGCCGCGCGTCGCGCGGATCGCCGCAGCAGCGCTGGCGATCAGGATGGCCCGCTCGGCGAGCCCGCGCTGCGCCGCCACACTCGCCAGCCCCTCAAGGCACTCGGCGAGCGAGATCTCATCGCCGAGCGCCTGCAAGATTACCAGGCTCTCGCGCAGCAGCGCACCCGCACGCTCGGCGTCGTCATACTCGCAGATCTGCAGCAGCCCCATATTCAGCAGCACGGCCGCCTCGCCAGCAGCATCGCCCAGATCGCGGAACAGCGCCAGGCTCTGCTCCTGCAGCGCCAGGGCCCGCTGCTGGTCGCCCTGCTGCCGCGCCACCTCGCCCAGGTTCGTGAGCGTCGCCGCGATGCCCCAGCGGTCGGCAATCTGCCGCCGCAGCGCTAGACTCTCGCCGTGGAGCACAGCCGCCCGGTCGAAGTCGGCCTCGTCGTAGGCCACCACGCCGAGATAGCCGAGCGCTCTGGCGGTGCCGTGCGCATCGCCGATCTCGCGCCACAGCGCGAGGCCCGCCGTGAGCTGCGCCGCCGCCAGGGCGAGCTCGCCTTGCTCACGCGCGAGGCGCCCGCCGCCAGCCAGCACGTCGGCCAGCAGCGCCGGCGCCATCGCATGCGCATGGACGAGTGCAGCATCGATCCACATCCGTCCCTCGCTCAGGTGGCCGCGCAAGACCCAAAAGTGCCACAGTGCGCGGCAGAGCCTACCCGCCAGTGTCGCGTCGGCCATGGCCAGCGCCCGGCCAAGCGCGGCGCGGATGTTGTCGTGCTCGGTCTCCAGCTGCGCCAGCCAGATACCCTGCGCCGGCCCGGTCAGCTCGGGTGCTGCCTCCTCCACCAGCGTCAGATAGTAGGCGGCGTGGCGGCGAAGGACCGCATCCTGCGCACCGCCCTCACGCAGCCGCTCCTCAGCGTACTGCCTGATCGTCTCCAGGATCGTGAACCGGCGCCCACTCGCGCTGTCTGCGGCGCTGCTGAGCAGGCTATGGGTCAACAATGTCATCAGGCTATCGGCGATCTGCGGCGCAGCGCGGCGGCGCTCCCCCACCGCGTGTGGCTCGGGTGCATCGCGCTGGCATACCGCCTCCACCGCCGCAAGCGTGCAGCCACCCATGAAGACCGCGATCTGCGCCAGAAGCGACTGCGCCGCTGGATCGAGCAGCCCGTAGCTCCAGTCCAGCGTGTTGCGCAGCGACTGCTGCCGCGCCGGAATATGGTCTGGCCCCCAGGTCAGCAGCCCGAGCCGATCGGTCAGCCGCGCCAGAAGCCCTGGCGGGTCCAGCAGCTTGCCGCGCGCCGCCGCAAGCTCGATGGCGAGCGGCAGCCCGTCCAGCCTGGCGCAGATTGTCGCCACCACCTGGGCGTTAGCCGATGTTATCTCGAACGCCGGATCTGCCGCCTGCAGCCGCCTGACAAATAGCGCCACCGCCTCATACGCAAGCAGCTGCGACACATCCGGCAGGCGGCGGAGATTCGGGAGCGTGAGCGGCGGTACGGCGAACTCCTGCTCGCCGTAGAGCTGCAGCGCGCGGCGGCTGGTGGCCAGCGCCTTGACCTGCGGCGCCGCAACCAGGATCTCGGCGATGAGCGGGGCCGCCGCGCTGACGTGCTCGAAGTTGTCGAGCAGCAGCAGCTGACGATCGCGTAGGTGCGCCACGAGCGACGGCGGCCGCTGACCAACGGCCTCGGTTCGCCACGCGCAGCAGCAGAAGGATACGTCGCTGGTGTTCGATAACGCCGGGGTGGACTTCCGCCCCGAGCGCAAGATCGTCCCGGGCGACGCGCCGAGCTTCTTCCCGCCCAAAAGCGCCACCCCCGGCTCGACGGGCGATGCCACCTATAGCCCGCTTGTACAGATCGACAACCTGCCTGGCACCCCGATCTACAACGCGCCGATCATCGCGTTCGATGTTAGCGCCGAGCAGATCCGCTTCCCCGATGGCAAAAACGTTGATTATCGGCTGGTCCACGATAAAGTCGTCAGCATCGCCCCGAGCGCCAGTGGGGGAACAGTCACGCTCAAGCTCACGATCGGCTTCAGCTTCGCTAAGCCGATCCTGTACATGAGCACCGACTCGAATGACCCAGTGGCGGCGACGCTGGAGGCATCGACGCTGGCTCCCGGCCTCAAGGACATTACCGTCGGCCGGGATGACACGTTCTCAAGCGCCGTCGAGCGAATCTTCTTGGCGGTGAACGGACCGACCGGCAAAGATAACCCGTTCCGCCAGGGGCTGAACAGCGCGCTGTCGGACGCCGGGGGCAACAGCCCGCTCAACGTCTTCGGCGGCATCCCCACCGTGGCTACAGACTACAGCCCGCTGTGGGACGCCAACATCTACGAGTGGACGCCGGACGCCATCGCCAAGCACTACCCCACCAGGCTCCACGAGGAGTTTGAGATCTTGGGGCTGGCGCAGCGCGGGGTGATCACCGGGCCGGGCGGCAAGCCATTCGGCTCGACTGGCATCATTATCAATTGCCCGGTGGTCAAGCGCTACCTATAGGAGCGCTGCATCGGCGACGCCCCGCCGCGCGATTCGTCGCGCGGCGGGGCGTTCTGTTTGCCGCTGCCGGCGGCGACACCATGGCTCGCGCACGCTGGTGCGGTGAGCTGTTGATCTGCCGCACTGCGGGCGGCGCAACGGCGCGCCAGTAGGGAGGCACGGAGCAGAGCGGGGCGGTAGGGGAAGCCTCAGCTGCGCAGATCGCCGGCGATGAAGACCGCCAGCGAGCCGAGCACCAGCAGCGCGAGCGGCAGGTAGCGCCAGCGATGCACCCAGCGCGCGCGCCACAGCCGCCGCAGCGCCCCCACCGTGCTGCACAGCGCCAATAGGCTCAGCGCCAGCAGCATCGGGCGCGACCACCCAGCGGCGACGCCGACGACCGGCAGGACGAAGGGGAGGACAATGTACTGCAGCACGCAGCGGCTCGCCGAGAGCGCGAGCGCCACGCCGAACCCGCGCGGCATCGCCCCATCGCTCGCAGCGTCGGGGCTGACCCACAGCAGTCGGTCCATCCATCGGTCGAGGAGCATCATCGGCATTGGTCCCTACATCGTTCTACGCGTGTCGCCGTAGCGTACGGCAAAGCGGCAATCGCTGCAAGCAATCTGCAGCAGGATCTGCGCTACGGAACCTACCCGTTGGGCTATCCACGATGCCGCCGAGTCTCGCTATACTCGTCCAGACACCAGATACATGAACTCAGGGGGTTCGTCGATGACAGTCGATCTACACGGCATGACAGCCGAGCGCCGGCCCAAGCTCCTACTCAACGACGAGGGCATGTTCGGGCAGCTATTCGGCAATCTCCCGCCGCTGGACGCTCCGCTGGAAGCCGTACTGGCCCTGGGCGCCGAACGCGGCCCGATGGATGTATCGTTCGATGGACCGGGCGTGGCCTGTGAGGATAACCCGGCGATCTCGGCCGGCTGGGCGTTCTTCGGCCAGTTCATCGCCCACGATATCACCAACGACCGGCAGCCGCTCCAGAGCCACCAGGAGATCGGGCGCAACTTCCGCGTGCCACGGTTGGATCTGGAGTGCATCTACGGCGGCGGCGTCTCGGGGCAGCCGTACCTCTACGAGAAGGACGACTACAACCTTCTGCTGATCGCTCGCGATGCCAGCGGCGCGCCGATGGATCTGCCGCGCAACAGCCAGGGCTTGGCGCTGATCGGCGATGCGCGCAACGATACTTACGTCTTTCTCTCCCACCTGCACCTGGCCTTCCTGGCGCTCCACAACCGCCTGCTCGCCGAGCAGCGCGCGCTCGGGTCGGCCGACCCGTTCGCCGCGGCGCAGCGCCTGCTCCGCTGGCACTATCAGTGGGTGGTGGTCAACGAGTTCCTGCCGCTGACCGTCGGCGCTGCGCTGGTGCAACAGATCTTGGAGGAGGGGCCGCGCTGGTGCACGTTCTCCGACTCGCCGTTCATCCCCGTCGAGTTCTCCGATGGGGCGTACCGCTTCGGCCTTGCGCAACTGCGCGACCTCTACCACGTCAACGATGCGATGCGCGATGTCAGACTCTTCCCCGAGATGGTCGGGCTGCGACCCATTCCTGCGTCGCACCGGCCTGACTGGGCCAACTTTTTCGATTTCGGCGGCGAGCGCCGGCCACAGCTCAGCCGCTTCATCGACGCGTCCTACGGCCACTGTATGATCCGCCTGCCCGAGGTGCTGACCGGCCCGCAGGCCAGGCGCGAGTACGGCTCGCTGGCCGGGCGCGATCTGCAGCGCTCGCTGGCCACCGATTTACCAAGCGGCGAGGCGATCGCCAGGGCCTGCGGCGAGACGGTGCTGACGCCTGAGGAGATCGGGCTCGCGGCGATCGGGTGGGCATACGAGACGCCATTGCCGATCTATGTGCTGCGCGAGGCGGCGGTGCAGCAGCACGGGCAGCGGCTCGGGGCTGTCGGCGGGCGAATCGTCGCCGAGGTGCTGATCGGCCTGCTCAGCGCCGACCCGACATCGTACCTGGCGGCAGCGCCAGACTGGCGGCCGACGCTGCCGACGCGACGCGGGCAGTTCTCGATCGCCAGTCTGCTCGCTGCCGCTGACAGCGGCGAGTAGGATCCGCAGTTGTAAAGGCGCGAAGGACGAAGCGGGGGTTTGGGGCTTGCACTGAGCGCAGTCCCCATGCGCATCACGCTTCTTTTTCTGAGGCGCTTCGCGCCATGGAAGCACTTTTTCATGCTGCTGCGCAACAGCAAAAACAACAGCTATCGCACTGCCGCAGGCCAAGAAAAGCCCTGCTGCGCCAACCAGGAGATGTACATGAGCACCGTCTGTACCCACCTCGACCAGATCGCCGATGTGACGCCGAGCGCGCAGGGCTGCGAGGATTGCCTCAAGACCGGCGACACCTGGGTGCATCTGCGGATGTGCCTGATCTGCGGCCACGTCGGCTGCTGCGACAGCTCCAAGAATAAGCACGCCACCAGGCATTTTCACACCACGGCCCACCCGCTGATACAATCGTTTCAGCCGGGCGAAGATTGGATCTAGTGCTACGTGGACGAGGTGATGCTGGAACCAAGCGGCGGCTGACGGCGACCGAAGCGTCGAGCCGATCTCGTCCACGTTCCGGCACCAAACATGATGGCCGCAACTGCGTCGTCGAATCGTCGGATCTGTCACACGCCCGCTAGCGACAGCCAGCGCACTCGTCGCCGGCTCCACACGCAGTTTAGCTAGCCCATCCCGCGCCGCCGTCGTAGAGCGGCGCGCCCGGGCCGAGCTGCGGCAGGCTCAGCAGCAGCCCGCGCTCGGCCTCGGTCACCACCAGCCCCAGCCGACCGGATGGGTCGAAGGCGCAGTTGGTCGGGTTGGCGCCGGGGAGCGTGTACACCGCTACCGTGGTCCCATCTTGGGCGATGGCCTTGACGCAGCCCAGGCTGTAGATCGCCACATAGAGCAGCCCGTCGGCACCGAGCGCCATGCCATCGGGGCCGTCGGTCGTCCCGCCGACATCGGCCCACGGCCGGGGATCGACCCAGCGGCAGGCCGCCGCGTCCCACGCGCCGCGCCACAGCCGCCGCCGATACGTTTCGGCCACCACCAGCGCTCGCCCACCATCGATGAGCGCGAGCCCGTTGGGAAAACGCATGGCGCTCGCGATCTGCGTCAGCGTGCCGTCCGGCCGCAGGCAGCAGACATAGCCCGTATCGCCGTTTGGGTCGCCGTTTGGGCAGGTGAACAGCAGGTTGCCGCGCGCGTCGAAGGCCACGTCGTTTGGCTGGGCCAGCGGCGCGCCGCCGAGCGTCGCCACCACCGTCGTCGCATCGCTATCGCCATCGGCGAGCGCGTAGCGACGGATCGCGTTGCGCTGCGAGTCACAGACCCACGCCCGGCCGGCTGCGTCGAAGGCCAGGCCGTTTGGCGCGCCGCCAACAGCGCAGCGCGTCAGCCCGTGCGCGTCCCAGCGAGTCAGTGCGCCGCCGGCGAGCTCGACGCACCACAGCGACCCATCGGGCGCGAAAGCCGGCCCTTCGGGGAAGGCCAGATCGCGCGCCAGCGTCTCGATCGATGTCATCGCTCCTCCTTCATCGGTGGCTAGCCCACACGAAAATGCGTCAGCACCTCCCGCTGTGCTCGACTTCGCGTTAGGCATATCCAGTGTAGAGCAATCCTAATCAGCGTAGGGAAGGATGATCGTGGGGACACCCAGAGGGTACCCGGCCCCCAAACCCCCGCGCTGCGCTTCGCGCGTGGACAACGCACGTAGGATTGCTCTAGAGCAATTCTACGAGAGGAGAAAAGGGTAGTGGTCTCGCGTAGACTGATTATAACAGTTTCACTCTGAGCCTGCGAAGGGTCTCGAACGTGTGGACGGCCCCGAACCTTCGCTGCGCTCAGAATTGCACCAGTTCCCTGGAGACCACTACCGGATTTCTATATCGGCCATCGTTACGTCAATGGTGCGCAGCAGCGTTGCCAGGTTCGCCGTTTTGTCGGCCTGCATTGTGCATCTCCTGTTATGGGCAGCGAACGAATCATTGACCACAGTGTCAGCACGTCGGCGAGATGGCCTGCCGGTTCGCGCCGAGGCGCGTGCGCCGCTGAGCGAGCTGCTGGTGATGGCCCACATCTGGTCCACGCTGCGTTGGCCGGTTCAGATTGATGATAAACCAGCTAAACTTTGTCAAGTTGCTCTCTGGCCCGATCGCGGGTATAACTACAGGTGCAGCGGCGGAGGTGAACGGCGCATTCGCCCGATGCACAGGAGGATATAATGGAGTTGACCGAACGCGACGTCGAGCTCATCGCGCCATACGGGGGGGCGCTGGTGGATCTGCTCGTGCCAGTGGCGGAGCAGGCGCAACTGCGGGCGCACGCGGGCATCCTGCCGTCGATCCAGCTATCGGAGCGCGCGGCCTGCGATCTCGAACTGCTCGCGACCGGGGCGTTCTCGCCGCTGGATCGTTTCATGGGTGCCGCAGACTACCGCTCGGTGCTGGACACGATGCGCCTGGCGAGCGGCGCGGTGTTCCCCATGCCGGTGACGCTCCCAGTGGATGCAAGCGCGCCGGTGGCCATCGGGCAGCAGGTGGCGCTACGCGACGCCAAGAATAATCTGCTGGCGGTGATGGAGGTGGAGGAGATCTTCGCCTGGGATCTGGCCGAGGCTGCGCAGAAAGTCTTTGGGACGGTGGATACCAAGCACCCGATCGTGGCCGAGATGCACCGCTGGGGCAAGCTGCTGATCTCCGGCAGTCTGCGGGTGCTACAGACGCCGATGCACTACGATTTTCAGGAGCTGCGGCTGACCCCAGCCGAGACACGCGCCCGGCTGGCGGCCATGGGTCACGCGCAGGTGGTGGCGTTCCAGACGCGCAACCCGCTGCATCGGGCGCACGAGGAGCTGACCAAGCGCGCCGTCGCGGCTGTCGATGGTGTGCTGCTGCTCCACCCGGTGGTGGGCATGACCAAGCCTGGCGACGTCGACCACTTCACGAGGGTGCGGGCCTACAAGGCGCTGGCCAAGCACTACTACGACCAGGATCGGATCCTGCTGGCGCTGCTGCCCCTGGCAATGCGCATGGGCGGGCCGCGCGAGGCGCTGTGGCACGCGATCATCCGGCGTAACTACGGCGCCGACAGCTTCATCGTTGGGCGGGACCACGCCGGCCCCGGCAACGACTCGCACGGCAAGCCGTTTTACGGCCCGTACGATGCGCAGGAGCTGGTAGCGCAGTACGCCGACGAGATCGGCGTCAGGATGGTGCAGTTCCACGAGCTGGTCTACAATCTGGAGACCGAGCAGTACGCCGAGAGCACGGCCATCGCGCCAGGCAGCCGCATCGCATCGATCTCCGGCACGCAGGTGCGCGACGAGTATCTCAACCAGGGCGTCCTGCTGCCCGCATGGTTCACTCGCCCAGAGGTGGCCGAGATCCTGGCCGAGACCTACCCGGCGCGGCATCGGCAGGGAGTCTGCCTGTGGTTCACCGGGCTGAGCGGGGCCGGCAAATCCACCATCGCCGATGTGCTGACGGTGCTGCTGATGGAGCACGGGCGGCGGGTCACGGTGCTGGACGGCGACGTGGTGCGGACGCAGCTGTCAAAGGGGCTCGGCTTCGGCAAGGAGGACCGCGATATTAATATCCGGCGCATCGGCTACGTTGCCGCCGAGATCGTCCGCCACGGCGGGCTGGTGGTCTGCGCGGCGGTCAGCCCGTACCGCTCGACCCGCCAGGAGGCGCGCAACATGGTCGGCCCCGAGCAGTTCGTGGAGATCTACGTGGCCACGCCGCTGGAGATCTGCGAGGAGCGCGACGTCAAGGGCATGTACGCCAAGGCGCGGCGCGGCGAGATCAAGGATTTCACCGGCATCGACGACCCGTACGAGGCACCGCTCAGCCCGGATATCACGCTCGACAGCAGCAGCAACACGCCGCTCGTCAACGCGCAGCTAGTGCTGGACTATCTGCTCACGCGCGGGCTGGTGCGCGCCGAGGACGCCGAGTCCTGAGCCGAAGCGCGAGTTGACACGGTGCTGAGCGGTATGCTATGGTAGGATGGTACTCACGTCCCTCGATTGTCGCGCGCCACGCTCACGCCCGCGCCACGCCATGACTCGCTCGCAGTGTGCGCCGCGCATCGTCGCGCGGTGCCTCCACGCTCTGCAAAGGAAATAGTGCATGGTCAAGACATGGACACGGCTGCTGCTGGGGATGATCTGTCTCTTGGGAGTTTCGCCGGCCGCCGCGCAGACCGCCAAGCAGCCTCCCGCCCGCTCGTCGATCGCCGGAGAGCCCATCGCGTCGGTATCCAACAGCTTCATCCGGATCGACGCCGATAGCAACGGCGGCTTCGTGTTCGGCACCACCGGCGGCGACCCGGCCAACGCCATGGATGATAACCGTCGCCTGCTCTTCGGCTTCGCGCCAGATGGCCAGAGCGGCATCTTCTCGTCGCTGACGACGGTGCGGGTGGTGAAGGCTGGGGTCACCACCGATACTGTGCTACAAAAAGAGACGCCGTCCAGCGGACCGACGGCCGGTGCCGGCTCGATCGTCACCACCTGGAGCCTCGGGCCGGGCGTCGAGGTGACTCAGAGCCTGGTGTTTGCCGATAATCCATTCTCCGGCCGCGCCGACCAGGTGCTGATCAGTTACAACACCAAGAATGTCAGCGGTGGCCCGTTGGATATCGGCGTGCGGATCATGCTCGATGTGATGGTGGGCAACAACGATGCGGCACCCTACTTCGTGCCGGGCACCGGCAACACCAGCACAGAGCAGGAGTTTCTCACACCCAACATCCCTGCTAACTATACGTCGTTCGAGTCAGACACCTACGCGACCGACTCGCTCAAGGGCCAGGGTGTGGTCAGCCGGCCCGGCCAGAGCGCGCCAGATCGGTTCCTCATCGCATCGTGGCGGCCGATTTTTAACACAGACTGGGACTATACCGTCACGCCCACCGCCGAGACCGGCGATAGTGTAACGGCGATGTACTGGAACCCGGCGGCGGTCACCCCAGGCGCCACGCGAACGGTCAGCACGTCATATGGTCTGGCTGGCACCAGCGGCGGCTCGATCTTCTCCGACTCGCCGGTGCTGCTGCCGCTTGGGACGAGCTCGATGCGGGTGACGATCTATATCAACAACGCCACCACCACGCCGTTCAGCAACGGGTCGATCACCCTGACGCTGCCATCTGGGCTGTCGCTATCCGCCGCGCCTGGGGCGAGCACCAGCGCGCAGTCGCTGACCCTGCCGCTCGGCACGATCGCGCCCGGCAAAGTCGGGCAGGCGCAATGGGACGTTGCGATCGCGGCCTCTGGGGTCTACGAGTACTCGGCCACGGCGATGTTTGCGAGCGGGACGCCGCCGCTGGTGAGCAACAACCGGGTCTCGATCGGGCGGATCATCGATCTGTACCTGCCGCGGGTCTCGGGGAACTAGCCTATCTGCAATTGACGATTGACGAACGCAGCGTTCTGAGGCTTTGCGTCGCACGGACGTTTTGCGCCAGCATGATGCGTCAATCGTCAATCGTCAATTGTCAATTCACTAGGGTCTCAGGCGGCGGGGGCGGTGTAGCGCGACTCGATCGCCTTGCGGATCTTGGCCCGGCTCTGCCGCGCGTCGCCCCCAGCCTCGGCCGCGATCGCGCGCGCCGCCTCGGCGAGCGCTGCATCCTTGACCGGCCCACCGAACCAGGCGGCGTAGTCGCCGCGCGCCAGGTGAAACTGCCAGGTCGCATCGTCGACGCCGTCGGCCATCAGCAAAAAGATCGTCAGGTTCTGGGCGCGCAGGCTGAGCTTATCGTCTTGGCCGCGGAAGACGAAGGCGTTCTCCTGCATATCGCCGGCGGCATACTTGCGTACGTGCCGCTGGTGCTCTGACGTCGGCTGGACAGCGCGCAGCACCGCCGGCGGCGAACCAGCGCGGACATCCCACAGCAGCGCCGCGCCGGCCTCGATCGTGCTCGGCGCGGCGGCCAGCGTCGACACATCGATCGCCTCAGCCATACTGGCGGCGCCCGCGGTCCGCGCGAAGCTGCGCAGCGCCTCAGCGGGCGCGTCGCCGATCGCGATGACGTATTGGATATCGGCGAGCACGGCCGGCGTCATCAGGTCGGGGTGGACGGTGATGTAGAGCATCCCGCCATCTGCGGCGCGCGGCGGGCTGGCTATCCGGTCGGCGTGGAGCATGTGATGCGCCTCATCGACGACGATCCAGTGCGGCCGGCCCGCCCTGCCGCGCAGATCCTCCAGCCGCGGCAGCAGCTGGTCGAAGAATGTTGGGCGGCGGTCGAGCGTCAGCCCGATCAGATTGACCACCACGTTCTGGCTGGGCGTGGCCAGCACCTGCAAAATCTCGTCGATCGTCGGCTCGCGATCCGGCGAACCGAGCACGGCGGCCGATGGGAACGTGTCGTAGTCGCCCTCTGGGTCGATGATGCAGAACTGATAGTCGCTGGCGGTGAGCTGGTCGAGCAGCGCGGTGGCGAGCGTCGATTTGCCGCTGCCGGAGCTGCCGACGAGCAGTACATTCGTTCCGTATGGCGCGATGCGCCGCTCGACGCCTTGAGCGTCGGTCCCGATCGTAATCTGGTGCCGCTGCAGGCGCGGCTCCAGGCTGGCAAGATCGTCTTCGAGCAGCGCGTCGATCAGCTGCGCCACACCGGCGCCGTGATCCGCTGGCGTGACCCAGTCGGCGCGTTCTCTAAGCATTGGCAGGGCATTGCTCACCGCGACGCCGCACTCGCAGGCGTTGAGGAACGCGTGGTCGTTCTCGGCATCGCCGATGCCCACGACGTTATGCGCCGACAGCCCGAGCTGCGCCAGCGCCGCCTGGAGGCCGCTGGCCTTGTTGATCCCCGACGGCAGCACCATGACCGCGCCCTTGTTGAAGATCACCTGCAGCTCCAGCCCGAGTGTGCGGATAACCTCTAGGGTCGCCTGCTGGTGTGGTTCCCAGGTCGCCACGATCACCCGGCCGACTGAGATTGGCGCGACGCCGCGCGCCGCCATGGCCGATACCAGCGCCGCAGCTGGGGCCTCGCCGAGCGGGCGCTCGCCGTCATCTGCCGGGGTGTAGATCAGCGCGCCGTTCTCGGCCACCACCAGGTCAAACAGGTCGAGTCGATGGCAGACGCGCTTGAGGTCGTCGAGCTCGCGCCCGGTCACCATCACCAGCCGCCGTCCGCTGGCGCGCAACCGTAGCAGCGCCGCGATCGTCGGCTTATCGAGCCGCTCGTCGAGCGCCAGCGTCCCGTCGTAGTCTGTGGCGAGCACCATGTAGCGCATGGGGGTTCTCCGCTGTAGCGTAGCCGCTTGATAGGGAGCAAGAGCCATACCACTTAGGTGGTCAGCGAGCGAGAATCCAGAGGATCAGCGGCAGGTCGCGGCCGAAGAGGGCGATGCGGGCGGCGAAGTAGACGGCGCGGTAGAGCGCGCCGCGCTGGACGGTATCGTAGTCCACCAGGACCAGCCGTGGCTCGCGCTCGTCGGTGACGACGAGGTTGTGCGAGCGCAGCAGCGAGCGCTCGACCAGAAAGCTCCAGCAGCGGGCCGGTAACGCTGCCAGCCCGCGCCGCGCCGCCCGCTCGCCCTGGTCAGCGCTACGCTGGCCGTAAAGATCGGGCATCTCGCCGTGGGTGAGGTAGTGGCGCGCCGAGCGACCGATGATCGCGAGCAGCTGGAGACCGATCGCGCGGCGCTGGACGCGGCTGAGCCCGGCGAGATCGACGGCGGCCAGCGCCCGCGCTCCGGCGAGGAACGGCTGGACCGCAAGCACGTGCGGTCGCCCGTGCGCATCGCCGACGATCAGGTAGGCGCTGGGGATCGCGTGGCGCGCACCGACGCATGCCGCGAAGCGCTCGGCGGCGCAGCGCGCACGGCCTGCATCGGCCAGCGCCGCCGTTCTGTCTGCGGGCGCGCCGGTCTTGATCTTGACCACCAGCCGACGGTCGTCGCTCAGATAGACATCGGTCTCGTTGCCGCCGGCGAAGCGCAGCAGCTCGCCATCGCAGTCGATGGCGGCGAAATGTCGATCGATCGAAGCAGTGCTCATCATTTTATGACGATGCCGTAGCGCCGATTGTTGAGATGGGCTAACCGCAGGTATTTTGGCCTGCGGCAGCGCGGTAGACAGTTGCTTGCTGCTGCGCAGCAAGCAACTACGCTTCCACAGTGCGCAGCGCCTCAACGAAACACTAGACCGAGACATTGAGCGCATCGAAGTAGACGTTGACGGTCCCCCGGTGTGACTGCGGGTAGCAGCCGGCCTTGAAGTAGTTGAGGTACGGCCAGTACGAGATATCCTGGCTCAGGACATCGACGTTATTGGCGCTGATGGTGAGCACGCGCTGTTTGACCGTCAGCGTGCAGGTGAACGGGTCGAGGCCGACGAGCGGGAGGAGTACGGTGCTATCGGTGCTCTTGCTGTCGGTGGTAGCCTTCAGAAACGCGCTGAGCGTGCCACCGTTGAGCGCGATCCGTAGCAGCGGCGGCACGTTATCGCCGTCCTCGCTGGTCCCGTGGATCTGCATCACCGTGACCTTGTCAGGGTCGGCCCGCGAGTCGACGCGCATGGTTGCTGAGAGCGTCCTGGTACCATCATCGGCGATACGCCAGTTTGGCAGGTGGCGCAGCTCGGAGCGCACGTAGTTCGAGTTTTCGGTGGTCCCCTCCGCGGCGCAGTCTACCCAGAAGCACATCTGCTTGCGGTCGTTGAGGTAGAAGAACTGGGAGGTATAGTCGGCCAGCTCGGTCACATCTTTGGGGCCAGGGATCTGGAGCTTCCACTGGTTGAGGTCGAAGTGGGCGGCGGGCACGGGCGCGAGCGCGGCGGCCACCGTTGGGGCGGCGCTCACGCTGGCGGCCGGCGTCGGGGCGGCGCTCGCGCGGTCGGCGGGCGTCCCAGATGGTGGCCTCGTCGGGGCACCCGCCGCCGATCCCGGCTGCGTGGTCGGCGCCTGGAACGCCGGCGCTGCTGTGATGGGCGGCTCGGCACCGCAGCCAACGAGCAGCGGTAGCGTGAGTGCCGTGGCGAGAAATGCGCGGCGTGAAGTCATGGTCTGCCTCTCTGTGGGTGGTTCAGCGCTCGGCGGCGGCTCAGCCGCGCAGCAGCGGCCGGGTCAGGCATGTCGCGCCGCCCTCGGCCTTGCGCGAGATCTCATCGCCGATATATTCCTGCACCTCACAGCCGGCGGCGATGAGCGCGGCGCGGGTGACGTGGTTGCCGACCAGCATGATACACTGTCCCGGCGCAACCGCCAAGACATTTGTGGCCATTGTGAACATAAATTCAGACTCCGGGGCCTCGATCAGGCGGAAGCCGCGCGCGGTCAGCTCCTGCCACAGCGCGGTGGGCAGCAGCGGCGCATAGACCACAGCCAGGCGCTCATCCACAATGCTGATCAGCGAGAGCAGATGCAGGCAGGCATCGGGCCCGGTGAAGTACGGCAGATCGTAGGCTAGCACCGCGATGCCGGCCGGGGCGAGCGCCGCGCGCAGCTGCCGCACGCCCTCGTGGTTGGTGCGAAAGCCGATGCCGGCGGCAAGCGTCTGCGCATCGAGCCACAGCAGATCGCCGCCCTCGGCGCGCGCGTCGCCGCTAAGCGTGGCGATGATGGGCACGCCGAGACGCGCGTAGAGGGCGGCCTGCGCCGCCTCCTCGCCGCGGCGCAGCTCCTTGCCCATGCTGAGGATCACGGCCCCGCGCTCAGTGATCAGCGCCGGATCAAAGACGAAGATCGCGTCGGCGCGATCGGGCAGCGGCGCATCGTGGGCGATGACCTCGCTGCCGGCGGCGCGCAGCAGCGCCACAAAGGCGTCGTGCTCGCGCTGCGCCGCGCCGAGCTCCGGCTGGGCGGTGTAGTGCCAGCGCGCCGGGTCGGCGGCGCCAAACGCGGCATCGGGCCGCCGCACTATCACGCGGCGCAGCGGAGCGATCATCGACTGTGAGCCGTAGGAGCGGTCCATATGCGATCCTCCATTCATCACCTGACCATCGACGACGCGATGTGATACACATCGACGCTATCGCAGACCGCAGCGCCGCCCTGCGCCAACAGCGCGATCCCGTTGGCGTGATCGCTGCTGGGGTAGACCCGGCTGGCGAGGCAGACCCGGTCGTTGGCGAAGACCTCGATCACCGAGCGGTCCACAAACACTCTGAGCCGCAGTGGCTCGTCCTCGCCGAGCAGCAGCGGCGCGCTGCGCTCCAGCGCGCTCGCCGCGCTATCGGCGCTGCTCTGCGAGCGGTCGATGACGATCGCGGCACGCTCGCGGTCGTAGGCGATGATGGTCTGCTCGCTGTGGTCCGGCGTACACCTGACGATCACGCCGCAGCGCGCCGCGTCGCCTGGGTGGAGCGTCGCCACGATCTCGATCGCATCGCCGGTGGGCGGCAGCGCGCGCCGCTCATCAGAAAGCGGCACATCGGTCAGCGCGAAGTGGTCGCGCCGCAGCCGCTCGACTTCAGCCACCGGCCGCTGCCCGAGCGCCCCGCCGTCCAGCGCGAACAGCTCGCGCGGCAGCGACATCGCGCCCGACCAGTCGTCTGCCACCTGCGCCTCGCGCGGCCGCTCCTCGCGCAGCCAGCCGAACATCACCCGCCGCCCAGACTCGTCTGCGAAGCTCTGCGGCGCGTACAGCGATCCGCCGAGATCGATCTCGCCGCGTCGCTCGGGCGTGAACCGCGCGCCGTCCCACCCACCGCTCATGTAGATGGCGCGATCGGTCGGGATCGGCGAGATAATCAGATAGGCCGTCCCTTCGAGCAGAAAGAAATCTGGGCACTCCCAGACGCTACCGCTCTCGGCGTCCCCGGCGCATGCCACCCCGAGGTAGTCCCACGCCCGCAGATCGGTAGAGCGATAGTGGAGCACCGCGCCCGACCCATTGTGCAGCCCCGCCCCGACGAACATATGCCACCTGTCGCCCTCGCGCCAGACGGTGTGGTCGCGGTAGGAGAGCTCGTGAACCTCCGGCGGTAGCGCGATCAGCGGGTTTGCTGGGTCCTTGACCCAGACGTTGAGCTGCGCGTCGCCGGTGGCGCGGGCCACGCTCGGCCGATCGGGGCCGATGGCGGTATAGATGATCGTCGGCGTCGCGCCGTCGATGATGCAGACGCCCGAGAACACGCCGACGCTATCGTACGGCTGGTCTGGGACGAGCGCGATCGGCCGGTCCTCCCAGTGGAATAGATCCTGGCTGGCGGCGTGCCCCCAGTGCATATCGGCCCAGAAGGCGTCAGCCGGGTTGTGCTGGTAGAACAGGTGGTACACGCCATTGTGCTGGACCAGCCCGTTCGGATCGTTCAGCCAGGCGCGCGGCGCGGTGAAGTGGTAGCACGGACGATGCGTTTCGTTCATCGGTGGCTCCTTCGGGGGCTATGGACCGAGCGGCTCGATGCACGAGTATAGCACGGCTCAGCTCGGCTCCCGCGATGCGTCGGCGAGCGCGTCGTCTGGGTCGATGGTGGCGAAGCGCTCCCACAGCTCGGCGGCGATCTGCTGCGGCCTGGCACGCACCCCCTGGCCGATAAAATACTCGCAGACCCGCGTCACATCGCGCACGAGGATGGTTTGGGCGTGTGGGTTCGAAGCGATGTGCGTGACCTGCGGGAAGTCGATCAGCGTGATCGCACCCTCCCAGTACAAAATATTGTAGGCCGAGAGGTCGCCGTGGACCATGCCCTGCGTCAGCATCAGCTCGATGTTGCGCAGCACCTCGGCGAACAGCAGCTCGGCCTCGGCTCGGTCGAGCCGCACGCCGCTGAGGGTCGGGGCGGCCGCGCCCTCCACTCCGCAGTAGGTCATAAGCAGCGCGTTGTCGTTTGCGGCGTAAGGTTTCGGCACCGCCGCGCCGAGGCGATGGAGCGCGTCAAGTGTGCTGAACTCGTGCATCAGCCACGAGGTGTGCGAGACCTGCTGGCCGAAGCTCGTCTTCTTGCCGAGCGCCCGCATCAGCCGCTCGTCGCTATTTTTGGCGGCCTTGCCATCGGCAGTCAGGACGGTGCGGCCGTCGCGGTAGATTTTATCGTTGCGCAGGTTACGAAACTGCCGCGGCCGGTAGACCTTGGCGGCCAGCAGCTCCTGGCCGGTCTGCAGCTCGGCGCGGCAGCAGTAGACGCTGGCTTCCTTGCCGCCCTTAACGCTGGCGAGCACATCGCTGATCAGCCGCTCGTCGTAGAACGAGCGCAGCGAGTCGCGCAGCCAGCCGGCCTCGAAGCGCGACGGCTGGTAGGTGGTGGCGAACGGAGCCTCGGCCACCGCATCTTCGGTCAGCTTAGCCACCTGCTTTGCATCGCGCGGGGCGGGCTGCTTGCCGCGTCGCGACACCTTCTGGCCGCGCTGAGTGCGGCCGAACTTGGCCTCGTAGAACTCCTGCTCGTCCAGATCATCGGGCTCATCGTGGTACGTCAATGGTGCTTCCTCGTGTGTCAGAAAAAGGGCGCAAAAAAACCGTAGGCGCGAGCGCGCACGGCGTGTGGGCAGCACAAAGCCATGCGCGACGAACACGTCGCCCACGGCGCGATGACGGCTGGGGGAGAGAGGCTAGCTGCGGGTCAGCGCGGGGGAGGGCGACGCCAGGTTGACAGTAGTAACAAGCATCATGGCGCCTCCATAGTCAACAATTGACGATTGACGATTGACGATTGACCGTGCTCGTCACACCACAATGTGTGTATCGAACAGTGCAATCAGTATACCAGCGCGGCCCGGCGGTGTCAACGGCGCGACGCGCGGGCGACGAAACGCGCCGGTGCGGGGGAGGGGCGAAGCGCGACGCGCGGGGGAGGGGCGAAGCGCGCCGGTGCGGGGGGGAGGGGCGAAGCGCGCCGAATCGATCTCTGGAGGAAGAGCATGCCGAGCGCTTGTTTCGCCCATACGGGCGACGAAACGCGACGTGCGGGCGACGAAACGCGCCGGAACGCGAGCGATCCGCCGGAACGCCAGATCGCGTACAATAACGCAACACTACCCTTGTCGGAGAGCGAAGCGATGCACCCACCACGGGCCGAGCGCCGGCCGCACCAGCGCACTTTGTTTGGCGCAACCACGACGGACGACTACTTCTGGCTGCGTGACCGGAACGACCCAGCGGTGATCGGCTACCTGGAGGCCGAGAACGCCTACGCCGACGCATCGCTCGCTGCGACGCAGCCGCTGCAGCGCGCGATCTTCGACGAGCTTGCCGGCCGGCTCGCCCCCGACGAGACCAGCGCGCCGGTGGCGATCGGCGCCTTCCTCTACCACAGCGCCATCGAGGCGGGCAAGCAGTACCGCGTCCATACCAGGCGGCCCGTAGGCGGCGGCGAGCCGCAGCTGATCTTGGACCAGAACGCCGCAGCCGCCGGCCACACGTTCTGCAAGCTCGGGCAGATCGTCATCAGCCCTGACGCGGCGCTCGTCGCCTACACTCTGGATCTAAGCGGGGGCGAGATCTACGATCTGACCATCGCCACCATCGGCGGGGTGGTCATTGAGACGCTGCGCGGCGTGGCTCACGGCCTGGCCTGGGCCAACGATAGTCGCACGCTGTTCTACGCGGTGGCCAACGACGCCTGGCGCACCTACCGGATCTACCGCCACACCGTCGGCACGGCCCAGAGCGACGACGCGCTGGTCTACGAGGAGCCAGATGAGGCGTTCGCCATCGGGCTACGCCGCGACCGCAGCGGCCGCTACGCGCTGATCGAGATTCAGGCACCGCAGACCAACGAGACCCGCACGCTCGCGCTCGATGCGCCGGCCGAGCCGCCGCAGCTGCTCCTGGCCCGCCAGAAAGACATCCAGTACACGGCGGCCCATCGCCGCGATGCGTGGTTCATCCGCACCAACCTCGGGGCGAAGGAGTTCCGCCTGGTGCGCGCCCCCCTCGCCGATCCATCGCCGACCAGCTGGACCGAGGTGGTGGCGGGCCGCGACGCGGTGACGATCGATGGCTTCGAGCTGTTCGATAGCTTCGTGGCGGTGGCCGAGCGCGAGGGCGGCGCCGAGCGGCTGCGGGTCATCGCGCTGGACGGCACGAGCGATGACCATATCGTCGACCTGCCCGAGCCGATGGCGGTGATCAACACCTGGTACGACCCGCTTTCGCCGTTCCCCTACAATCCAGCGTTCGACGCCACGGCGGTGCGCCTCAGCTACACCTCGCTGGTCTCGCCAAACACGGTCTACGACTACGCGCCAGCCACACGCGAGCTGCGCACCGTGCTGACCCAGCAGGTGCCGGGCTACGACAAAACGCTGTACCGTAGCGAGCGCCTGTGGGCGAGCGCGGATGACGGCGAGCGCGTGCCTGTCACACTGGTGGAGCGCGCCGACCGCGCCGCGCAAGGGCCAGGGCTGCTGATGGGCTACGGTGCCTACGGCGTGACATACCCGGTATCATTCAACCGGAACTGGGTCAGCCTGCTGGACCGTGGCTTCGTCTGCGCCATCGCCCACGTGCGCGGCGGCGGCGATCTCGGCGAGCGCTGGTACGAGGGCGGGCGGGTGCTGACCAAGATGAATACCTTCAGCGACTTCGCCGCCTGTGCGCGAGCGCTGGTGGCCAGCGGCCGCACCACCCACCAGCAGTTGGCAATCGGCGGCCGCAGCGCAGGCGGGCTGCTGGCGGGCGCAGTCACGATGCTCTACCCCGATCTCTGCCGCGCGGCGATCGCCAATGTGCCGTTCGTCGATGTGGTCAACACCTCGCTCGACCCGAGCCTGCCGCTGGTGGTTGCCGAGTACGCCGAGTGGGGCGACCCGAACATCGCGGCTGAGTGCGCGGCGATGCTGGCCTACGCGCCCTACGAGCTGGCGTCGCGGCGCGATTACCCGGCGATCCTGGCCACCGCCGGCCTCAACGACCCGCGGGTGCAGTACTGGGAGCCGGCCAAGTGGGTGGCGAAGCTGCGCACGCTCAAGACCGACGAGCGCATGCTGCTGCTCAAGACCGAGATGGTGGCAGGGCACGCCGGGCCATCGGGCCGCTACGACGCGCTGCGCGAGACTGCCATGGAGTACGCCTTTGTGATCGCGGCGCTCGGGCAGCCCTGATGCTCACGCTCGCCACGATTCCGGCCGTGCCGCAGGCCGCCGCCGCAGATACGGCGCAGATCTGCTATGTGCTGCTGACGCTGGACGCCGGCGGGCAGACCCGCGCGCTGCCAGTGAGCTGGGCGTTTGTGGCCGACGCCAGCCGCTCGATGCAGATCCCGATCGTCACCGAGGCGGTGTTCCGCGAGCTGATCCGCAGCGGCGGCGCGCAGGAGGTGCTGGTGGACGGCGTGCCGGTCTGGCAGATCCCCAGCGAGCTGCCGCCCGATGTGCTCGCCGCCGCCCCGAGCGCGCTGGACTACGTGGCCCGCGCGCTGCACACCATCCTGGAGCGGCTGGACGGCGAGGACCGCTTCGCGCTGATCGCCTGCGCCGAAGCCGCCGTCCCGCTGGCCCGCAGCGGCTCGGGCGTCGATCGGGCGGGGCTGGCGGCGGCCATCGGGCGGCTGCGCTGGATGGATCTCGGCGAGCAGACCGACCTGGCGCTTGGGATGGAGCTCGGGATGCGCGAGCTGCGCGCCAGCTACGGCCAGCACCACGCCGCCCGGCTGCTGCTGCTGACCGACGGCTTCACCCAGCGGCCTGAGGCATGCCTTGAGCTGGCGCGCGCCGCGGCCGCCGAAGGTGTGGCGATCAGCACCATCGGCGTGGGCGGCGAGTTCGCCGACGGGCTGCTGACCGCGCTGGCCGATGTCAGCGGCGGGCGGGCGCTGTTCGTACAGGAGGCGGCCGCAATCCCGCGCGCCGTGGCCGCCGAGCTGGCGGCCAGCCGGGCGATCGCCGCGCGGCGAGTCACGCTGGAGCTTACCCCGCTCGGCGGCGCGCAGATCCGGCGGGTCACGCGGGTACGGCCGGCGCTCGCGCCGCTGCACGATGCGCTCGCAGCTCACGCCGTGCCCCTGGCGCTCGGCGATCTGGGGGCCACGCCGCTGACGCTGCTGGTGGAGCTGTTGCTGCCGCCGCGCGCAGTAGGTCGCTACGCCCTGCTGCGCGCGATGTACGGCGCGGCCGGCGAGTCCCAGCGCGTCGCCAGCGTCGAGGTGACCCACACGCCGACGCCAGCGGCGCTCGCGCCGACAGTGGCTGATGCTGCGGCGCGCGCGGCGATCGGGCGGATGCAGCTGCGCGCCGCCGACGCGCTGCGGGCTGGCGACCGGGCTGGCGCGGCGCAGCTCCTGGCGCAGACGGCGCAGCGGCTCGATGCCATCGGCGAGCCGGCGCTTGCCGCGCTTAGCCGCGCCCAGGCCGAGGCCGCCAGACGCGGCACCGCGTCGGGAGTGGACGCCCGCACCATCGTCTACGAGACCCGGCGGCTGTCGGCGAACGGCTAACGCTATGCGCGTCCTCATCCTCTCCAAATCGTTCGTCCACGGCGTGTATCAGCGCAAGGCCGAGTTGATCGCCGCCGAGCCTGACATCGATCTGACGGTGGCCGCGCCGCGATCCTGGCGCGAGCCGCGGGTCGGCGAGCAGCGGCTGGAGCGGCGCTACACCGCGGGCTACGAGCTCGTCGAGCTGCCGATCGCGCTCAACGGCCGCCACCACGCGCATTTCTACCCGACGCTGGGCCGGCTGGTGCGCGCGCTCCGCCCCGATGTGTTTCACGTCGACGAGGAGGCGTTCAACCTGGCGACGTTTTTGGCGTTTCGCGCCGGTCTGTCCGCCGGGGCGCGCTGCTGTTTCTTCAACTGGGCTAACAACGCCCGCGTCTACCCGCCACCGTTCCGCCAGTTCGAGCGCTTCGTCTTTCGCCACGCCGCCCACGGCATCGCCGGTAACCAGGAAGCCGCAGCCATCGTGCGCGACCACGGCTACCGTGGACCGCTGACGGTCATCCCGCAGTTTGGCGTGGATGAGGCGCTGTTCACGCCGCGCGCGCCGCGAACCCACGGCGAGCCGTTCGTCGTCGGTTATCTCGGGCGGCTGGTGCCGGAGAAAGGCGTCGCCGATCTAGTGCGCGCCGTGGCCGCGCTGCCGGACGCTCGGCTGCGACTGATCGGCGACGGCAGCGAGTGCGATGGGCTGGCGGCGCTGGCGCAGAGTCTTGGCATCGCGGAGCGGGTCACGTTTGTGCCGCAGGTCAACAGCGCGGCGGTGCCCGACGTGCTGCGCGGTCTGGACGCGCTGGCGCTGCCCTCGCGCACCTGGCCGAACTGGAAAGAGCAGTTCGGCCGGGTTCTGATCGAGGCGATGGCCTGCGGCGTCCCGGTGGTCGGCTCGTCATCTGGCGAGATCCCGCACGTGATCGGCGATGCGGGCGCGGTGTTCGCCGAGGGCGATGTGGCGGCGCTGACCGCAGCGCTGCACCGCATCGCCGAGAATGCGCCGTACGCTGAGGAGCTGTCGCGGCGCGGGCGAGCGCGGGCGCTGGCCGAGTATACTCAGTCGGCGATCGCCGGGCGTCACGCGGCGGTGTACTGGGCGATGCGCCGGACCTCCATCACTGAAGGGAAGACATCTCCAGAGGTTTAGACCGGATGAACCGGAGCGACAGCATTGCACGCACCTAGGTGTGCGCATGCACAGAAACAGGCATGTCACGCTGAACGCGCGCATGTTATGCTGAGCGCGACGGGATGCGTCAGTTGGCGTGCATCCCCCGCGAAGCGTCTGTGCCGCGATAACGTGGCGAGATGAGCGGGTGTGTAGCTCGCGCTTCTCCGCGCAGGCCCGCGCTGCGGATGCCGCGCGATATCGATCGGCGTCGTGCTGCTGAGCATCGGGCCGCTACTGGTGGCGTCAACATCGTATGTCTTCGACGGGATCTACAGCATTGCGCGAGCGGCGGACGAGTGCTACACTTCCGCCGCGAACAACATCACCGATCGTTGTGGGCGGGATTGCTCTCTACTCGCGAAGATACCCATAGAACTCCATTAGCTATACTAAAGGAGCTTGTGTATCCCACGCTCGTCGTCTGTACTTTGCGCTTATCGCCACCCTTCTCTGCTTCGCACTCACGATCCTCTATCGAGCTGTAGTCGTTGACCCGGTCAACGATCTGTTTTTTTCGTTCTGTGCCGCCTCAGCGTTGCTGGAGCGTATCGACCCCTACGGCGGCGCATGCCTCATTACTCACCATGGGCACATCTATCCTCCCAATCCTTTGACCACCGTCTTGGTTGTCCTGCCATGCGCGCCGTTCAGTGTCATGGGGTCGTTTGTATGCTGGGCGTGCCTGACCGGAATCTTAGTCTTTGGCCTATTGCACGATGGCGCGTGGTGGCGGTTGCTCGTGCTGCTCTCCGCGCCGTATTGGGTTGCGTTCCAGACCTTGCAGTGGTCGCCGCTCATCCTTGCATTGACGCTGCTGCCGAGCTTACTTCCGATCGCGTTGGTCAAACCCCAGACTGGTTTGCCGGTTATACTCACAAACTTGACGTGGCCGCGCGCTGCCGGCTGCGTTGGTTTTCTGCTCGCCACACTCGCTATCGATAGCACATGGCCGCTTCGTTGGCTGCCGCAAATCCAGAGCTACGATGGGTATATCCCGATCTTGGCGTTGCCTGTGAGCCTGCCTTTGCTCCTCGCCCTCAGCCGCTGGCGGCACCAACCAGCCCAGTTTTTGTTGCTGATGGCGATCGTGCCACAACGGGGAATCTATGACCTTCTCTCCCTTTGGTCGCTCCTCAAAACACCCAAACAGCTGCTCGCGCTCAATGGACTGAGTTGGCTACTTTATGCGCTGGTGAATCTGGGCTCGCCGGTGCCCTTTCCGATCCTGAGCGTCACCGTGATTTATCTCCCGTGTCTGTTCCTCATCATGCGCGACCCGATAACACATAGAATGCGGGAGTATCAGAATCGGCGAAAATCGGCGGTCTAGCAGCGCGGTGTGCTCGGTCGGCGAAAGCACTGAGTGGCAGTACTACATCGCCTATCGTCACAGCGGCGGGACGATCAAGCAGCCGGTTACGCTCGCCGACCAGCAGAAGTACACGGTCGGCACCGATGTGTGAGTGCGCTACCTGTCGAGCGATCCGCTCATCGCGCGGCTTGAAGATTATCCCTGACCATCTGCGGCCCTGCACTGCGATCTTGTCGGCCTGCCCGCAGTCCGCAATCATATCTTGCCGCGTCCTTACCGGCTATCTGCAGCTATCGCGACTCTATGCGAGTAAGAAAAATTGCATGAACCCTGATCGTCGATCCCAACGCGTGACACCGGTGCGATTCTGTGCTAAGCTTCGTTGTGCACCGTACCGGCGGCGCACCCGTAGCCCGCCGCCGCCCTACACCGAGGCTCTATGCGCCGTCTGCTCCTGTTCGTCATCATCGCGCTGCTCGCGCCGTCTGCCGCCGCCAGCGCCGCCGCGCCGCCGCAGATCGTTGTGGCCGCGCCAACCATCGCGTTCCCAGACCGCATCACCTTCGCCGCCACCGTCACCGCTGACCAGCCGGTGACCCGCATCACCATCGAGTACGGCGTCCGCCAGCTCACCTGCGGAACCGTCAGCGCCCGCGCTTTCCCCAGCTTCACCCCCGGCAAGCGTGCCGAGGCCAGCTGGACCTGGGAGATGCGCCGCTCTGGATCGGTCCCGCCAGGGGCGACGATCTGGTACCGCTGGGTCGTCACCGCCGCCGATGGCAGCCAGACCCGCTCGCCAGAGCAGACGCTGCTGTGGCTGGACAAAGACCACGCCTGGCGCTCGCGCACCGCCGCCGGCATCACACTCCACTGGTACGAGGGGACGGACCGCTTTGGCAAAGAGTTGCTGGACTCGGCGGTTACGTCGCTCGCCGCGCTGAAGAAGACCACCGGCGTCGCCCCGGACGCGCCGGTCGATGTCTATATTTACGCCAGCACCGATGATATGCGCGC
>JAYUUK010000164.1:0-4890 GCA_043754595.1 Roseiflexaceae bacterium | reverse complement strand
CCACCACTGGGCGCTGGCGATCGACGCCGCCACGCCGGTGTCCTGCTGGCGGCCGGATCGGCTCGCTGCGCCACCCGAGACATGGGAGGCCCTGCTGGATCTGGCGCGGGCCGGGCGCGTGGCCGTCCCAGGCGCGCCGATCGACAGCCTGATGCACTACTACATGCTCTGCATCGCGCTCGGCGACGCGCCGTTTCAGCGTGCGGATCGCCATATCGACCCTGAGACCGGGGCCGGCGCGCTAGAGCTGCTGCGCGAGCTGCTGCTGACATGCGGCTCGGCCAATCTGCTGTGTAACCCAATCCAGACCTACGAGGCGCTGCTGGCGAGCGACGCGCTGGCTTACTGCCCGTTCGCCTATGGCTACAGCAACTACGCCCGCGCCGGCTACGCCGCCCACGCGCTGCGCTTTGGCGGCCTGGTGACGTACGCCGGGCGGCAGCTGCGCTCGGTCCTCGGCGGCACCGGCCTGGCGATCGCCGCGAACTGCACCGATATCCCTACGGCGCTGGCCTACGCGGAGTTCGTCGCTGAGGCCGCCACCCAGCGCGGGCTCTACCTGCAAGCTGGCGGGCAGCCGGGTCACCGTGCCGCCTGGGAGGACGAGGAGGCGAACGTGGCGTGCGGCGGCTTCTTCCGCGATACCTTGCCGACGCTGGACGCGGCGTTCCTTCGGCCGCGCTACGACGGCTACATGCACTTCCAGGACGAGGCGCAGCAGCTGGTCCACGCCTATTTGTGCGATGGCGGCGATGCGCGCGCGGCGGTGGCGGCGGTCGAGCGATTGTATCAATCGACGATTGACCCAACGATTCTATCCGCTAATCCTCGTTAATCTCCGCGAATGCTAGACGGGGTGACGGGGCGGCGGGTAAGCCGTAGGGGCGAAGCACGCGCCGCCAGCGCATGCTGGTCAGGCGGCCCATGTGTGCTCGCTTCGCCCAGACGGAGCGGCAGCGACCAGGATGTAGCGCAGAGACGTAGCAATAAGTAGGTCGAACGACGGAGCGCAGCGACCCGGACGGAGCAACCAAATGAGCGTGCAACAGAAGATACTCCCGCTCGCCGGCCTGCTGGTGCTGGACTTCGCCCAGTTTCTGGCCGGGCCGTCGTGCGCCATGCGCCTGGCCGACCTCGGCGCGCGGGTGATCAAGGTCGAGCGGCCCGACGGCGGCGAGCTCGGCAGACGGCTCTACATCTCGAACCTCGAGCTCGATGGCGATAGCACGCTGTTCCACTCGATCAACCGCAACAAGCAGAGCTACGCCGCCAATCTCAAGGACGAAACTGACCTGTCGCGGGTCAGGGCGCTGATCGCGCGCGCCGATGTCCTCATCCAGAACTTCCGTCCAGGTGTGATCGAGCGGATCGGGCTGGGCTACGAGCAGGTGCGCGAGCTGAACCCGCGCCTGATTTACGCCACCGTCACCGGCTACGGCGCGGACAGCCCGTGGCGCGGAAAGCCGGGCCAGGATCTGCTGGTGCAGGCGCTCTCTGGCCTAGCCTACCTCAACGGTGATAGCGGTCAGCCGCCGCTGCCGTTCGGGCTGGCGGTGGCCGATATGTTCGCCGGGGCGCATCTGACGCAGGGCATCCTGGCCTGTCTGGTGCGGCGCGGCGTCACTGGGCGCGGCGGGCTGGTGGAGGTCAGCCTGCTGGAGAGCGCGCTTGACTTTCAGTTCGAAGTTATCACCACGTACCTCAACGACGGACACCGCCCGCCGCAGCGCAGCGCCGTCAACAACGCCCACGCCTATCTCGGCGCGCCCTACGGCATCTACGCCACGGCCGATGGCTACCTGGCGCTGGCGATGGGGTCGGTGGTGCGCCTTGGCGAGCTGATCGGGTGCGATGCGCTGCTGGCGTTCGTCGACCAGCGCGAGTGGTTCACCAGGCGCGATGCGATCAAGCAGACGATCGCCGACTACCTGCGCGGCGATACCACCGCCGCGTGGCTGGCGCTGCTGGAGCCGGCCGACTACTGGTGCGCCGATGTGCTGACCTGGGACCGGCTCATGGCTACCGACGCCTTCGCCGCCCTGAAGATGACGCAGCGGGTGAGCCGGGCCAACGGCGCATCGCTCGAAACCACCCGCTGCCCGATCCGGATCGATGGCGCGATCCTGACCGACGCCCGCGGCGCGCCGCGGGTCGGCGAGGATACGGCGGCGATCATCGGCGAGTTTGGGTTGTAGTGCAAACACCATCGATCCTTCAGTGCGTTGAGGCGGGGCGACGCGTCAAGCGGGGGTTCCGTGTGCTGGGGCGGGGCGACGCGTCAAGCGGGGGTTCCGTGTGCTGGGGCGGGGCGCAGGGCCGAGCGGGGGTGTGGGGGCGCAGCCCCCAATCATCCCCGCTCCTCCCTGGAACGTCTCATAAATCGTGGGCTTTAGCCCGCTGGATCGAGGAAATATGATCCACGAACAGTATTTTGAGCAGTACGAGACCGGTGCGGCGCGTCAGACCCTTGGCCGCACCATCACCGAGACCGACATCGTGATCCACGCCGGGCAGACCGGCGATTTCTTCCCGCATCACATGGACGCCGAGTGGTGCGCCACGCAGGAGTTCGGCCAGCGGATCGCCCATGGCACGCTGGTGTTCAGCGTCGCGATCGGCATGACCGCCAGCACGATCAACCCGCACGCCATGTCCTACGGCTATGACCGGCTGCGCTTCGTGCGTCCGGTCTTCATCGGCGATACCATCAGGGTCACGGCCACCATTGGCGAGAAGCGCAACCACCCGCGGCACGCCAGCCACGGGATCGTCGTCGAGCAGATCGCCACCGTCAATCAGCAGCAGGAGACGGTGTTGGTCTGCGAGCATCTGTACCTCGTGCGGCGCGCCCCAGCGTGAGCCGCAGGCTGGTCAGCATCGCCGCCGCTCTCGCACTGCTGCTGCTCGCGGGTGGCTGCGCGCTGGGCGGGGTGGCGGTCGATCGTGGCATCATCGCGCCGCCGCCGTTCGAGCTGCGCCTTGGCGACGCCCGCCTAATAGGGACGCTCTCGCGCATCCCGCCCTGCTCACAGCTGATCAACCCCGGCTGCGCGCTCGATCGGCCGCTGCCACCAGCGCGGCTGTACACCGTCTGGCTGATCTCCGGCCGCGTCGGCGCCCCGCCCGATGTGCGTCGGCTGGCGCAGTTCGACCTCGGCGCGCGGGGCGCGCGATGAAGGGGCGCTGGCGTGCCGCGACGGTCGGGCTGGCGCTGGGCGCGCTGCTGCTGCTCGCTGGCTGCGGCATGCTCTGGGCCGGCGTCGCCACCCGCCGCCTCTCTCCGCCCGAGTTCGCCATCGGCCGCAGCGACGCGCGGCTGGTCGGGCGGCTCTCCGCGATCCCGCAGTGCCCGCAGCTGGTGCCGTGCCTGATGGACCAGCCGACGCCGACGCTGCGGATCTACACTATCTGGTGGGTGGCGAGCGGCCCGCGCGGCGTCAGCGCCACCGAGCTCTATCGGGTGATGCTCGACCGGCCACTCGGGGTGCGCCGAAGCTAGCCAGGGATAATAATTGTTGCGCGTGCGGCGACCGAAATATGGCTTACAGCGGCCATTTTCAGCGCGATACTTGACAAGATGATTAATAAATTATAAGATATATCCACCGAAGGGAGATTCGCCCAAGCATGCGCCAACCACCGCTACAACGTACCGTCGCCGAGCAAGTCTACGAGCACGTGCGCCAGACGATCCATAGCGGCGAGTTGGTGCCCGGCAAGCGGATCGACCAGGCCGAGGTGGCGCGGCAGTTTGGGTCGAGCATCGTGCCAGTGCGCGAGGCGCTGGCGCGGCTGCAGGCCGATGGGCTGGTGCGGATCGTGCCGCACCGCGGGGCGTTCGTCGAGCAGATGTCGCCAGAGGATCTCGCCGAGGTCTACCAGATGCGCGAGCTGCTGGAGTCCGAGGCCGGGGGGCTCGCCGCCGCCCGGCTCGACGATGCCGCAGTCGCCGATCTCGCCGCTATCGTGCAGCGGATGGACGAGGCCACCGGGCGCGAGGACTACCCGGCGCTGTTCGCGCTCAACCGCGAGTTTCACTTCATTATCTACGGCGCGGCCGGACGGCGGCAGCTGTTTCAGCTCATCCGGCAGCTCTGGGATCAGGGGGACCACTACCGCCGGGTCTACACCGAGTCGCCCGAGCGCGCGCGAACCTCGCTCGCCGAGCACCGGGCCATCTTGGACGCCTGCCAGCGGCGGGATGCGGCGGCGCTCAGCACCATTATTCGCTACCACGTCCACCAGACGATCGTCGGCCTCTCCGAATATACGCGTGCAGCGACGCACGCGAACGCGCATGATACGTTTCGCTGACATCGACCCGCGCCCGCGCCGCGCCGCCGACTCCAGCTACGGGATCGGCATCGTCGGCTGCGGCGGGATCGTCAACTATGCCCACCTGCCGGCCTACCGCGCCAGCGATCTGCGCGTGATCGGCTGCTATGACCGCGATGGCGAGGCGGCCAGCGCCACCGCCGCGCGCCATGAGCTCCCGCGCGTCTACGACAGCCTCGACGCGCTGCTGGCCGACGATGCGGTGCAGATCGTGGATATCGCGGTGCCGGCGGCGCAGCAGCGCGGCATCGCCGAGCGCGCGCTGGCCGCTGGTAAACACCTGCTGTGCCAAAAGCCGCTCGCCGAAGAGCTCGTGGACGCCAGGGCGATCATCGCAGCGGCGCGCGCCGCCGGCAAGTGTGCGGCCGTCAACCAGCAGATGCGCTGGAGCGCCGGGATCGCCGCGGCCAAGCAGTTGATCGCTGGCGGGGCGATCGGCCGGCCGACCGACGCGCAGATCCTGGTCTCGACCGCCACGCCGTGGCGCTGCCGATCAACAGCACGCCTTCATCACGCAGCGGCGCGAGCGCGCGACCGACCGCGAACAGCTCTGCC
>JAYUUK010000163.1:0-14915 GCA_043754595.1 Roseiflexaceae bacterium | reverse complement strand
AGTGACCGTGACCTCGCGTTCGTACCGGTCCGACGCCGAGGCGGCGGTGTGGCGCTCGGACGGCGGCGAGACCTTCAGCGTCGGGCCGGCCGAGAAGGCGGATCGCGGCACGACGATCGTGCTCAAGCTCAAGGACGACGCCGACGATTTTCTGCAGGAGTGGAAGCTGCGGCAGATCGTCACCAAGCACTCCAACTACGTCGCCTTCCCGGTCTACATCGGCGAGCAGCGCGCCAACGCGCAGCAGGCGCTGTGGCGCACGTCGCCGCGCAGCGTGACCCAGGATCAGTACAACGATTTCTACCAGCAGCTGACCTACGATTTCTCGCCGCCGCTGTTTCAGCTCCACCTCAGCACCGACGCGCCGGTGGACCTGCACACCATCCTGTTCGTGCCCTCCAAGCGCGAGCGCGGCATGATCGAGCGCCGCGTCGAGGGCAAGATCCAGCTCTACTCGCGTAAGGTGTTGATACAGGAAGAGGCGAAGGATCTGCTGCCGAACCACTTCCGCTTCATCGATGGCGTGGTGGATAGCGAGGACCTGCCGCTGAACGTGGCCCGCGAGGGAGTGCAAGGCAGCGCGACGCTGGCCAGGATCAAGAAGTCGCTCGCCGGCCGGCTCACCAAGGAGCTCGGCGACCTGGCCGAGAAAGACGCCGCCAAGTACGGCGCGTTCTGGGACGAGTTCGGCGTATTCATCAAGGAGGGCGTCGCGGTGGACGCCAGCGCCCGCGCCGACCTGACGCCGCTGCTGCGCTTCGCCACCACCCGCTCAGGCGACGAGCAGATCTCGCTGGCCACCTACGCCGCGCGCATGGCCGATGGGCAGGACGAGATCTACTATGTGATCGGCGGCGATCTATCGAGCGCGCGGCGCAGCCCGCACCTTGAGGCGCTCGAGGAGCGCGGGCTTGAGGCGCTGCTCCTGTTCGATGTGATGGACAGCTTCATGCTTGGCGGGCTGACCGAGTACGAAGGCCATAAGCTGCGCAACGCCGACGACCAGAACCTGACGCTGCCGGGCGAGGGATCGCAGAGCGAGGCGCTGATCTCGGACGAGCAGTTCACCAAAATCGTCACCAAGGTCCGCGAGGTGCTCGGCGAGCGGGTCACATCGGTGCGCGCATCGCAGCTGCTGCGCACGTCGGCCATCAGGCTGATCTCGCCGGACGAGGACCGCGGGCGCGATATGGCGCGGGTGCAGCGCATGTTCGATAAGGATTACCACGTGCCGGCGCGGATCGTCGAGATTAACCGCGCCCACCCGCTGGTGGCTGGGCTGGCCGCGCGGCTGGATGCCAACGACGACGATCCGATCGCTGCGGCGCTGATCGAGCAGCTCTACGACAGCGCGCTGCTGATTGAGGGGCTGCACCCCAACCCGGCCGAGATGGTCGGGCGCATCCAGCGGCTCATGGAGGCGGCGGTCCGCGCGTCCTAGACCTTCTGGCGCGCTTGCCACTCGTTGTGCGGCCTTCGGGCCGATTCAAGGCCGCACCTATGTTTTGTCCCTCGTTGTGTGGCCTTCGGGCCGCTTCAAGGCCGCACAACAACGGCCTAGGAAAGTTAGCCGCTACCGCGCGGCAGCCAGATCGCGCAGCCGCCCGGTGCCGATCTGGCGCAGATCCTGCGTCATGCGGTCATCGGTGTGGAGCAGCTGCGCGATCGCGCGGTGCGGGATCGCCAGCGCCGTCAGCTCGGTCAGCGCCACAATGGTGGCCGTCGGCGGAGTGCCGCGCAGCAGCTCAAGCTCGCCGAACAGCTCCTGCGGGCCGAGGCGGGCCATGGTCCGCGTCGGGCGGCGCTCGGCGTCCGCCTCCAGATCGCGGATCACCACCGCCGCGTAGCCTTCGTCGATGAGGTAGAGCGTGCCGCTTGGCTGGCTCTGGCGCACGATGATCGCGCGCGGCGCGAAGTGGACTTCTGTGGCGCTGCGGGCCAGCGTGTGGAGCGCGCTGCGCGGCAGATCGGTGAATAGCGGGATTTGCTCCAGCCGCCTGATGATCGCCGCCGACTGCACCGCCTCGCCGAGGTGCGGTGCCTCGTTCTGAATGAGCCGCCGCACCTGGTCGTCGGGGATGAACAGCAGACTGCTGGCGATCGGCGATCGGTAGGTGTGGGCCGCCGGCAGCCCGCCGAACAGCTCTTCGGCCCCAAACGACGCGCCGCGATGCAGTTCGCCGGCCTGCCGCTCGCCGTTGAACGGCGTGACCTCGCCGGCCTCGACGACCCAGACCCCCGGGACGCGCCGCCCGGCGTGGAGCAGCACCTGGCCTGGCGCGGTACTCACCTCTTCGAGCGCTCGCACCAGCGCGTCGATCTCGGCGTCGTCGCAGCCGGCGAACAGCTCGACCTGGCGCAGCAGCCGGCGTCTGGCGTCGCGCACATCGCCAAAACGGCTGGAGAGCTGCCGCGCCCACGGCGTATCGGGGAAGCACAGCCGGCCGGCGGTCTCGCGCTCCTGCCACGGCAGCGCGTCGTAGGCGGCGCGGATGGCGCGCTGCGCGAACGTCTCGCCGGCGATATGCGCGATCTCGCTAACGGTGTAGCGCAGCACCTCGGCGTAGCGCGCGCCCTGGTTGGCCAGCGGCCGGTGGGCCAGCAGCCCGCCGATCCGCGCCATGTCGCGGTCGAGCGTCACATCCCAGTTGGCCGTGGCCGCCAGCACGTCCATCCGGTCGTCTAGTGCGCGGGCCCGGCGCGGGCCGTAGACGGCGGCCAGCAGCCGGTAGCAGCTGGCGTAGCAGAACTGGAAGGCGCGGGTCAGGCGCTCGCTCTCCGAAGACGTGCCGACGTACGGCCAGCGATTTTCCTCGGGCGCGATCTGCCGCAGCGTCGCCAGGTGGGTCATCCAGGCCACCATCCATAGCCCCGGCCCGACGATCGCCAGCAGCGCCGCCGCCCGCGCGGTCTCGGCTCCACCTACGCCATTCAGATCGACGAGGTAGGCGGCGGTCTCCACCAGCGCGCCGCACCACAGCAGCGCCCACGGCCAGAAGACCCGCGCCCCGCGCAGATCGAGCAGGTGCGGCAGCAGCAGCGCCAGCGCCAGCGCGCCGAACGAGGCGGGCGCGGCGGCGAACAGCAGCGCCCAGCTCGGCGCGCCTGGGGAGCGAGCGGCCACCGTCAGCAGCGCCACCCCGCCCACGGCAAACGAGCCGAGCAACAGCATCAGCGCCGGGAACAGCGCCAGCCGCGACATGCTGCGCAGGTCGACATCGCGCAGGGTGCTGAAGCCGGAGACGGCCAGCAGCAAAAAGGCTGCGGTATCGAACAGCACCCAGATCGGGAAACCAGGCAGCGCCGCGCGCGCGATGGCGGCGATCGCGGCGCAGAGCGTGGTGAGCGAGAGGCCGCGGATGGCCGGCTCCACCGCCGCGCCGCGGTAGTCCGGCAGGATACCGAGCAGCGCGCCGAACGCCGCGAGCCACAGCGCCGGAGTGAGGAGCGTCGCAAGCCACTGGGCGTCTGCGGCCTGCGCCACCGCCAGCCCCGCCAGCCCGCAGACTGCCAGCGTCCCGACCAGCGCCAGCAGCGCCGGGCGGCGGCCGTAGCCGCGCTGGATCGTCCAGCGGATCGCCGCGCGCCCTGCTCCCCACCCCGCCAGCAGCAGCGCCCCGAGCAGCGGCACCACCACCACCAGCAGCAGCAGCGCTCCGAGCAGCCGCTGCCCGATATCGCCGCGCAGCAGCAGCAGCATCGGCCCCAGCACCTGCCGCTGGTAGACCAGCGCCGCCAGGGTGACGATCAGCGCGGTGTACAGCGCCGATGCGACGCCAAAGACCGCCAGGATGCGCTCCTCGCCGGTGAGCCGCGCGCGTCGCAGCGCCCGCTCCCACAGCGGCTGGCGCACAAACGCCAGCGCGCGGCGGCGCAGATCGGGCATGCGCAGCACATCCACCAGGATGAAGTAGCCGTCCAGCTCAAGCAGCGGGTTGAGGTTGAACAGCGTCGATGCGAAGCTCGCAAACGCCAGCTTGAAGCACAGCGACGCCAGGTTCGGCGCGCTGGCCTCCAGCCAGAGCGCGGCGAACGTTGCGACGCTGCCCACCAACAGATCGGCGATCGGGCCGACGGCCGAGACCAGGATGCGCGCGCGCTGCGGCGAGCGCCAGATGTCGGTGGTGTTGATGAACGCGCCTGGCATGCCGTAGTACAGCATCAGCCCGCCGCCGAGGATCGTCCGCTGGTAGTGCTTGACCGCCAGCGCGTGCGAGCTCTCGTGCAGCACAAACGCCGCCAGCAGCGCGCCCCACAGCGTCACTAGCCCGAGCAGCACTGAGCCGCCGATGCTCAGCTGGGTGAAGCTCGCCCGACTGTCCGCGAGCGTGGCGATGAAGGTCACGGCCCCGGCGATGGACACCAGCGCGATCAGCGCTGCGGCGACCGGGGTGAACAGCAGCCAGCCGCCGGCGCGGTAGAGCGTCCCGTAGAACGTGTCCAGCCGAGGGATCTGCCACAGCGCCCCGGCGAAGATCTTGAGCACCCGCCTGCCCCAGCCCTCGGCGGTGCGCGCCTCAAGCCTGGCGGCCAGCAGGCGGTAGATACCGACCGGCAGCTCTGCCAAAAATCCCTCGCGCTTGAGCGACGAGACCAGCTCACCGATTGGCAGCAGTTGGTGGTGTTCCAGGTAGGCGTGGGTCGCCAGCTGCGCCACGCTCTGTGTGCCATCCATCCGCTGCCACAGATCGCGCTGGAGCGGCGTCAGCCGCAGGTAGGTGCCGCGTGGGCTGCGGATGACGGTGTACGTCTGGTCGCCTTCGGTCAGCTGCTCCTCGGCCACCCCCGGCACCGCGTGCGGCTGGTACTGGCTCGGGTCGGCGCGGCGGGCCAGACCGGCCCAGATTCTCGGTTGTGTCGCCTCGTCGCTCATAGTGCGATTGTAGCACGCGGGTGTGCGCGCCGCGCGCTAGCGTCTGTCGTAGATGCATGCGCCGCCGGCGATGGGCTGGCGGATGGCACGCGGCGGGGCAATTTGGAGGACGTAGGCGATATGCCAGTGGCGAAGCGCGCCGGCATCGATGTTGTCGAGTAGACCATGTGGCGCGTGCTTCGCCTCTAGGGCGTCGCGGGCGATGGCAAAGCGCGGGGGCGCAGCGCGGCGCGACCGTACGGGCGATCGTCGATGTCGATCGTCGATGTCAATCGTCAATCGTCAATCGTCAATGGGCTCGGTTGACCGGCAGATCATCGATCAGCGCAAAAGCCCGCTCGGCGATCGCGTCCGGCGTGAGCCCGAAGTGTGTGTATAGATCGGCGCGGCTGCCGGACTGCCCAAAACTATCGACGCCGATCGCCGCGAGCGGCGCGCCGTAGACCGAGCCGAGCCAGGCCAGCGTGTGCGCCGACGCATCATGGACGGTGACGATCGGGGCGGCGCGGCGCGCTGGCGGCAGCAGCGTCTGGAGCTGGCCGGTATCGCCCACCCGCCAGCGGTGGAACAGCAGCCCTGGGCTGGTGAGGTTCAGCACCGTGGCCGCCACCCCCTCGCGCCCGAGCAGGCGCGCCGCCGCCAGCACATCGGGGATCACCGCGCCGCTGGCCGCCAGCGTGAGCTGTTGCAGCGGCCGCTCGCAGACCGAATCGCCTTCGAGCAGGGTGTAGCCGCCGGCCAGCGCCGCCCGCCGCAGACCGTCCTCGCCGTAGCTCGCCAGCGCCGGGGCCAGCAGTGCCTGCTCGACCTGCCGGGTCGAGAGCCGCAGGTACGTGGCCTTGCCGCTCGTGCGGTCCAGGCACTGCCGCAGTCCCTCCAGCAGCGCCCACTCGGTCTCGCGGGCGAAGCAGGTCTCGTAGCTGATCAGGTTCGGCAGCGAGATGCCCAGGCTGGGCGTGACGGTTGACTGGTGCGCGCCGCCCTCTGGCGCGAGCGTGATGCCGCTCGGGGTGCCGGCGAAGACGAACTTGGCTCCCGAGTAGAGCCCGTAGACCAGCGCGTCCAGCCCGCGCAGCACGAACGGGTCGTAGACCGTGCCGACCGGCAGCAGCAGCTCGCCGTTGATCTCCTGGCTCAGCCCGAGCTGCCCGAGCAACATGAACAGGTTCATCTCGCTGATGCCGAGCTCGAGGTGCTGCCCGCGCGGCCCAGGCTCCCAGCGCACCAGCCGCTGCTCGCCCTCCGGCTCGTAGCGCGCGGCGGCGGCCGGCGCCCAGACGCCGGTCTTGTTGATCCAGCCGGTCAGGTTGGTCGATGTCGAGACATCGGGCGCGGTGGTGACCACCCGGCGCGCCACGTCGGGCAGATCGGTCAGCCTGGCCAGCGTCCGGCCGAACGCCTCCTGGGTGCTGCTCTGCGCCGGCCCATCGCCGACGATCGACGGCGGGATGACAATCGCCGGGGCGGGCGCTGGCGGCGCGGCGATGCGCAGCCTGGACGCGGCCTCGGCGCAGCAGATCGCCTCTGGCGTGCCAGGCGCGAATGGCTCCCACGGCGCGTCCATCGACGTGCCGAGCTTCTCGGCCAGCGTGGCGAGCTGCGCCGGCGTCAGCAGCGCCGAGTGGTTCATCTGGTCGGCGGCGGTGGGCAGCTCCCAGCCCTTGATAGTGTAGGCGAACAGCACGACGGGCCGATCGGTCACCGCGCCGGCCTCGGCGAAGGCGCGGTCCAGCTCGGCCAGATCGTGGCCGCCGAGGTTGCCGACCAGCGCCGGCAGCTCGTCGTCGTCCACCTCGCGCAGCAACCACGCCAGCGTCTGCGGGTCTGGCGCGTGGGCCAGCAGCCGCTGCCGGGCCTCGGATCCGCCGTGGCGGATCATCGCCTGATAGGCCTCGTTCGGCATCGCGTCGATCGTCTCGCGCAGCGCCTCGCCGCCGGGGAGCGCGAACACCGCCTGGAGCGCCGCGCCGTACTTAGCCTCGATGACCGCCCAGCCGCCCTCGGCGAACATGCGTTTGAGCTGTGCGGCGCGGATGCCGGGCACGATCCGGTCCAGGCTCTGGCGGTTGAGGTCGACGATCATGAGCGCGTTGTGCAGCCCGGCCAGCGCCGGCTCGGCCACCGCCTCCCAGACATTGCCCTCGTCCAGCTCGGCGTCGCCGACGAGCGCCACAAAGCGCCGCGGCGTGCCCCGGCCGAACTGCGAGATGGCGTAGCGCTCGGCGAGCGCGGCGAAGGCGGGGGCCACCGCGCCGAGTCCGACCGAGCCGGTCGAGAAGTCGATAGGGTCAGGGTCTTTGGTGCGGCTAGGGTAGGCCTGGAGCCCGCCGTAGGCGCGGAGCTGCGTCAGGTAGGCGGCGTCCAAGTTGCCGAGCAGGTAGTGGATGGCATGGAGCGCAGGCGATGCGTGTGGCTTGACGGCGATCCGATCGCCGGCGCGCAGGTGGCGGAAGAACAGCGCGGTGAGCAGCGTCACCACCGAGGCCGACGACGCCTGGTGGCCGCCGACTTTGAGCTTCTCCGGGTTGGGCCGAACGTGGTTGGCGTGGTGGACCATCGCGACCGCCAGCCACAGCACGCGGCGCTGGATGGCGTCGAAGACTTGTGTGTCGGCGCTGGCGGCCGGCGCGCTCGAAGCCTGAGAGCTGCTCATACTCCTCTTTCCTCGTCCAGCGGCTGGCCCGCCGGGGCGCTTGTCACAGTCGGGGTGGCCACGCGCTGAGTGTAGCACGAAATGCCCGCGGCGCTTGGTGCGCCAAGCGTAGCGCAATCCTACGAGAGCTGTAAAGGGATGATCGTGGGGGATGCGGCCCTTCGACTGCGCGCAGTGCACGCCTCCAACCCCGCTGTGCGCTCCGCGCGTTGACAGCGCACGCAGGATTGCGCTCTGTGCAATTGACGATTGACAATAGGTCAATCGTCAATCGCGCCAGCCGGCGCGGCGCAGCAGCTCGGTCAGCGTCGCGCCGTAGCCGCGCTGTCTGGCCCGCTCGGTCTCCTCGCTCCCGAGCGCCGCCGTCAGCAATTGCTCCACATCCTCGCGGTTCGCGGGCGAGCGCGGTAGGCGGTGGGCGTCGCGCAGCGCGTCGGCCGCGCCCACCAGCTCGGCCGCTAGCTCCCAGCGCTGCTCATCGCGGGCGAGCTCGGCCGCCACTTCGAGCCAGATCGCCAGCCCATCGTGCAGCCCGAGGCCGCGCCAGCCCGCCAGCGCCACCAGCAGCTGTGCCCGCGCCGCGCCGTAGTCGCCTTGTCTGCACAGCAGGTGGCCAAGGTTGGTGCTCGCCAGCGCCACGACGTACCGGTCATCGATCCGCCGCCCGATCGCCAGCGCGGCCTCGTAGCGCTGCCGTGCCAGGGCGGCGTCGTGCTCGGCGTAGGCGGCGATCATACCGAGGTTGTTGAGCCCGATCGCCTCGCCAACCGCATCGTCGATCTGGACCGCGCCTTCCAGGCCGCGATGATAGGCCGCCGCCGCGCCCGCGTAGTCGCGCAGCTCGAACAGCAGGTGGCCAATATTATTGGCGACGATCGCCGCGCCGTAGAGGTCATGCATTTCGATCTTGATCGCCAGGCTCTGCTCAAGCACAGCGCGCGCTGCCGCGTACTCGCCCTCGGCCTGGTAGATCGTCGCGAGGTTATTGAGCAGCCGCGACGCGCCGGCCGCATCGCCGCGCTCGCGCTCGATCGTCAGCGCCCGCTCGAGCGCGTGCCGCGCCAGCGCCCGCTCGCCAGACCAGGAGGCGGCGATCCCGAGCCGCCCGAGCGCCAGCGCCAGCGCCCGCCGGTCGTCCAGCCGCTCGGCGATCGCCAGCGCCGCCTGCGCCAGCGCCAGCGCCGCCGGGTAGTCGCCCAGCGCGATGGAGAGCCGCGAGCGCACGCCGAGGGCATCGCTGCGCAGCTGGTCAGCGCCGTCCGGCCGTTCGAGCGCTCGTTCTAGCCAGGCGCTCCCCTCGCGCCAGTGGCCGCGCATATGCCAGAACCCGCCGAGCCTGACGGCCAGCCGCAGCGCCATGTCGCCGGCCTCTGGAGCCTCCAGCGCCCAGGTCAGCGCGATGCGCAAATTGGCGTGCTCCAGCTCGATCCGCGCCAGCCAGGCGGCCGCATCGGGGCCGCGCAACTGCGGGTCGCCATCGCTGGCGAGGCTGAGGAAGAACTGCGCGTGCTGGCTGCGCAGCGTCGCCGCCTCTGGGCTGGCGTCGAGCTGCTCGACGGCGTACTCGCGGATCGTGGCTAGCATGCTGTAGCGCGCTGTGCCGGCCGTCTCGGTCTGGCGCACCAGGCAGCAGGTCACCAGGGTCTCAAGCTCATCGACGATCGCCGGGAGCTGGACCATTGTGCCGCGCCGATCGCCGCAGACCGCCGCCGCCGCCGCGATATCCCAGCCGCCGGCGAACACCGCGAGCCGGGCGAACAGTCGGCGCTCGGCGGCATCGAGCAGGCCGTCGCTCCAGGCGATCGCGCTGCGCAGCGCGCGCTGCCGGAGCGGGAGGTCGCGCGCCCCGCCGGTGAGCAGCGTCAGCGCGCCGCTTTGCAGCCGGGCCAGCAGCGCCTCTGGCGCGAGGGTTCTGGCACGGGCGGCGGCGAGCTCGATCGCCAGCGGCACGCCGTCCAGCAGCGCGCAGATCGCGGCCACCGCCGCCCGGTCCTCGGCGCGCCGCGCGTAGGCCGGCTGGATGGCGCGCGCCCGCAGCAAAAACAGCTGCGCCGCCGGCGCGTCATCGTCAGCTTCGCTCGCCGCTCGCTCGGCGCTGCCCGGCAGCCCGAGCGGCTCGACCAGCAGCTCGCGCTCGCCGCGGACCCGCAGCGCGACCCGGCTGGTGGCGAGCATCCGCAGCGTCTGGCACACCGTCAGCAGCGTGGCGAGCGCGGGGGCGGCGGCGACGATCTGCTCCAGGTTGTCCAGCACCAGCAGCGTGCGCCGCCCCCCGAGCGCCAGCGCGAGCGCCTCGGCCGGGCCAAGCTCGTGCTCGCTGGCCCCGATCGCCTGGGCGATGCTCGGCAGCAGCATGGCCGGGTCGCCAGTGGCGGCCAGGTCGACGAACAGCACGCCGTCGGGGAAATCGTCTCTGGCGCGGCGGGCAGCCTCGACGGCCAGCCTGGTCTTGCCGACGCCGCCGGTGCCGATTAGGGTCAGCAGCCTGGCGTGCGGCGCGCGCAGCAGTGCGGCCAGCGTGGCGAGCTCCACCTCGCGGCCGACCAGCTCGTCGAGCGGCAGCGGCAGCCGCGCGGCGCTTGGCAGCGCCCGGCCGATCGGCGGCGCGAGCGCCACGGCCGGCGCGGCGATGAGCTCGGCGGGACGGGTGGCGACGGCGGCCTGGGGTGCCGCGCGCCCCACCCCGCGCGCCAGCTCGGTGAAGCTCGGCCGGTCGGATGGGTCGACGCCAAGCTTCTGCGCCAGCCGCTCGGCCATCTCGCGCGATGGACGCTGCCGCTCCGCCTCAAATTTGCGGATCGTCTCTGGCGAACAGCCCACCGCGTTGGCCAGATCCTCCTGAGTCAGATCGAGCGCGCGGCGCCGGCTGCGGACCCAACCCCCAAAACTCGTGCGATCCATGCCGCCTCGCGGTTCACGTCGGTGTCGCTGCGTTGCCTACGGGCTAGTATAGCACGCCCGCCTTTTGACCCGCTTTTGCCCCCGCTTCCCCCCTTCTGCGACGGGCCGATACATGGTTAAATAGGTCGTGGCCCGCTTATAGAGCAATTCTACGAGAGGAGAAATGGATGATCTCGGTGGCTGCGCCCCTTCGACTGCGCGCAGTGCACGCCCCAAACCCCGCTCTGCGCTTCGCGCCTTTACAATTCAAAAGTCTTGCTCTATCAGACGAACGTAAGGAGACCATCGTGAACTTGCCTACCCCCCGGCCGCCGCGCCATCGCCCGCTTCGCCCGCTGATCGTCGCCGTGTGCGCGGCGCTGATGGCCGCCTGCGGCGGCGCACCCTCCGCTTCCCAGCCGACGGCCGCCTCCCAGCCGGCCGCCGAGACCACTAGGCCGGCCGCGCCGACCGCCGCGCCGACCGCCAAGACCGCGAAGGTCAAGATCGTCGATGCCGTATTCGCCACCAAGCTCGGCGACCAGATGGAGCCGATCGACGAGGTCAAAGATACGAGCTACACGCCCGATCAGTCGGTGATGCTGTCGGTCAAGCTCGAGGGCCGCCCGAAGAAGGGTGTCGTCGAGGCGACGTTCTTCTGGGGCAAGGAGAAAATTCAGAGCGTCAAGCTGGATCTCGCCGATGCCAACGGCGGCGTCATCGTCTCGATCGGTGAGAATACCTTCCTCGGATTCACGCTCAAGCCAACCAGCCAGTGGCCGATCAGCGGGAAATACCACGTCGACCTCACGCTGGACGGCGCACCGCTTCAGAGCTACACCTACAAGGTCGTACCGCCGGCCGACGCCAGCGCGACCCGCGTGACCAAGGCGACGCTGGCCCGTGGCGTGGACGACAAGTATCAGCCGATCGATGAGACCACCACGTTCGCTCAAGACGAGAAGGCGTTCCTGGTGGTCAGTGGCGACTTCGGCAAGGCGAGCTGGATGCGCGCCGACTGGTATATCGCCGGCAAGCTGGACGAGAAGGGCACGACGACGCTCGGCCCGGTGACGAAAAATTCGACCGACGCCGGCCTTTCGTTCTCCTACTTGCCTGAGGGCGGCTGGCCGGCCGGCGACCATGAGGTCGCCCTGATCGTCAATGATGTCGAGATCGAGCGCTACAAATTCACCATCGGCGATGCGGCGGCGCAGGCCGATGCCACCGCTGCCCCGACCGACAGCGCCGCGACCGACGCCACCCCAGCCGACGCCGCGACTTCCGGCGCTATGGTGGTCGGTGATCTCAAGACCTACACCCACCCGAGCAAAGTCTTCAGCATCGACGTGCCGAGCAACTGGAAAGAGAGTGACTCGAGCACCGCCGGCACGCTGAGCGTTAGCTGGGTCGACCCATCGGGGGTGGCGGGGGTGCTAACCAACGTGACCACCGTCGATCAGACGTTGACCGCCGCCGAGTTGACCGAGAAGGGTACGGAGTTCGTCAAGACGGTCTTTGGCGCGGAGGCCGACTTTGTGATGGGCGACACCAAGGTCCAGTCGGACAAGAGCATCCTGGTGCCGTTCACCGCCACGCACAAGATCGATGGCACGCAGGTCGAGATCGGCGGGCTGACGTATATCGAGCAGCGCGGCACGCATCTCTCGGTGCTAACGGTGCTCTACCCGCTGGCGCAGGAGGACGCGTTCTTCAAAGGCCCGCTCGACAAGATCATCAACAGCTACACGCTCGACACCGACGCGACGATCCCGTAGTGTCGAGCAATCCTCCGTGCGTTGTCCACGCGCGAAGCGTACGGCGAGGGTATTGACGATTGACGAGCGCCGCGTCGTGCTGCCGCAGAACGCCCGCGCGACTCACATCATGCAGCGTGAAACTGCACCAAGCGCGAGTAGCGAAACATCGGCGCGAGCGGACCCAACCCCGGCGGAGCAAAGCGCTCCGCCGGGGTTGTGCGATTCACGGCGCGCAGCTTCGGCGAAGATGCGGTACACTCAGCGGGGTCGCCTCGCACAGGAGCATGCTATGTCGCACGAAGCAGCGTCCGGGCCGCTGGCCGGTTTTCGCGTGCTTGAGCTGGGGAACTTCATCGCCGCGCCGTACGCCGGGCGGCTGTTCGCCGAGTTTGGCGCTGAGGTCATCAAAGTCGAGCGGCCGCGCACCGGCGATGAGCTGCGGCAGTGGCGTCTGTTCGGCGGCCACACCTCGATGATGTGGTACACCCAGGCGCGCAACAAACAGTCGGTCACGCTCGATCTGCGCAGCGCCGATGGCCAGGCAATCGTGCGCCAGCTCGCGGCACACGTCGATCTGGTGATTGAGAACTTCCGCCCTGGCACGCTCGAAGGCTGGGGGATCGGCTTTGCGGCGCTGCGGGCGATCAACCCCGATCTGGTGCTGGTGCGGATCTCGGGCTACGGTCAGAGCGGGCCGTACCGCGACCGGCCGGGGTTCGCCAGCGTGGCCGAGGCGATCGGCGGGATGCGCGGGCTGGTCGGCTACCCCGATCGGCCGCCAACCCGCGTCGGCGTCAGCCTGGGCGACTCGCTGGCGGGGATGTTCGGCGCGCTCGGCGGGCTGATGGCGCTGCTCAGGCGCGAGCGTGGGCTGCGCCTCGGCGAGCGGCCGGGCGATGGGCGGGCAGGCTTCGGCCAGGTGGTGGACGTGGCGCTCTACGAGGCGGTGTTCGCGATGATGGAGTCTATGGTGCCGGAGTACGACGCCCACGGCGTGGTGCGTCGGCGCAGCGGCAACCTGCTGCCGGGGATCGCGCCGAGCAACGTCTACCCCTGCCTCGGCGAGAAGTGGGTGGCGATCGGCGGCAACGCCGACGGCATCTTCCGGCGGCTGATGCTGGCGATCGAGCGCCCCGACCTCGCCGATGACGCGCGCTTCGCCGGCAACCCTGGGCGCTGGGAGCACCACGAGCTGCTCGATGATGCGATAGCGGCCTGGACCGCACAGCGCACCATGGACGAGGCGATGGTGGCGATGGTGGCCGCCGATGTGCCGGCCGGCCCGATCTACGACGCCACCGATATCGTGGCCGACCCGCACTTCGCGGCCCGCGGCATGGTCGAGACCCACCAACTGGCCATTGGCGACGCTGCGCCGCAGCCGGTGCGCTTCCCCGGCGTGGTGCCGCAGCTGAGCGAGACGCCGGGCGGCGTCCGCTGGCTCGGCCCCGAGCTCGGCGCGCACAACCAGGCGGTCTACGGCGAGCTGCTGGGGATGGACGCCGCCGCCATCGCCGGGCTGCGCGAGCGGGGGGTGATCTAGCCGATGCCGCAGATCGCCAGCGTCACCATCACCGATGTGGTCTGCCGCGACGGGCTCCAGGACGAGCCGCAAACCCTGCCGACCGCTGCCAAGCTGCGCCTGATCGACGGGCTGCTCGCCGCCGGGGTCACCTCGATCGAGGCCACGGCCTTCGTTCACCCGATGGTCGTCCCGCAGCTAGCCGACGCCGACGCGCTGGTGGCGGCGCTGCCGCGCGGGGCCGCCACCTACAGCGCGCTGCTGCCCAACCTCAGGGGCGCGCAGCGGGCGCTGGCCGCCGGCATCGACGAGATCCACCTGCTGGTCTCGGCGAGTGAGAGCCACAATCGCGCCAACCTCAACCGCCAGACCGGCGAGACGCTGGATGCGCTGGCCGATGTGGTGAGCTTCGTCCGCGCCGAGCGGCCATCGGTCGCGCTCGTCGCGGCGATCGCCACATCGTTTGGCTGCCCGTTCGAGGGGCGGACGCCTATCGCGCGCCTCGAGTGGGTCGTTGGGCGCTTCGCCGATATGGGCGTGGCGCAGATCGTTCTGGCCGACACCACCGGCGTGGCCGACCCGCGGCAGGTGGCGGAGATGGTGGCTGCGCTGCGGAGCCGCTTCCCCGCCGCGACATTTGGGCTACACTTGCACAATACCCGAGGTCTGGGCCTGGCCAACGCCTACGCCGGGCTGCTGGCCGGCATCGAGCGCTTCGACGCGTCGCTCGGCGGGCTGGGGGGCTGCCCATTCGCCCCTGGCGCCACCGGCAACATCGCCACCGAGGATCTGGTGCATATGCTGCACGCCATGGGCATCGCCACCGGGATCGACCTGGACGCGCTGATCGCGGCGGCGCACGAGCTGCGTGCGCTCGTCGGCCACGAGCTGGAGTCGTTTGTGACGCGCAGCGGCAAGGCCAGCGATCTGCACCCGCAGCCGCCAGCGGTCCACAGATAGTGGAACCCACATACTCCGCGAATTGACGCGAACATCTGCTGCCGGGCAGCTTTGCCACCGATGCCAGGCTGCCGGGCAGCTTCGCCACCGATGTGTGCAGCTTCGCCACCGATGTGTGCAGTTTCGCCACCGATGCCAGGCTGCCGGGCAGCTTCGCCACCGATGCCGGATGGTTTCGCACACGAAGTGGCGCGCGACAGCTGGGCTTCGAGGTAGGCGTGGTCGTCGACAACTCCAGCGCGGGCGATACTCGCAGAGATGACGCTG
>JAYUUK010000162.1:0-1667 GCA_043754595.1 Roseiflexaceae bacterium | reverse complement strand
CTGGTGCTGTTCAACCTCATACCCGCCTTTCCACTCGACGGCGGGCGCATGCTGCGAGCCGCGCTGGCCATGGGGCTTGGGCAGGCGCGCGCAACGCGGATCGCGACGATCATCGGACAGCTGGCGGCGGTGGCGATGGGGGCGTTTGCGATCTACACCGGCAACTTGGTGCTCGGGCTGGTGGCGCTGTTCATCTACTTCGGCGCATCGAGCGAGCGATCGGCGGTGAACGAGGGACCGAACGTGCTGGACAGCATCAAAGTCGGCGATGCGTACAACAAGAACGCGCTGACGCTCCAGATCGGCGATAAAGTCGCCACTGCGGCCCAGTATATTCTGACGAGCTACCAGCCGGACTACGCCGTGATCCAGGGCGACGCGCCGATCGGAATCGTGACCCGCGAGGACGTGTTCCGCGCGCTCGCCGATGGCAAGCAGGATCAGTATGTGCAGCTGGTGATGCAGCGCGAGTTCACGCGCGTGGCGGCCGAGACAACCTTGAGCGAGGTGCGCAGCGCGCTGCTTGTGGCACAGCGGCGGGTGGCGGCGGTCTTCGATGGCGATCGTTACCTCGGGCTAGTGAGCCAGGAGGACATCGCCGAGGCATTCGCCGTCCTGGCATTTCGGCAGCGCGGCATAGTGAAGTAGAAAGAGGAATTGTATGGCAACTCGAGCCGATTTCACCGTAGACGAGTGGACGGAGATCATGCAGTCGCCGCTGCTGGCTGCGATGGTGGTGATGGCCACCCCGAAGAGCGGGCCGATCCAGATGGCGCAGGAGATGGTGGCGGCCGTGGCCGCGATGGCCGACGCGGCGACGAAGGATCAGGGCAACGGAATCATCGGCGCGATCGGCGCGGCGATGCAGGCCAAGGAGACGCCCAAGCCGATTGAGATGAAGCCGGAGACGGTCGAGGCGATGCAGTCGCTGGCGCTCGGTGAGCTGCAGCGGGTCGTCGCGATCGTCGATGCCAAGGGCGGCACCGACGCCAGTGGATACAAGACATGGCTGGTCAGTGTGGCGCACAAGGTAGCAGAGGCAGCTAAAGAGGGGGCGTTTCTGGGCTTCGGCGGCGCGCAGGTCACGGCCGACGAGACGGCGGCGATCGGCAAGCTAGCGGCGGCGCTAGGCGTCAGCGCGTAGCGGCGAGACGCGGTGCGGGCGCGGCGAATGCTGCGCCCGCGCCATCCGCTAGCTGAACAGCTTAATTGTGGGGATATCCCAGGGCGAAGCACGCGCACGCATCCAGGACCGTACACGAGTCGATGCGTGCGCGCTTCGCCCCCTCACCCCGTCACTCCCTCACCCCGTCACCCCGTCACCCCACCGCCCCGGCGAGCTCGACGATCTGGTAGCCATCGATCCGCGCGATCTGCACCGTGATGTAGCCATCGGCGTAACTGAACGGCGCAGTCAGCCCCTCAGGCACCAGCGTGACGGCGTGCGGCTCGCGGGCGGCACGGATCGCCACGGTCACATCGTGCAGCGGCAGCACATCCTCGACGATATCCAGCCCAGCGCCGCGCCGCTGGTGAACATAGTGCAGCAGGTGGGCATACAAATCCTATCCCTGCTGGCGCACCGTCACGATCGCGGTCGTCGGTAGCGTATGCGCGCCGACCAGCGGCCGCTCCAGCAGCAGCGCCAGCGCATTGCCGATAATCTG
>JAYUUK010000161.1:0-14940 GCA_043754595.1 Roseiflexaceae bacterium | reverse complement strand
TCGGCATATATGCGCCGGTCTGTGCCAGATGCGCGCTCGTGGTCTGCGCGCCGATATCCACCGCCAGCACGTTGCGCTCGTAGCGCTCGGCGACGAACCTAGTCATCAGCCCGGCGGCCTCGCACGCCACCGCTGGCGTCGCACCGCCGAGCCGCCGGATCTCGTCGATGCCGGGCATCGCATCGAGCAGCTGCTCGTGATAAATCTGTCGCACTGCGGCTTGCGCCGGGGCCAGAACCTCGCGGTCCAGCTCCGGCCGAATGTTATCGACGACGCGCAGATCGGCGCGGTCGCCGAGGGCTGCCGCGACGCGCTGCTGCGCCGCGCTGTTGCCAGCGAAGATCACGGTCTGCCGCAGCACCTCCTGTACGGTCTCGCCCTCACCGCCGACTTTGGCCCCGAGCGATGTCAGGCCGATGAGGTGTGCGAGCCGAACCAGCGCCTCCTGCGCGCCGCCCTCGACGCCGCCCACCAGCAGGTAGACATCGGGGCGCAGCCCGACCAGCAGATCCATCTGTCGCTCGATCCATGGCCGCTCGCCGGGCACAGCGCCGTGCGCCGCCGCATCGAGCGCGACGCTATGCACCACGCTGGTGTAGGTGGCCGCCGCCGCGCGGGCGGCGCTCTGCGCCGAGACATCGCTGGCGACGGCCGCGATGGCGCAGCGCAGCGTCCCGGCGGCGCTCGTCAGCATCACCACGCCACCGACGCCATCGCGCTGCTCGTTCTGTGGCATGAGCAGCGCGCCGCCGCGCACCAGCTGCCTGCCGGTACGCTCGCCGAGCTGCAGCGCGCCGCCGAGCACCACGGCGGTGATCTGACCATTCGGCGAGCTCGGCACCTCGGTCTGACCAATCAGCCTGGTCTCACCATCGGCGGCATCCACCAGCGTGAGGCGCGTCGTCACGGTGCCAATCTCGCACAGCAGCAGCGCGCGTGGTTCGGTAGTCATTGGTTATCCACCTGCCAGACCGAAAAAGAAGTTGACGACGAACCACAGCCGGTCTACCAGCGCGCTCATGTACGTCTGAAGCGCGCCGGCGAAGAAGATGCCAAACGCCGAGATCAGGAATAGCCGCCCGATGCGAGCCGCAGCGCGCACAGATTCTCCGAGACGACTCTCCGGCGCTACGGTGTACGAGAACGATGCGAGCGTGAGCGCGGTGCCGATCCCCAGCACCAGCGTGCCGATCACCTGCGCGCCGCCGGTGGTCCGTGTGACGCCGAGCACCTGTGGCAGCACTGTACCTATCGCTGCCCCGCCGATCGCCACCGCCACACCGACGCCGAAGATCAGGGCCAGCGGCAGATTCGCGAGCCAGGAGAGGCGCTGCCCCCGGCCGATTCGCGTCAGCAGCAGCAGCCCGAGCAGCAGCGGCACGGTGTAGTAGGCCATCAGCAGTGGATCGCCGCTGAGCATTCGCCCGATCACTGGGCGGAATAGCTGGTGGTAGGCCACCACCACCGCCAGCCCGAGCGAGAGCCCGATGAAGATCGACTGGGCTACGCGAAACAGCGGGTTATCGCCGGCGATCCGGCTCAGGACCGCGATCGTCAGCAGCGCGGCGATGCCATTGACCAACAGCGGTGTCATGAGGCGCTCCTTCGCCGCGCGCGCCCGATCGAGGCGGAGATGAGACCGACAAGCAGCAGCGCGCCGAGCACCGCCAGCCCGAGACGATAGATCCCGATCCGCGGATCGTCACCGATGATGGTGGCCTGCGGGCCGGCGCGGCTGAGCAAACCGTACGCCAGGGCGTCCTCGTAGCCAGACATCATCGCGATGTCGGCCTGGCTGGCGTATGGCTGCACTACGGCAGCGGTCTCGGCGGTGAGCAGAAAGGCAAAGAGCGGCGATGGCCGGTCAGCCGTGTGCGCGAGCGGGTACACCTGCTCCATCCAGCCCTGAACGAAGCCTGGCTCGTCGGCTAGCACCAGAACCAGCGAGAAGTCGCGCACGCTGGTGAGACGCGGCATATTAGTGGCGGTGTTAAAGACCACCTGGCTTGTGTTCGCGTCGCCATCGACGGTGCGAAACAGCCCTGGCAGATCCCGTCCAACTTGGCGCAGCACCAGGTCTCCGCCGGGGCGATAGCCAACCAGCACATAATCGACTCCATCGCCGCGATAACCTGCTGCGGTGAGCGTGTCGCGCAGATTGTAGAGCAGCAGCGCGCCCTGCGGGTTGGTGCTCATCAGAACAAACTTGACCTTCTGGGCGATCAGGTGATCGAGCACAGCGCGCTCGCTGACGCTCAGTTCGGCGATCCGCCGCACGTCCCAGTCGTATGAGACCAGCACCACATCGTTCGGCCCGAGGCTATCGATCGCTTTGGACAAGCGGTCGACTGTCGGCGAGCCGACTGGGACGGCCGTCGTCGATCTGGTGAACGAGCCGGTAAGATTCGGCACCACGATCCCGGCCACCAGCGCGATGAGCAGTAGCAGTGACAGCAGCCGATCCAGCCCGATGCGCTGGATGAAATGTTTGGGTGCTGGCTGTGGCACGGCCGCCGGCTGCGGGAACGGCGCGGCTACGAGCGAGCTGAGCAGTGAGGTGCCGGCGATCTGGTCTGCGCTGCGCGCCGGCAGGGTTGGCATTGGGATGGGCTGCGACCGCTGCTCGGCGGCCGGGCTCTCATCGCTTGTCACCTCGCTGTGCGTCAGCCAGACGACGCTGTTCAGATCCACGGTCGGCGCGGCCGGCGGTGCTTCGCGCTCGGTGCGCAGCCACGGTGGTAGCTCGGTGGCCCCGAGGAACCCGCCGTCATCCTGGGCTGGCGCAGCTGGTGCGGCCGGCGCGGCCGGCGTATCGAACCAGTTCCCAATTGGCGATGCCGGCGCGGCCGGCGCTGCGGCGATAGGCGACGTAGCTGGCGCTGAAGTCGGCGGCTGCTCGGGGGCATCTTGGAGCCACGCGGGAAGGTTGGCGTTGGAGCGCCCGCCCGCCGACTGCTGCCCATCATCGGCGCGCAGCCACGACGGGACATCGCTGGCTGCGGGCGTGGTCGGACGGTCGTCGTTCAGCCACGCGGGCAGGATCTCGGCTGGTATGGCGCTGGCGGGACTTGCGACGGGAGCCTGAGGTGCGCCAGCCGCCGCTGCATCGGCGTTGTCGCGGAGCCAGGACGGCAGATCGTCTGCCGCCGCAGACGCTGCTGGCGCTGCGTCCACCACATCATCGCGGAGCCAGCTCGGCAGCGCATCGGCGGCGGGCGGCGCAGGCGGCGTGGGCGCTGCGTTCACCGCATCATCGCGGAGCCACGAGGGCAGCGCATCGGCACTTGGCGCAGGCGCAGTGGCTGGCAGCGGATCGATGGTGGCTGGCGGCGTGGACGGCGCATCGTCGCGGCGCCAAGTAGGGGTTGGATTGGCGGCCGGTGTGGCGCCTGCTGGCTGTGGCGCGGAATCATCGCGCAGCCAGGCCGGTAGTGCGTCGCCGCCGACCGCGGCTGACGGTGCTGGCATACTCGGCGCGGCGGCATCGCCACGCAGCCAGGAGGGCAGCGCGCCGGCACCGGGCGAAGGTGGGCTAGCGAGTGTGTCGGGCGGTTGGGAGGCGGGTGCGGCTGGCTCGGCTACAGCAGCGTCGTGGAGCCAGCTCGGCAGCGCATCAGCGCTGGGCGAAGTTGCGATGGTGAAGGCATCGGGCGGCAAAGGTGCAGCGGCTGGCAGCGCTGGCTCGGCTACGGGCTCTGCGCGGAGCCAGCTTGGCAGCGCATCGGCGTCTGACACAGTTTCGGCGGCAGGCGGGGTAGGCGCAGCGGCCGACGGCTCCGCAGCGCTTAGCCATGACGGTGCGTCGAAGCCTGGCATATCGTCCGACTCGGTGCCGCGTGTGCCGCTCGTATTGGCGGCTGGCTCGCTCGTCCCCCCGAGTGCCGCGAGCCAGCCAGGGATCGTATCGCTGGGTGCCGGTTGCTGCTGTAGGGCTGGCGCCGGCGTCGTTGGCAGCGAGCCGAGCGAGGCGCTGAGCCAATCTGGTACGTTGTCATCGCCGGTCTGTGCTGGCACCTGCCGCTCGGCTGGCGACGCCGCGCCCTCGCCGGTGCCAAGCCAGCTCGGGATCGCATCGGCGGGCTGCGTTGTGCTATCGGGCGACGGAAGCCAGGAGGGTGCGACATCGCCGTTGGGCTCGGCGGGCGGCGGCCCTGGAGCAAGCCATGGCGGGAGGCTGGATGTCGGCGCGCGCGGCATGGGCGGTGCTGGCGGGTCTGCGGGGAGCCACGCTGGCAGATCGGTCTGCGCCTCGGCTTTGGGCTGCGCGCTTGTGGCGCTCGGCGCGGTAGGGCTGCTCAGATCGCGCATCCACGACGGCAGATCGCTGCTGTCGATCTGGGCGTTGGGGTCGCGCAGCGGCGGCCCCAGCTCGGCGCGGGGCGCTTCGGGCTGCTGCACTCGCGGGTTGAGCGGCAGCGGTAGGTCGCGCAGCCAGGGCGGCAGATGCTGTTTCTCGGCAGGATCGCTGCTCAAACCAATGCCTTCCGTGTTCAGCGGTCGAGGTACGGCTGATCGACACCCAGGATGACGCGCACGCCAGCCACAATCGCACCGAGCGCGGCGCCAATGAGCAACCCGCGCGCCCCGGCGAGCGCCACAAACGCCTCGAACCAGCGCACGCCCGCCACGAGCGGCGCGAGCGCCGCGACGTTGGGGAGCGCGCCGATCATCAGCACGACAGCCGCGATAGCGACGATCGCCACGGCCTCAATGTTGCCGCTGCCAGCGGCGCGCAGCGCGGCGCCGATGCTAAAAAACGTCAGCAGCCCAAGAAACGACCCGGCCAGCGGCTGATAGATCAGCAAGAAGAGATCGCGCACCGGCCGCTCTGCGAGGCTCTGCGGCAGCAGTGTAAAGCCCGAGCCATCGAGATTGCCGCCGATCAGCGTGCCGCTCACAACCACGATCGCAGCCGTCGCCACGATGATGCCGCTTTGGAAACGCGCCGGAGCGTCCGAGCGGATCGCCGCGATATGTGTCCCAAGCACGTTGATCACCCCGATCAGCAGCGCGATTCCGATCAGTAGTGCGCTCCAGTCCACCAAGATCCGCGCGATAGTGCTGATCGGCGAGATCTCGCCGGCCACATCGATCAGGACGATCAGACCGGCAATCCCGGCGATCAGCGTCGCGAGCAGCCGTTTGGGGTCGCGCAGAAATGACATCTAGGCTCCCAGCGCAGCGGCGAGCATCACGATCAGGATCGCGCCGATCACCACGGCTCGCAGCGCATCCAGCGTCAGCAGCCTGGCCCGTGGTGCTGGGTCCGCGCTGAGATAAGCGTCGGCGATGTAAATCTCTTCGCCGACCAGTGCGCCCTCGTTGAGCATCGCCAGCGCGGCACCCACCGGGCTCGCCGCCCCGACGAGCTGCGCTGCGCCGCGCTCCCCGATTGGGCCGGTGGCCAGCATTAGCTCTTGCCCAAACGCCCCAACCATCTGGCTCGCCTCAACCGGCCGGTCGGCAAGCAGCGCGCTGACGCCTGCACTGTACGCGAGCGCATCGTCTTGCGACACTTGCCGCACAGAGGCCGGGTCAAAATCCTGGCCGAGCCCGAGCTGCTGATAGGTGCGGCGCACCGTGCCACGCAGCGCCAGCTGCGCCACGCCATCACCGCTGCTCACCAGCGGCTGCGCACCGTCGCCGATCGCCTCGCCGACCAGCGCCTGCGCCGCGAGCAGCCCGGCGACGGTCTCGGTGGCGCGCATGCCGCCCAGCCCGCCAGGCCCTGGCGAGATGTGGATCGTCCCACCCTTCTCGGCGCTCCTGCCGATGGCCTCGCGCAGCGCATCGAAGGCCCGCATCGGCCGACGCGCTATTGGGCGTTTGCCCTCAATGGCGCGTGCGTGGTGCAGAAGCGTGAGTAGGGTGACAATAAAAATAATGATGAGAAACGTGAATGACGAGGGGGGGAGGGGCACGCGAGCCTCCGCAACTCTTTACACAATTTATGCATATAACCATTGTGAGTGTATCCCAAAAGGATGGCTTTGTCAACTACAACACGTCCTTGAATTATCTATGGTATGATGAAGCGAAGTATGTCAGGAATTATGAGCGGCCAATGACCCAGGAGACGGCGACTAAAACTTTTTTGCTGCAGGGGCGTTACACGATCACACAGCGGCTCGGCACCGGCCGGCTCGCTGCGGTCTATCGCGGCTACGACGAGCGGCTCCAGCGGCCGGTGCTCATCCATCTCTTTCGCAAAGATCTGCTGGACCGCGAGGCGCTGCAGCAGCGCTTCATCGCCGAGTCGCAGGCGATGGCGCGGGTCAGTCACCGCTCGCTGCTCGAAGTCTACGATACTGGCGCGCTCGCACAGCAGCCGTTCATGGTCACGGAGTTCGTCGAGGGGCGGACGCTGCGCGAGCTCGGCGCGGTCTCGCTCGAAGAGGCGCTGCTCTATATACGGCAGATTGCCGGGGCCGTGGCGGCGTGCGAAACGGCGAGCGTCGCGGCCCCGCCGATCAGCAGCGCCAACGTCGTGCTCGTCGCCGATGGCCACGTCGAGCTGCTTGAGCACTGGCAGACGCCGGCCACCGACGTGGCGCGCGATCTGGCCCGCTACCGCGCTCCCGAGCGGACGCCTGGCAGCCAGCTCACGCCGCCAGCCGCCGTCTACGCGCTCGGCCTGCTGCTGCTTGAGCTGCTGATCGGGCGGCCCGTCGTCGATGGCGATGACGCGCGCACCATCGCACAGACCCACGCCACCGCCGTGCTGCCGACGCTCGCCGACGTCATTCCGCGGATCGTCCTGCCCGATCTGGCGCAGTTTGTCCAGCGCGCCACCGCGCGCGACCCACAGCGTCGGCAGCCAAACGCCACCGTGTTCCTCGACGAGCTCGACGAGCTGAGGCGGCGCTTCACCCGCGATACGCGTCGGCTCGCCGCGCCGCCGGTCCGCCCGCCGACGCCCAGGCAGCAGATGCGCGAGGTCAGCGAGCAGGTGCAGCGCCTGCCGGAGCGCGGGCGCGAGCGCCTGACGCAGGTGCGTCAGCAGGCGGTCGTTAGCGGGCAGCGGCTGCGTAAACGTCCGGTCACCGGCATCATCGTGCTGCTCGGGCTGTTCCTGACGGTTGGCTGCGGCGCTTACTTCACCATCACCGCGCTGCTGCCATCGATCTTCGGCGGGCGGACGCCAGCCATCGGCCAGCAGCCGGGGGTGCCTGGCTGGTTCGTCGGCGTGCCCGACGGGCCGGGCCCAGTGCTGGTGATCTCGATCGCCGATGTCGGCGGGCTCAATCTGCGCACTGCCCCGAAAAGCGATCCAGGCAATGTCTTGCTGACCCTCCCGAGCGGGACGCGCGTCAGGCAGATGGGAGACCCGGTTCAGGCCGATGGAATCAACTGGATCCCAATCCGCGCCCAGATCAACGACCAGCAGGTGGATGGTTGGGTGTCGGCGACCTACACCCGACGCGAATAATGCAATTGAGGAGCGACGCATGGGGCTGGGGATTTCGGAAGCGGTGGGTCAGCGGATCAAACACGCCAAACGAGTCGTCGTGCTGACTGGCGGCGGCATGGCGGCGGAGAGCGGCGTGCCGACGTTTCGCGAGGCGCTCGTCGATGGCTGGGAGCGCTACGATGTCAGCGAGTTGGCCACGCCGCAGGCCTTCGCCCGCAACCCGCGCCTGGTGTGGGAGTGGTATAGCTACCGCCGCCGCCACGCCGATGGCGCTGACCCGAGCCCGAGCCACCGCGCGCTCGTCAGGCTCGAAGACTACTTTCCGCGCTTCACGCTGGTGACGCAGACCATCGACAGCTTGCACTGGCGGGCTGGCTCGCACGATGTGATCGAGCTCAACGGCTGTCTGCGCCGCGCCCGCTGCTTCGAGTGCGGCGCTCCGGCGCTGACCTGGGACGATGAGCAGCACGTCCCGCCGCACTGCCCATCGTGCGGCGGCCCCCTGCGCCCCGATGTGGTGCTGTTTGGCGAGGGCCTGCCGCAGCACCAGCTTCGCCGCGCTCAGCAAGCCGTCGAGAGCTGCGACCTGTTCGTCTGCGTCGGCACCGTCGCCCCGATCGAGCCCGTCACATCGTTCCCGTTCGTCGCGCGCCGAGCGGGGGCGCTCACCGTCACCATCGCGCCTGAGGATTCGATCTACGCTGTGATGGCCGATGTACATCTGGCGCAGACGCCAGGCAGAGTGCTCTCCGAGCTGGTGCAGATGATTGTTGGTAGCGGCCAGGAGAACTGAGGTGGCCGAACTGTCGGTGACCGAGACCCACTCGATGAAGTACGATGGCTCGCAGCACTACCGCTACGCCGTCACCGAGATGCAACGCACCGACGATGCGCTGTGGGTCTACACGCCGCCAGGGGTGCTGGTGATGAGCTACCGCGGCGGCGGCCTCACCCGCTATCATGGGCTCCACCTGTTCTTCGTCGATCGGTATTACAATATGCTGGTGCAGTGGCACGCCGACTGGCAGCCGCGTATGCACTACGTCAATATTGCCACCCCGGCGCGCTGGGACGATGGTGCTGTCCGCTGGGTCGATCTCGATATCGACCTGATCTGGCGCAGCACGAGCGATGTCGTCCTGACCGATGACGAAGATGAGTTCGCCGACCATCAGGTTCGCTTCGCCTACCCCGCCGCGCTGATTGCAGCGGTCGAGCGCAGCGCCGACGATGTCCGCGAGCAGTTCGTGCGGCGCGCACCGCTCTTCGATGGCAGTTTGTATCGCTGGAGGCCGACGTGACCGAGCTGCATACCGCGCGGATCGCGCTGCGCCCCTGGCAGCGACACGACGACGAGATCTCAGACGAGTGGCCGTCGTACAACGACCCATTCGAGGCGCTCTGGAATCTGGGGCGCACGTTTTCGTTCACGGACTACTGGGGCAGCTATTTCGATATGAGCATGCGCCGTGCCTGGGCGGTCGAAAATGACCGCGGCACGCTGATCGGGCGGATCTCGCTGCGCGAGATCGATGACCGCAAACATCAGGCGCGGCTCGGCGTCACGTTCAGCGCCCACCACGTCGGGCGCGGGCTCGGCACCGAGGCGCTCAGACGCTTCCTGGACTACTTCTTCACCGAGCTGAACTTTGTCTCGATGGTGCTCGATGTGGCCGCTCCCAATGTCCGCGCGGTCCGCTGCTACCATCGGCTCGGCTTTCACACCATCGGCAGCGACTGGCGCGAGACTAACGCCAGCTTCGACCGTCGCGTGCTCGATATGCCGCGCTATACATCGCTGCTGCGCCACTTTCAACCCACTAAGCGCGGCATCGCCGTTGAGTTTTTTGAGATGGAGCTGCGCCGCGATGAGTGGCTGCGCCGCAAAATGTAGGAGCACGCCATGTCACTGATCGCGGGAAATCTGGGGGTGGTCCAGCGCACACTCGATGCCGAGTCGATGATCTGGGGGGTCTGCGCCGGGGCCGCCGCGCATCTGTATGGCAATCGCCGCCCGATCCAGGATGTCGATATTTTGGTGGGTACCGGGCAGCTGCCGCTCGTGGTGAAGCTGTTGCACCGGCAGCAAAAAGTGGTACAGTACGATGGCGGGCGCATCCTGTGGCGCGGCATCAAGCTCTTCGATGACTTGGCGATCCGCAAGGGAGCCACGGTCTACCCATTTATCTTAGATGCGCTGATGTCCGCTCATATGCGCCGGATCTCACTGCTCGGGGCGCTGGTGCAGGTATTGTCTCCCGAAGATGTAGTGGTCCACAAGTTGCTGCTCGACCGCGGGGCCGAGCAGAACAAGCACGATGTCATCGATGTGACCGGCATCATCCGCCGCCAGCAGCTCGATATCTCGTATCTCAAACAGCGGATGGAGCTGATGCGGGTCGGTGGGGCGCTTGACGCCAGGCTCGCCGAGCTCGGGGTGAGCCTCGTATGAGCACAACCGCCTTTCAGCCGCTCGTCGATCGGATCGTGGCCGAGGCCACCGTCGAGGGCGACCGCATCCTGCGGATCGACCACTTCCTCAACCACCGCGTCGAGCCGGAGTTCATGGCCGAGCTCGGCCGGGCGCTCGCTGCGCAGCTGGCCGGCTACGCGCCAGATCTCGTGCTGACGGCCGAGGCGAGCGGGATCGCCCCGGCGCTCTGCACCGCGCTCGCGCTCGGGGTGCCGATGGTCTACGCCAAAAAATACGCCCCGAACGTCGAGTCGCCGGCGCTGTCGCGGATCGTCCCATCGCCAACCAAGGGCGGCGAGGCGAGGCTGGTGATCGCCAGTCGCTACCTGCCGGCTGGCGCGCGGGTCGTGCTGGTGGACGATTTTCTGGCCAACGGCAAGACTGCGCTCGCCCTGGCTGAGATTGTGGCCGACGCGGGGGCGACGCTGGTGGCCGCTGGGTTTTTGGTGGAGAAGTGCTTTCAGCGTGGTCGCGAGCCGCTCGATGCCCGTGGCATCCCAATCGTGACGCTCGCGCAGGTCGCGGCGCTCACAAATGGCCGCGTGGTGATGCAGTCTCAGGAGAATATATGACAACCATAATGCTTCCGCACTGGGATCTAACGGCGCTGTACAGCGGCCTCGATGACCCGGCGTTCGCCGCCGAGTTCGCCGCCGTCACCGCCGCGATCGGCGAGACGACCGCGCTGTTCGACCGGCTCGGCGTGGCCAAGCGCGAGCTCGCGCCGCTGACTGACGGCGATGTGACGGCGTTTGTGCAGGCTGTCGGCAGCTTCGACCCGCTGCTGACCCGGGTCTACACGCTGCACGCCTACATCTACAGCTTCGTCTCCACCGACAGCCGCGACGCGGCGGCGCAGGCGCGGCTCTCCGAGCTGATGCGCGAGCTCGTCGCAGTGTCGCAGCTCGGCACGCGCTTCACCGCCTGGATCGGCGGGCTGGATGTCGAGGCGCTGATCGTCCGCTCGCGGCTGGCCTATGAGCATCGCTACGCGCTTCGCCGGGCGCAGATCGAGGCGCAGCACCTGATGTCGCCCGCCGAGGAGGCGCTCGCATCCGAGCTGACGCTCACTGGCAGCAGCGCTTGGACCCGGCTCCACGGCAATCTCTCGTCGCAGCTGTTGGTGCCGATCGTGCTCGATGGCGAGGCGAGCGAGCTGCCGATGAGCGCCATCCGCAACCTGGCCTTCGACCCGAACCGGGCGACTCGCAAGGCGGCCTACGAGGCTGAGATCGCCGCCTGGGAGCGTTCGGCGCTGCCACTCGCCGCCGCGCTCAACGGCATCAAGGGCGAGGTCATCGCGATCGAGCGCCGCCGTAATTGGGAAGACCCGCTCGATGCCGCAGCTTTTAATAACAGTATCGATCGGCAGACGCTCGACGCGATGATGACGGCGGCGCACGAGTTTTTCCCCGAGTTCCGCCGCTATCTGCGCGCCAAAGCCACACTGCTCGGCACCGAGACTCTGCCGTGGTACGACATGTTCGCGCCGGTCGGTGGGTCGAGCCGCTCGTGGGACTACGACGCCGCGTGCAGCTATATCGTCGCCAATTTTAGTAAGTACTCGGAGAAGCTCGGCGCGTTCGCCGCCCGCGCCTTCGAGTCCGACTGGGTAGACGCCGAGCCGCGCGCTGGCAAGGCCGGCGGTGCGTTCTGCATGTGGCTGCGGGGCGATGAGTCGCGCATCCTGACCAACTATAAGCCGAGCATCGAGGGGGTGCAGACCCTGGCGCACGAGCTCGGTCATGCCTACCACAACTTCAACCTGGCCGGCCAGACCATGCTCAACAGAGACACGCCGATGACGCTGGCGGAGACCGCGAGCATCTTCTGCGAGACGATCGTGCGCGATGCTGCCATGGCCAACGCCGACGCCGACGAGCAGCTTGAGATCCTTGAGGCATCGATCCAGGGCTCGTGCCAGGTGGTCGTCGATATCACCAGCCGCTTCCTGTTCGAGCAGCGGGTGTTCGCCGGCCGCGCCGACCGCGAGCTGAGCGTGCAGGAGCTCAATGAGCTGATGCTCCAATCGCAGCGCGAGACCTATGGCGATGGGCTCGACAGCGACATGCTCCACCCGTATATGTGGGCGGTCAAGGGCCACTACTATAGCAGCAGCTCGTTTTACAACTTCCCCTACATGTTCGGGCTGCTGTTCGGGCTCGGGCTGTACGCGATCTACCAACGCGACCCAGACAGCTTCCGCGATGGCTACGATACGCTGCTGGCGTCCACCGGGCTCTCAGACGCGGCGACGCTGGCGGCCGGCATGGGCATCGACATTCGCTCGGTCGACTTCTGGCGCGGCAGCCTGGGGATCGTCAAGGCCGACATCGATCGCTTCGAAGCGCTCGCCGCAGCGTGATGGGATGCGGGGATGCAGGGGTGAAGAGATGAAAGCTCATCTCTTCACCCCTGCATCTCTTCGGGCGACCTCGTCACGCCGTCATTCCTCTCCCTCGTCCTGCTCCTCATAGCTCGCCTTACCCTTGGCTGCGCGAGCTGGGCGGGGGCCGAGCGCCGCGTCCACCGCGTCCATTAGTGAGCGCACCTCGATCACCGTCTGCCCCTCGATCCGCAGCGGCTGTGGCCCGGCCGGCGAGACCGCGTGGGTGAAGCCGAGCTTGGACGCCTCGCCGAGCCGTCTGTCCATCTGCGAGACCGAGCGCAGCTCCCCCGATAGCCCGACCTCGCCAACCAGCACGCTCTCCTGCTGCACTTTTTGGTTGCGAAACGACGAAGCTATCGCCACCGCGACGGCGAGATCGGCCGCCGGCTCGCTGATCTTGAGCCCGCCAACGATATTGACATAAATATCCTGATTGTAGAGCGGCAGCCCGACGCGCTTGGACAGCACGGCCACGAGCATCATCAGCCGGTTCATATCGAAGCCGTTGGCTGTGCGACGCGGCGATGGATTGTTGGTGTTGGATGTCAGCGCCTGGACCTCGACCAGGATCGGCCGCGTGCCCTCCATCGTCACCGCCACCGTCGAGCCTGGCGTGCCGGTCGAGCGCTCGGCCAAAAAGACCTGCGAAGGGTTGGGGACTTCGATCAGCCCGCCCTGTGTCATCTCAAACACGCCGACCTCGTCGGTGCTGCCGAAGCGGTTTTTGACGCCGCGCAGCAGCCGGTACTGGTGGAAGCGCTCGCCCTCCAGGTACAGCACCACATCGACGATATGCTCAAGGACCCGCGGCCCGGCGATCGTCCCCTCCTTGGTGACGTGGCCGACGAGGAATACCGGGATATTCTGCTCCTTAGCCATCCGCATCAACCGCAGGGCGCCCTCGCGCACCTGGCTGACGCTGCCAGCTGCCGATGTCAGGTCTTCGAGGTAGACGGTCTGGATCGAGTCCACGATCACTAGCTTGGGCTTGATCGTCAGCACCTGATCGATGATCGCGTCGAGGCTGGTCTCCGAGTAGAGCAGCAGCTCCTGCGGGTCCAGCCCCATACGGGTGGCGCGGAGCTTGATCTGCTGGGCGGACTCTTCGGCCGAGACGTAGAGCGCCGGCCCGACTTCATCGGCGAACTGCGCCGCGACGTGGGTGAGCAGGGACGACTTTCCGATGCCGGGATCGCCGCCGAGCAGTACGACGCTGCCCTGTACCAGCCCGCCGCCGAGCACGCGCGAGAGCTCGCTGGTGTAGACTGGGAGCCGGGCGAAGCCGTTGGTCGCCACATCGCGGATGGCGACCGGCCGGTTGGCACCGAGTCCGCTCGCGGCGCGCGGCTTGCCAGAGGACTCCTTACGCTCGGTCTGCTCGACGAAGCTATCCCAGGTACCGCAGTCTGGGCATTTGCCCATCCAGCGGCTCTGCTGCGAGCTACACTGCTGGCAGACGAACACGGTGCGGGTCTTTGCCATCGGTGATCTTTCTATCTTCGGCCTGCGGCAGCGCGGTAGCTGCTGTTGTTGCTGCTGCGCAGCAGCTGAAAACATGCTTCCTTGGCGTGGAGCGCCTAGGCAGCTTGCTGTGCATGGGAGCTGCCGCCCCTTCGACTGCGCTCAGTGCACGCCCCAAACCCGCGCTTGCGCGCCGCAGCGAACGCTGTTGGTCTGCGGCAGCGCGGTAGCTGCTGTTGTTGCTGCTGCGCAGCGAAGCTGCGCAGCAGCAAAAAAACATACTTCCTTTACGCTCAGTACACGCGCGGAGCGCCTCAGAAACGCGCGCCTTGCAATCTGCGCGCAGTATAGCACGGATGGTCGTATCTCTGTTAGCGTTGTATAAGCGCGCGCACAATCGGTGGCGCTTCGTCGTATAATACCTATGCGGCGCGAGATGCATCGCGCATAGAAAAGGAACGATAGATGTTTAACCCAGCGTACTCGCCGACTCAGGTCGCCGAGCTTCAGCGTAGCTTTCTGAACCGGGTCTTCCTCTGGATGACCGCTGGTCTGCTGGTGACGGCGGCGGTCGCCACCGGCGTGGCCAGCTCGCCAGCGATCATCAACCTGGTCCACGGCAACCCGATGATCTTCTTCGGGCTGTTCATCGTCCAGATCGCCATGGTATTTGGGCTGAGTCTCGGCATCGGCAAGCTCTCGCCGGCGGTGGCGACGGCGATTTTCATGCTGTACGCGGTGATCAACGGCGTGACGCTCTCGGGCATCGTGCTGGCGTACACCGGCGAGTCGATCGCGACGACGTTCTTCGTCACGGCCGGCACCTTCGGCGCGATGGCGGCCTACGGCTACACCACCAAGCGCGATCTCTCTGGCCTCGGCTCGATCGCGGTGATGGCGCTGATCGGGCTGCTGATCGCCAGCGTCGTCAATATCTTCCTGGCCAACAGCACGCTGTACTGGATCCTGACGTACGCCGGGGTGCTGATCTTTGTGGCGCTGACCGCCTGGGACGTGCAGAAGCTGAAGCGGATCGGCACACAGATCCAGGACGAGACATCGGCGGGGCGGATGGCGATCCTCGGCGCGCTGACGCTCTATCTGGATTTCATCAATCTGTTTCTGTACATGCTGCGCATCCTCGGTCGGCGCAACTAGGGAGGGTACTGCGAGGTGCGCTGCGCGCACCTCGCAGTAATAAGAAGG
>JAYUUK010000160.1:0-4920 GCA_043754595.1 Roseiflexaceae bacterium | reverse complement strand
CGCACCTCGGCCGTGCCGGCGATGTTGTCGGCCGAGATCGGCTCCTCGAACCACATCAGGTCGCAGTCCTCGGTCTCGCGGGCGAAGCGCTTAGCCTCGGCCACGCTAAACGTGCCGTGAGCGTCCACCGCAATGCCGATGCCTGGGCCGAGCGACTGCCGCGCCGCGCGCACCCGCGCCACCGACGTCCGCACATCGCCGTCCATCACGCCAACCCGCATCTTCACTGCGCCGAAGCCGCGCTCGCAGTAGCCGGCCAGCTGCGCCCCGATCCCCTGCGCGTCGGCCCAGCCGCCCGATGCGTAGGCCGACATCGTCGGGCGGCAGGCGCCGCCGAGCAGCTGCGCGACGGGGACGCCAAGCGACTGCCCGAGCAGATCCCACAGCGCCATATCCACGCCAGAGATCGCCGCCACCGTCACGCCGCGCCGCCCGAGCACCGGGAAGACCCGCCCGCGATCGATGGCGTAGTGGCCGCGCGTCCCGCTGTACATCTGCTCCCACAGCCCGGCGATCTGCCGCGCGTCCTGCCCGAGCAGGATCGGCCGCAGATCGTGGAGGACGCAGGTGACCAGCGAGGCGCAGACCGCCGCAGATCCGACGCTGGCCTTGGCCTCGCCGTAGCCGACGCGCCCATCCTCGGTGGTGATCCGCACCAGCGTGGCGTCGAAGCTGGCGATCCGACCGAAATCGGAGATGTGCTGCCGCTCGTGCGGGATTGGGCAGTGCAGCCAGAAGGCCTCGACTTCGGCGATACGCATCGGTTCTCCCCTCGCACCTAGATTGAGTAAAAAGGGAACGGGGCTGCGGCCCCAAACCCCCACGTTGCGCCCCCGCGTGTACGCCCGGCAATCAGGCGTATCCAAGCCGCTGCGACACCAGGCGCGCGTGGGCGATGACCTGCTCGCGCAGCTGCTCCATCCTCGCCGCATCGAGCCGGTCGTTTGGCACGCCGACGCTCATCGCCGCGATCAGCGCGCTGCTGTGGTCGTAGATCGGCGCGGCGACGCACTGCACGCCGTCGTTGGCCTCCTCGCGGTCCAGCGCATAGCCATGCTGCCGCGCCGCGCGCACCTCGCTCAGCAGCGCGTCCAGCGCGCCGACGGTCTGCGCCGTGCGCCGCGGAAACTCGTAGCCGGCGTAGAGCGCAGCGATCGCGTCATCGCTCAGCGGCATGAGCAACACCTTGCCGACGGCGGTGGCGTGGGCGGCCATGCGGCTGCCGATCCGCGCCACCAGCCGCACCGAGTACAGCCCCTCCTGCTTGGCGAGGTACACCACCTCGCGGCCATCGAGCACGGCGAGCTTGACGGTCTCGCGGCAGCGCTCGACCAGCGACGCGGCCACATCGTTGAACAGCGGGATGAGCGACACGCCGTGGAGGTAGGCGCTGCCGAGCTCGAACAGACCGATGCCGAGCCGATAGGTCTTGTGGCGCGGGTCCTTTTGCACCAGCCGCGCCCGCTGCAGCGTCATCAGCAGGCTGTAGACCGTGCTGCGCGAGACACCGATCGCGTCGCTGAGCTCGGCGAGCGACCGATCGCGCTGGGAGGACGCGAGAACCTGGAGCAGCGCGATGCCGCGCTCGAGCGCAGGCGCGCGCGTGGCCGCGCTCGCTCCGAGCGTATCATCGATGACATCGGCTGTCAGAAGTTTGTCTGCCATAGACTATTCTGTATACGGAACACTGTTTTGAAGGGAATGACGCTAGTATAGCGGCAGGGGGACGCAGTGTCAAGCGGCCGATTGACAAGCGCGCGATGGTCTCGTATACTGCAACTTAATTCGTTCACCAAATATACTTGGAATAGCAATGTTGCCAATGCGTGCCGGGAGCAAGCAGCTCATCCGCGAGATCAATCAAGCGATTGTGCTCAACGCGATTCGCACGCATGATGCTATCTCGCGCACCGATATCGCCGCCGAATCGAAGCTGAGCATGCCGACGGTCTCGGCTATCACCGCCGAACTCATCGAGCTCGGGTTGATCTACGAGCGCGAGGCCGGCGTATCCACTGGTGGCCGCCGTCCGGTGTTATTGGCGCTCAATCACCTCGGCGGCTACGTCGTCGGTATTAAACTCACCGAAGATGCGGTTATCGCTGCCCTCACCGACCTCGAGGCCACGATTGTTGGGCGGTCTATTGCGCCACTCGTCGATCGCACTCCAGCGGGAACAGCCGCCACCATTGCGAGCTGCATCACAACACTCTGTGCTGATGTTGGCAATCGTCCCCTTTTGGGCGTGGGGATCGGCATGGCCGGCGTGATCGATCGCTCGAAGGCGCTCGTTCATTTTGCAACGTATTTTGGCTGGGAGGATGTGCCGTTCGCCGGCATGGTAGAGCAGCAGATCCACGTCCCAGTCATTATCGATAACGATGTAAATGCGCTCACCGCCGCCGAACAGTGGTTTGGTGCCGGCCGGGGGGCGAAGGATTTTCTGGTGGTCAGCATCGGTCGCGGTGTTGGCCTCGGGATGGTGCTCGATGGGCAACTCTACCGCGGAGCTGCTGGGGGGGCCGGCGAGCTCGGGCATATTACGGTTGTGCCGGATGGGCCGCTGTGCGCCTGCGGCAAGCGCGGCTGTCTGGAAGCGCTGATCGGCGACCCAGCCATGACGCAGCGGGTGAGCTCGCTGCTCGGGCGGTCGGTCTCGATCACCGAGGCCGTGGAGCTCGCACTCCACGGCGATGCGATAGTGCAATCAGTGTTTGCCGCTGCCGGTCGAACGCTCGGCATGGCGGTTGCCAACCTCGTCAATATTCTCAATCCAGAGCTGATTATCATTGGTGGTGAGGGGACGCATGCCGGTCAGCTGATCATCGAACCGCTCGAAGCCGCGCTACAACAGCACAGCTTCAATGGTCTCCGCGATCAGGTGCGGCTGGTGATCGAGCCATGGGGCGATGAAGCATGGGCGCGCGGCGCAGCAAGCCTGATTCTGAGCGAGCTGTTTTCGCCAGCGCTGCGCCAGGGCACTGAAGAACGGCCATCGTTTGCCCAGCGCCAAACAGCCTAATTTTTTTGACCCCATCTTCCTTTTGTTACTGAACTAATCTTCTCGAAGCGGAGGGCAGCGCTATGGTGGGTGAGCGTCGCATTATGACACTTGGATGGCTTGGCATCTTTTTGTTGCCTGGTCTGCTTGGGCTGCTCATCTTCACGATCGCGCCGCTGATTGCATCGCTCGTACTGACGCTCTTCCGGTGGGATCTGCTCACCCCGCCAGCCTTTATCGGAGTCGAGAACTTTGTCAAGCTCAGCGCGGATCGATCGTTCTGGGCTGCGCTGCAGCATACCCTCTCCTTTGTGGCCGGCTATCTGCCGCTGGTGGTGGTTGTATCGCTGGGGCTGGCATTGCTGCTCAACGCGCCGCTCCGCGGCATCGGCCTGGCGCGCACGGCCTTCTTTTTGCCAGTTGTGTGTTCGTGGGTCGCTGTGGCCTTGCTCTGGGGTTGGCTCTTCAACCCCAAATTTGGGTTGGTCAACTATCTGCTGAGCCTAGTTGGCATCGCTGGCCCCGGCTGGTTGTTCGATGCCAAGTGGGCTATGCTGGCTATCATCCTGACCAGCGTCTGGAAGGATCTTGGCTTTGTGCTCGTGCTGTTCCTCGCCGGGCTCCAAGCCATCCCACAGGACTACTACGAAGCCGCCGGGCTCGATGGTGCCAATCGCTGGCAGCAATTCGTCCACATTACGCTGCCGCTCCTGGCACCGACGACGTTCTTCGTGATGATTATCTCGCTGATCAATTCATTTCAGGTGTTCGATCAGGTGTGGGTGATGACTGAGGGTGGGCCGGCCGGCGCGACAGCCGTGCTCGTGGTGGAGATCGTCAAACACGCGTTTCGCTACGGACAGATGGGCTACGCCGCAGCAATTTCGTGGGTGCTGTTCGCCATCGTCTTCGGGGTAACGTTGATCCAATTTCGGCTGCAACCGTCGGGAGAAGGCAATGCGTAGCCGCTCGTTTCCGATCGAGAGTAGAACAGCGCTGCGGCGCGAGGGCGCGAACATTGGGGTCATACTCCGTTATGTCGTGCTCGCTGTGAGCTGTGTGGCAATGATCATCCCATTTATTTGGATGGTCTCGACGTCGCTCAAGGCGCCTGGGTCGGTGATGATCTCGCCGCCGGAGATCATTCCGCGCCACCCGACGCTGGAAAGCTATCGGCGCGTGGCCGAGGCGGTGCCGCTGCTCACGATGTTCCGCAACAGTGTGATCGTCACCAGTATAGCGTTGCTGGTGCAACTGGTGACGAGCGCAGCCTCTGCCTACGCTTTTGCGCGGATGCGCTGGCGCGGGCGCGATGCGGTCTTTTTGCTCTATCTGGCCACGCTGATGGTGCCATCGCAGGTGACGATCACACCGCTCTTCATTCTGATGCAACGTCTCGGGTGGGTGGATACCTATCAGGGGCTGATCGCGCCGAGCCTGGTGAGCGCGTTTGGGACGTTTCTGCTTCGCCAGGCGATGCTCGGGGTCCCACGCGAGTATGAGGAGGCAGCGTTCATGGATGGAGCCAGCCATCTGACGGTCTTTTGGCATGTGGTGCTGCCGATGGTGCGCCCATCGCTCGCGACGCTCACAGTGTTCGCCGTGATGGGCAGCTGGAATAGCTTTCTCTGGCCGCTGTTCATCACCCGCAATGAGCGATTGATGACGCTGCCGGTTGGGTTAGCCTTGCTTCACGGCAGATATACCACCGAGTGGAGCATGGTGATGGCCGGTTCGGTCATCACGGTTCTACCAATTATTGTGGTGTTCCTCTTCGCGCAGCGCAGCTTCGTCCGTGGCGTTGCGCTCAGCGGTCTCAAGTAGGGAGGTGATGTTCGACCACGAGGCCAGCCCGCTCATTGATTGTCTCTCGTCGTGTACAAGGAGGTTCACATGCGCTCGCGCATAGCTACACCACT
>JAYUUK010000159.1:0-4922 GCA_043754595.1 Roseiflexaceae bacterium | reverse complement strand
CCCAGCCGAGCCGCCAGCCAGTCATGGCATAGGCTTTGGAGAACCCGCCCATCAGCACCGTCCGCTCGCGCGCACCGGCTAGCCCGGCGAAGCAGACGTGCGCGAAGCCGCCGTAGACCAGCCGGTCGTAGATCTCATCGGAGAATACCAGCAGATCGTGTCGCTCGGCGATCGCCGCGATAGCCTTGAGCTTCTCCAGCGGCATCACCGACCCGGTCGGATTGTTGGGGTAGCCGATCAGGATGGCGCGCGTCTGCGGCGTTATTGCAGCGGCGATCGCGTCCGGATCGACCTCGAAGCTGTCATCGAGATTGGTCGGCACCGAGACCGGCACCCCGCCAGCGAAGATGACGCATGCCGGGTAGGCTACAAAGCACGGCTCGGGGATGATCACCTCATCGCCAGGGTTGAGCGTCGCCACCATCGCGTTCTGCAGCCCCTCCGAGACGCCGACGGTGATCAGCAGCTCGGCCTCGGGGTCATAGCGCACGCCGTAGAGCGCGAAGAGATGGTCGGCGAGCGCGACGCGCAGCTCGATCAGCCCGGAGTTCGACGTGTAGCCGGTGCGACCCCGCCGCAGCGACTCGATGCCGGCCTCCACGATCTGCGGCGGCGTGACAAAATCTGGCTCGCCGACGCCCAGCGAGATCACGTCTTTCATCTGTGCGGCGATATCGAAGAACTTGCGGATCCCCGAGGCCGGGACCAGCGCCATTCGCGCGGCGATGCGATCGCGTGCCATAGACCTGCTCCTTAACCTCGTTTTTATGATATCAGAACGCTGCGATCAGTTCTACTCGGGAGCGGATGACCGCAGTACTATTCTCGCACATATCATTGGTCCTATGATGATCCTACTGAAGTGGAAAAGGGATGATCTTGGGGACACCCAGAGGGTCCCCGGCCCCCAAACCCCCGCTGGGCGCTTCGCACGTTTATAATGGGGGCGCCAGCGGTCTCACTCGCCATTATACGCGGCGATCGCCAGGCCGGAGGCCACGCCGGTGAAAACATCCATCTCCTGCAGTTTCTCCGCGCCGAAGCGCTCGGTCAGCATTTTGACGAACGCCGGGATACGCGACGAGCCGCCCGTGCGCAGCACGACGTCGATCTGCTCGTGTGTCAGGCCGGAAGTGACCACCGCTCGATCGACGCAGGCGGCCACGGCCCGTACGTCAGGGCCGATCAGACGCTCAAAATCCCAGCGCTCGGTCGGCTCGTCGAAGCTGATGCCCGGCACGTGCATCGCGATCGTGGTCTGCTTGGTCTGGCTCAGGCGCACCTTGGCGCGCTCGACCTCCTCATACAGCGGCAGGCCGTAGTTCTGCTTGACGAGCGTGCGCAGCTGTTTGAGCTCCATGGGCTTGTCGCCGGTCAGGATGGCCTCCTCAATGATGCCGAGAAACTTGGGCTGCGTCAGCTCGACCACCGACTGCCACTCGGCGAGCTGTTCGAGCAAAATCGCGGGCAGCGCGAGGCGGCGCGGCCCGAGGGTGGCCCCAGCCCCGAAGTGCGGCAGCACCTTGCCCATCGTCAGCCGCCGATCGATCAGGTCGCCGCCGATCGGCACGCCGTCGGTGGCCAGCACATCGAAGCGGCCGCGCCCATCGACCTCCATAATCGTCACGTCGAGCGTGCCGCCGCCGAAGTCGAACACCAGGACGTTCTGCTTGCGCTCGGCGGTGGCGGCGTAAGCGGTGGCGGCGGCGGTCGGCTCGGGCAGAAACGTGAACGGAGGTAGGTCGGCCTCGCGGCACGCGGCGATCATCCGGTCGATGGCGATCGTATCGAGCCGCGGGTCTTCGGCGTAGTGAACCGGGCGGCCGATGACCATGCTGGTGACCGGCTCGCCGGTGGCCTGCTCGATCCGGGCGAGGATCATTTTGAGCACCACGGCGATCAGGGTCTCGATGGTGTAGCGCGTGCCGAAGACATCGGTGCCGATGAACGAGCTATCGCGCAGGTGGGTCTTGATGCTCTGGAACAGCCGCCCAGGCGTGTTGGCATCGACGACGGCGTAGAGCGACTGAGTCACGGTGCCGACGTCGGCGAGCGTGACCTCGGCCTCGCCGACGTAGCGCCACTGGTACTCGATCTCGCGGCCGACGTTGCCTTCGGTGTAGCGATCGATCGCCTCGCGGCCGATAAACGGCACACCGTCGCGGGTGATGAACAGCGTCGTCCGCATGACCGTCGGGCTGCTATTTGTTGGGTCAAGCGGCAGGAGCGTGACGTTTGTGCCATCGTAGATGGCGGCGCTTGAGTTGGTGGTGCCAAAGTCGAGGCCGACGCGCATCTGACGCTCCTTTCGATCCGTAGGCCAAGTGCAGGGACGCAAAACCGCCGATGTGCCATGGCGCATCGGCAAGCCTGCGATGAGATTATGGTACTCTACCACGGACACCGAAATGGCGCAATCGGTCTGGCGAAGGAGCGGCGACGTGATACGAGACGATGGGGCGGGCGAAGCGAGCGAAGCGGGAGACGGGACGGGTGAGCTGATAGCCGTTGGCGCGCAGCTCGCCGGCTCGTGGGCCGGCGGCACGACGCTGGCGATCGCTGCGTCGCCGCGTGAGGCGCTGGGGGCGGCGGCGCAGGCGCGCTGGTGGATCGGCACGGCGGTCATCGAGCAGGCTGCGCCATACACCCACTTCGCCGGGCGCTGGCGCGACCACCTGCCGTTCGCTGGCGGCGGGCTGCTGCTGCACTTCACCGCGCCTGACGAGACGATCGCGCTGCCGAGCGGTGTGGCGCTGCGCTTCGACGGGGCGCGGCCGCTGCGAGTCGAGCTGCTCGGCGCGCCGGTACGAGCCTTCAACGTCATCGCCGAGCCCGATGTCGCCGTCGAGCTCGCTGTGCTCCAGCTTGAGCCGGGCGCTGCTGCCGCGCTGCCGCAGCCGCGCGCCACCGATGAGACGGTGGTGGTCTACGCGGCTGTCGGCGCTGCTGCGATCGTCGGCGCTGTCGTGCGCTGGACGCTCGCCGAGGGCGATGCGCTTCTGCTGCGGGGCGATGGCGATGTCACGCCGCTGACGCTGCGCTTCGACGCGCCCGCCACGGTCATCGTCGCCAGGCTGTCATAGTAGACCGGGAAAGGCGTGGAGCTGTCTCCATCTCATAAAATCGCCCAGACAGGGCTGTCGGTCTGCAATGCAATGTTGGGCAGCGTTGACGATGTAACATAGAGCAATCCTACGTGCGTTGGAAACGCGCGAAGCGCAGCGCGGGGGTTTGGGGGCCGGGTACCCTCTGGGTGTCCCCGAGATCGCCCCCTTCCCTATGCTGATAGGAATGCTATATACTGTGCGTATCAAAAGCCGTTATCAGAACGAGCACGGTCAAGGGAGCATATTTATGGATATGCAAGCGCTTATTGACATTATCAATCTAAAGCACACCACCAGCTTTATCTTTCACCAAAAGTATGAGATGGGCGAAAATCAAGGTGCCTATGCTTTACGTGATGACAAGGGTAATGGCTACGTATTGAAATGGAATGACCGCCCTTCTTGGCTTCGCTCACTTCGTCGCGCTCAGCAGATTACTGATCATCTTGCTTCATGTGGTATGCCAGTGCCGAAATATGTTCTTGCTGATACTCATGCCGACAACATAACGTATTGGGTTCAAACAGCCTTACCCGGCGCGCCAGCAGAAAAATTACGATTGAGCCACGCCGAACACTTACTCGATCTGGTCGAGCGACAGGCGCGACAGGCGTTAGCAAGTGGCGCGAACTGGTCAGCGTATGTACGTGCAGTTGTATTTGCTGGACATTCAGGTTGGCAAGATTCACTTACCCAATACAATGACGAAACGCGTGCGGTTCTGGTGCGGCTAAAGCAGATAGTAGCTGGGAAAGAGCAGGTGGCACTTCGTACTGATGACATCTGTCACGGCGATATGGGTACCGATAACGTGCTTGTGAGTGGAATTAAGGTGAGTGGTATTGTTGATTGGGATGCAGCAGGAGAAGGTGATCGTGCGCTTGATTTGTCAAAGCTCCTGTTTTATTCCTATCATGTCGATCCTGTCCGTGAGCCACTTCGTAGGCATATTGAGGAAATAAGCGGTCAGGATGCGTATACAATTTACTTGGCGTACAATATCTTAGCGCAACTCGATTGGTCAATACATCACCATTCGGCTGATTCTGTGGCCGAAGGTGTTGTCTTCTCCAATCGGATTCTGGCCGACCTGGAGGTTTGATTGTGAAGATCGGCTATGATGTCCGGCCCAACCTGGGGTTATGCGGCCTAGAGGCCACATAACTTCGGACACATAGAGCAATCCTATCAGCGTAGGAAAGGGGAGATCTGGGGCTGCGCCCCCAAACCCCCGCGCTGCGCTTCGCGCGTTTCCAACGCACATAGGATTGCTCTATCTGTGTTTATCTGTGGACAGAGGATCGTACGCTGCGCTCGACGGCCCGCGAGAGGACATCGGCGGCGATGCTGCCGAGGACGGCGAGGTGAACCAGCGGGCGGGAGCCGGTCGCCAGCGCGAAGACCGTGTCGCCGTCCAGCGGGGTGTGACACGGGCGGATGCTGCGCGCCAGCCCGTCGTGGGCCATCTGCGCCAGCTTAGTGGTCTCGGCCTTGGTGAGGCGCGCGTCGGTGGCCACCACCGCCAGCGTGGTATTTTGGCCGAGCAGTGCGGCGAACCCAGCCTGCACCTGCGGCGAGCGCAGCAGCAGCATCGAGTCAACGAACGCGCCGTCAGGGCCGCGCGCCCCGGCCAGGATGCGCCCGGCAGCATCGACCACATCGCCCACCGCGTTGGTCACCGCCAGCGCTGCCACCACCGTGCCGTCGGCCAGGATCTCGCTCCACGTGCCAACGCCGCCCGGCATCGCCGCCGCCACCCCGGCCAGCTTGCCGACGGTGGCACCGATCCCGGCGCCCACCCGGCCCTCCCCGAAC
>JAYUUK010000158.1:0-4925 GCA_043754595.1 Roseiflexaceae bacterium | reverse complement strand
CATCGAGCGCGCCGAGCTGGAGCACGCGGCAGTCGCCGTGGGCGGCACGCAGGTAGTCGCGCAGCGCCCGCTCCTCGCGCGCCAGCGTTGGGTCGCGGGGTGCTTCATGGTATGCGCCGCCAGAGGCGACATGGATCTGTCGGTTCCCGCTAGCGGTGCCGCCATTGGCAGCCTCAATGCGCTGTGAGATGTGAGGCGGGTGGAGCAGCGCATCGAGCTCAGCGCGTAGTACGGTGAGCTTCTCACGAACCGCTGCGGCACTACGCGATTGCGGGTTCAGGTGGATAAGCTCGGCTTCAAGATCGGCCATCTCAGCTTCAAGCTGTGCTATGCGCTCGGTACTCATGGGCTTGGCTCCATACAACGGCTGGTTGAGCGCTATTGTACGCGATTTCGCTCGGAAACGGAGGGCTGATATAAGGGTTGCAGCAATGATTCAATGTCCACAATGGGCAGATCGCCGCCATCCGCGATGGGGCTTGCGCTACGACGTGACGGCCGTGAACCAATGATGCCTGTATCTGCACCAGCAGCGAACACACTGCGATGATAACGCCATGCCACACGGTGTGGCATTGGCGCGCATCGAGTTCGGACTAAACAGGTCACGAGACACAAAAATGCGCCACTGCCAAGACAGTGGCGCATCGGAAGGGCCGCTCGCTACCCTATGTATGTCCAAATCGCGCCCTTGTTACAGGAGCGAATGGGTGGGAACGTCTCGCCGCGTTGCAGTGGGATAATACGCTCATTCGCCGTCGGCGAAGGCGTCTCTGTTCCGTCGGTGTAGCGGACGAATTGATAGCGGCCACTCCAGAGAACGCTTTACACTTCGGCGTTCTCAAACCATCCCAGTTGCCTGAGCGCCTCGATGACCGGCGGGTGCATGACGAAGCGCCACTCGGGATGCTGTTCGGTAGGTATGTAGAACATCGAGAGCACGAAGGACTCCTGCCCATCGCCGTGGAATTGCAGCGCCTCCCGTAGCCGCTTGCCGAGGTTACCGTACTGGAGGTTCGCGCCGTTGAAGTTCTTGTACCCGGCGGCTGCCGCCAGCTCACGCGCGGTGATGGTGGCAGCCAGCGCGCCGTGCTCCACATCCTGGCCCACGGCGTGAGTGGCGACCTCTTGTTCGCCGACGCGCAGGGCGACGCCGAGCGCGTCCCGATCGTCGAGTTGCTCGCCGAGCTCGATGCCCGCCAAGGGCTGCGCTGCGTTATCTTGGCCGCCTGCGAGTCGCTGCCGACCGCATGACATGCCCGCACATATCGCTACGATCACTCGCATCGGCCCTGTTTGTTCCGTTGCTCAGGCGCGATCAATCATGCCCAGAGTCTGGCGTCCAGGGGACAACGGCAGTACCAGTCAATAAGGCTACACCCGCGTGCGCAGTGCTCGTACCACATCCGCAGGAACCTGGCTTTGCGGCACTGGGTAGCCGTGGAACCCGTTGGCGTTGTCTGGCTGGAATTCGTAGAATGTCACGTCTCGACCGTTGGGCGCGTAGACCAGCGCGTAGAGCTGCTTGCCGCCTGGGAGCGCTGCGTCGAGCAGCCGTTGACAGCGTGTATCTGGCATATTGGCGTCGGGATGGCGAAGCTCCATTTCACGTGCCGACGTGAACAGATCGTACTCGCTGTCGAGCGCCATCGCCGCCACCTCGCCCTTGGCACGGCTCGGATGATGCTTCGGGTTTGGCAGATAGCGCCGCCGGCACTTCCGCACCTCAGCAAGACCGACGAAGTGCGCGACCTCGGTATCGGCCAAATCGCCGCCGGTCAGGATCAGCTGTACTGTGAGCTTGCCCTCGACATAGGCTGGGTGTCCCTCCAGGCTGACCACCACTCCGCCGAGACATGCCGCACCGGCCAGCGCGCTGTTATCGTGTTCTAAGTTAGCGAAATAGCAGACATGTTCCTGCTCTTCGAGCAGTGCTTCCAGATACGGGCCTTGCGAGAATGCCGTGAACAATATGCCGATGAGGGCCTGAAGTGGCGGTAGTGCGGTGTCTTCGTCATCCTCTAGCGCAGTATCGCTATGCTCGGTGGAGAGCCACGAGACCAGCGTTTGACCATTGCAGAAGGAGCAACTGCTGAGCGTGCTGTGAACCACAACTTGCGCCCCAGTGCAAATCAGACGCAGCTGCTCCACGGTGTCTGCAAGCTGCTGCAGCAACGCCCTGGCGCTATGTGCTGGGGTCTGGTTGGCGAATGAGCGCTCGTTGATGAAAATATCCATATGTGAATTATGTGTTTAGAGGAGCTTGCGAAGATCGTGCTCGTACTGGTCGAAGAAGCCTTTCGGCCAGGGACGGATGCCGCCGTTGCTGTACATCTTCGGCTGGATCACGCGCTGTGGCCCGCCCTCGCCTGCTGCCGCGAAGTAGTTGATCACCACGCTCGACGGCGGCAGCAGCGTCTCGCGGACCGCGCGCCGAATCCCGTTGAGCACATGGTCGCTGTGGGTCTCGATGATGACTTGGACGCCCGCCCCCGCCACCCGCGCCAGAAAACGCCCTATTATCGACTGGCTCGCCGGGTGTAAATGCGCCTCTGGGTTCTCCACGATCAGCAGCGAGCCAGCCGGCGCCACCAGCGCGGCCACCACGATTGGCAGGGTGTAGATCAGCCCGAAACCAATGTTTGAGGGCCGAACCAGCTGTTGACCTGGAAGATTGCCAAATAGCGCCTGCACCTGGTCGCCAGCATCGATCGGGGTCACAGCCATCTCGAAGTTTGGAATGATCTGCCGCATCCAATAGCGCGTCTGCTCATAGAGTTCGATCGCCACTTCGCCGGTCGCTTCGTCGCGGTACGCCAGCTGCGGATTTGCCAGCATCTCCTGACGATCGCGGCCGACGATATGCACAGCATACTCACCGTGGATGCCTACGTCGTATGGGGCGCGGTCATCCTCCTGCATAGGAAACAGCAGTTTTGGCCCGAGGCGCTCGGCGTTGAGATAGTTGAAATGGTTGGCGAATAGTGCGACCGATGGCTCGTAGTCGGTGGTGCCGCGCAGCGTGCGCTGCGCCGCGTCGCCGAGCGTCCTGGCGAACGCAAAACGAGCGGTGGTGTCGGCCACATCAAACTCGATTCGGATGTCTAGATCTTCGGCCTGTTGGTAGTAAGCATCGAGCACGGTGCCAACGCTGGCGAGCTTCCCGTTCAGCAGCAGTGTGCCTTCGCCGAGCGCCCGACGTAGATGCGACTGACGCAGCAGCAGCAGTGCCTGAACCACGCTAGACTTGCCAGATGCATTGGCACCGACAAGCAACGTCAGCGGCCCCAACCGCACTGTCTGATCGGCGAAGCATTTGAAGTTGTGTAGTCGTAGTTCGCTGATCACTGCATCACCTCTTGTAACAGGCGGCGGATCTGCTGGAAGCGATATTTGACGCTGGCGACGCTGCCGGTGCCGTAGGAGATCGCGTTGACAAACTCGTAGTCGCGGTTCATCAAATCCATGAACGCCCGGAAGATTGCATTGCTGCGGCGCTCGAGATCGGCTAGGGGATAATCGCGCAGCAGCACGCCCCACACCTCGAACAGCGCTTTGTTCACCGGCGAGCGTTTATCATAGGTGTTGTAGACCTTGCGAAAGGCATAATTGACAAATACCCGCTGGGCTTTGACCATGCTTTCGCGGAACATGTCTTTGGTCTGTTCGACCGACCCGGCAGAGAGCTGGTTGAGCTGGCCCATCGTGCGGGTCAGGAGCCCATCGAGGTTCGCTGGCTCGTCGGGGGTCAGGCGGGTTCCAAACTCTTCATACGGGTTGAAGTGGAACGCCAGCAGTCGCAGCACGCACTCGCGGTCGTCCATCCGCAGCGTCTTGATCGACCGGCTGGTCGCGTCGAGAAACTCAACGGAGCGCGATAGCTCGTTGAGGGTCTTTGTGGCCTGTCCCTGAAACATTGCGTGGCGAATCTCCTGCGCCGTGAGCGTCAGCCCACCAGTGTTGACCCGGCTGAAGATCATGAATTTCACCTGATCTGGCGTCTCAGGCATGATCGTGTAGACTGTCAGCTTTGTCCGCTCCACGATCGTGGTGCGCAGACTCAGCGGCAGTTGGTCAAAGGTTTTTCCCTCGTGCTCTTTGAGGAATTCGAGCCCGGTAAGCCGCAGCGTCCGCCTGGTGCAGAACGCATCGAGCGTGGTTAGCCGCTGCCGCCCATCGACCACCATGTAGGTGCTAGCATCGGTGAGGTTGAGATACAACGCTGGCAGTGGGATGCGCAGCATGACCGATTCGATTAGCCGGCTCTGGCGTTTCACATCCCAGATAAAGTTACGCTGAAACTCTGGATCGAGGATCATCCGCTCATCCTGGATCAGTTTGAGTGCGTGGTAGATCGGCATCTGCTCGGGGTCGACGCGGATCAACGCCGGGTTGAATGGCACGCTGATATCATCGTATTTTGTGGCGCTGTCAGCTACGAGCTGAGCTTTGGCCGTTGGTGTCTGCTCCTCGTAGTCTGTCGATCGTCGCTGGACGAACTCGCGACCTTCGAGCGTCGGCGACCAGACGCCGTCTGCCTCGTCTGGTGGGTAGATATAGGCCGCACCATCGCGGCGCAGCACCTGCTCAAGCCGCATCTGCGCTTGTGTATCGAGCGCAAGACCGCGCCTGTCCATCGCTCGGACGATCTGCGCCAGCGTCAGATCTTCCTCGCCATCGACGAGCACATCGAGCGCAGTGACGAGCCAATCGCCGGTGTCGGGCTGCCCAGTACTCATGTGGTTGCTCTCATCTCATTGCACATGCATTGCACGATCGTGCAATAGACACAAACCGTTTTGCACAAAACCCGCAAAAAATGCAATGCGCTCGCTGCCGTAGCCTCTTCCTACTCTGCGAGCCATCATCGTGGTAGCCATTGCTCAAAATGCTCCATCTTCACCATGCGCCACCGCCCCGCCTCG
>JAYUUK010000157.1:0-15061 GCA_043754595.1 Roseiflexaceae bacterium | reverse complement strand
GTGATGCCGGGCGATAACGTCGAGATGGACGTGGAGCTGATTGTGCCGGTGGCCATCGAAGAGGGGCTGCGCTTCGCCATCCGCGAGGGCGGCCGTACTGTCGGTGCCGGCGTCGTCTCCAAGATCGTCGAGTAGCGGGAGTATAGCATGGCCTTGGCGAACGAAAAGCCTGAACAAGAGACGCAGAATCCGGTGAGGCGTGCCCTTGAGAATAATCTTCTCACACCGCTGCGCGAGTCGCGCTCTGAGATGCGCAAGGTCATCTGGCCGTCGCGCGAGGAGACGACGAGGCTAACAATCGTCGTGGTCATTCTCTCGGCAGTCCTGAGCCTGTTACTGTTCGGCGCAGACTCACTCTTCACGTGGCTGATCTTCCTGCTCCAGGGAGCGGTGACTCGCTAACACGTGCTGCGCCGGGAGCGCGATCTCCCGGCGCGGCGCAGTGGCATGGTATCTGATAGCAGTAGGGCGGCGGCCGTGGCAGAACTACAAACGACCGAAATTGAGATGCAGGACGACCGACGCTGGTATGTTATCCATACCTACTCGGGATACGAAAATAAAGTGCGCCAAAATCTTGTGCATCGAATCGAATCGATGGAGATGCAGGATCAAATCTTCCGGGTCATCGTACCGACGGAAGAGGAGATCGAGATCAAGAACGGCCAGCGGCGCACGGTTCAGAAAAAAGTCTTCCCTGGCTACGTCCTGGTCCAGATGCGTATGAGCGATAACTCGTGGTATGTGGTGCGCAACACCCCAGGTGTCACGAGCTTCGTCGGGCACGGCAACAAGCCGACGCCGCTGGAGGATGTTGAGGTCAAGGCGATCCTCAAACAGATGGAGCAAGAGGCGCCAAAGGTCAAAATCAGCTATCAGGTTGGCGAGCGCGTCAAGATCACCGATGGACCTTTCACCGATTTTGAGGGTGCCGTCGACGCGATCGAACATGAGAAGGGGCGCGTCAGAGTGCTCGTCTCGTTCTTCGGGCGTGAGGCTCCGGTCGAGCTCGACTTCCTACAGGTTACGCGTCTCATCGATTAGGATGTGCTGCCGAGTGCAGCTACAAGCCGCAGGCACGGTGGGCACGATCCAGCCGCGTGTGTGCTGGAACAGCCGCTGATGTCGTGCGGCTTGTAATACGTTAAGGAGAGTAGTTGTGGCAAAGAAACTGGTCGGCGTCGTGAAGTTGCAGCTCCCGGCAGGGAAAGCCACCCCGGCACCCCCGGTTGGCCCGGCGCTCGGCGGTTACGGTATCAATATCATGGGGTTCGTGAAGGAGTACAACGAGAAGACGTCGTCGCAGGCTGGGAGCATCATCCCGGTCGAGATCTCGGTCTTCTCCGATCGCTCGTTCACCATCGTGCTCAAGACGCCGCCGGCGGCCGATCTGCTACGCAAGGCGGCCGGGGTGGATAAGGGCTCGGGCACCCCGAACCGGACCTCGCCCGGCTCGATCAGCCGCGAGCAGCTGCGTAAGCTAGCCGAGCAGAAGATCCAGGACATGAATGCGACGACGGTCGACGCCGCGATGAACACCATCGCTGGGACGGCCCGCAGCATGGGGATTAAGATCCGCGATTAGGTAATTGGACGTGGGAGGGCCACGCGCCCGCACGCACCACAAAGGAGCACTCTGATGGCAAAAGAACACGGCAAGAAGTACATTGAGGCGGCCAAGAAGGTCGATGCGGCCCGGCTCTACACCCCCGAAGAGGCGGTGCAGCTGCTCAAGACGACATCGTTCACCAAGTTTAACTCGACCGTCGAGGTTCATCTGCGTCTCGGCATCGACCCGCGCCACGCCGACCAGACGATCCGCACCACCGTCGCGCTGCCGCACGGCACCGGCAAGACAGTGCGGGTGCTGGTTTTCGCGCAGGGCGAGGCCGCCGTGGCCGCGCGAGCGGCGGGCGCGGATTTCGCCGGATCTGACGAGCTGATCGCGCAGATCGACAAAGAGAACTTCTTCGACTTCGATATCGCGATCGCCACGCCGGATATGATGGGCAAGGTCGGCCGCATCGGTCGCAAGCTCGGGCCTCGCGGCCTGATGCCGAACCCTAAGAGCGGCACGATCGTCGCGGCCGATGAGCTGCCGCGCACCATCCGCGAAGTTCGTGGCGGGCGCGTCGAGTTTCGTAACGATAAGACTGGCCTGCTGCACGTCGCCGTCGGCAAGCTGAGCTTCAGCGACCAGCAGGTCTACGAGAATATCGCGTCGCTGATGGATGCGGTGCGGATCGCCCGGCCGTCTGCCGCCAAAGGCAGCTACGTTCGCAGCGTGACCTTCACCAGCACGATGGGGCCTGGCATCAAAGTCGATCCGACCGCCGCGCAGGCGATGGTCGTGGCGAAGTAGAACGCTACTTATTCTCGCTCCCGCTCGGCCGTCGCCGGGCTGACCTACAACTGAAGAGCTGCTCCAGACAGCGGGCGCATTCGCTTAATGGCATCGCCACCCGCCGAGGCAGTACTCCGTAGAACCGACAGGAATGATCTGTCTGCGGGCTGCTGTGTCTGAGACCAGCAGCCCGTTTTATTTTTCTACGAGAGGGGGTGAAATGCATGACAACGACGCGAAAGGTAGAGAGTGTCGCCGAACTGACGGACAAGCTCGGTCGTACCCAGCTGACGCTGGTGACCGACTACCGTGGGCTGACGGTGGCTGAGATCACTGATCTGCGCGCCAAGCTTCGCGCAACCAACGCTGAGTTGGTGGTTGCCAAGAACACCCTCACGCTCCGTGCCGCCAAGGATACCGGGCACGAGGGGATCGAGGCGCTGCTCTCCGGCCCGACGGCGCTGGCATTCGCCTACGGCGATGCCGCAAAGACGGCCAAAGTTATCAGCGATTTTAACAAGGGCCCGAAGAAGCTGGTGGTGCGCGGCGGTCTGCTCGGCAAGAGCGTGCTGACCGGCGACGTGATCGACCAGATAACGAAGATGCCGACGCGGCAGCAGGTGCTGGCGCAGGTTGTGGGTGTCATCTCGGCTCCGGTCAGCGGTGTGGTCGGAGTGATCAATGCGGCGATCACGAATGTGGCCTATGTGGTTCAGGCGCGGATCGACCAACTGGGCGGCGAGAGCGCCGCGCAGTAGCGCATATGTTTGGGCACACCCGCACTCGTGGAACAAACGTGATGCGCGTGGGGGCGAAGCTCCAGATCTTTTTCTATCTCGCGCCCTGGGCGCAACAAATCAAGGAGCATTGGAATGGCTAGCGATAAGGTGATGTCGATCGTTGAGAGCATCGAGACGCTGAACGTCCTCGAGCTCGTCGAGCTGAAGAAGACCATGGAAGACAAGTGGGGCGTGACCGCCGCCGCGCCGATGATGGCGATGGGCGCGATGCCGGCGATGGGTGGCGGCGCTGGCGAGGCCGTCGCGGCCCCGGTGGTCGAGGAGCAGACCGAGTTCAACGTCATCCTGACGGCGGCCGGCGCCAACAAGATCCAGGTCATCAAGGCGGTACGCGAGCTGACCAGCCTCGGCCTGAAAGAGGCCAAGGACCTGGTGGACGGCGCGCCGAAGCCGGTCAAGGAGGGCGTCAGCAAGGAGGAGGCCGAGGCGGCCAAGACCAAGCTGGTCGAGGCTGGCGCATCGGTCGACGTCAAGTAGTCACTGTTCTGCTGCTTTGCTGATGGGCGCGGGGAGATACAATCTCCCCGCGCCTATTTTTGTGCGCCGCCGACGCACGCGGCGGTCGCGCTCGATACCGACTGAGGCTGGTGATCGATGGCAACTCACATCATTGTTGGCGGCGGCGTGGCCGGGCTGGCGGCGGCGCTGACGCTGGCCGAGCGCGGCGAGCGCCCACTCCTGATCGAGGCCGACGCGCATATTGGGGGGCGACTGCGGGATAACGACCCGACGCGCTTTGCCCACGACGGGCGGGAGTGGCAGTTCCCCGCAGAGCACGGGGTTCACGGGCTGTGGCAGCCGTACGTCAATTTGCTCGGGCTGCTGGAGCGCCACGGTATCCGGCCCGACCTCCAGCCATCGCTCGAGGAGGGCTGGATTATGCTGCGCGGCGCGCGGGTGCGGCGCTGCGCCGTCGGCTCGGCGATCCGCGAGAGTCCGCTGCCAGCGCCGTTCCACTACCTCAGCCTCTTCCTGCGCCCGAGCTTCCTGACGATGCTGGATATCGGCGATATCATCGCGCTGCCACGGATTTTTGGCATGCTGCTGGTGGCCATGGCCTACGATCCGCTGGCCGAGCAGACGACGCTCGCTGGGCAGACGATGGCCGACCTGACCCGCGGCTGGCCGCACGCGCTGCGCGATTTCTTTAGCGCGCTGCTGCGAAGCGGTCTGGCGGCGCACCCCGAGCATGTGCCGGCCGCCGGCTACGTGGCGTTTCTGCGCTTCTACACGCTGCTGCGCCGCGATGCCTGGCGGTTCCGCTACCTGCGCGGCACCGGCGGCGAGCAGATCGCGCAGCCCATGGCGTCCAGGCTTGCGGCAATCGGTGGGACGGTGGCACGCGGCACGGTGACGGAGCTGGCACAGACGGATGGCGGCTGGCGAGTCTCCTTTACGCAGTCTGGCGTGGCGCAGACGGCCGAGGCTGGGCAGCTGATCGTGGCGACCGATGCGGCGAGCGCCGAGCGGCTGCTCAGGGGCAGCGCGGCCACTGCGGCGCTGGCCGCCGACCTGGATTTTCCGCGCTCCATGCCGACGGCGATCTGCCGGCTGTGGTTCGACAAGCAGCCTCGGTCGGGCCCGGCGAGCGGGATCATCAGCGGCGATGTGCTGGTGGATAATTTCTTCTGGCTGGACCGGCTGCAGCCGGCGTTCTCCGCCTGGCGAGATGCCACCGGCGGGTGCGCCGCCGAGCTGCACATCTACGGCCCGCCGGAGGCGCTGGCGCAGGAGGATGTGGCGATCCTGGCGCAGGCGAGCAGCGATGCAATGCGGGCGTTCCCTGAGCTGCGCGGGGCGCTGGTCCACGCGGCGCTGCAGCGCAACGCGGCATCGCACACGGTGCTGAGCATCGCCGAGCCAGCGCGCGCGCTGGGGGTGGAGACGCCCTGGCCAGGGCTCTACTGCTGCGGCGATTGGGTGGCCCACCCCAACCCGGCGCTGTATCTGGAGCGCGCGGCCACCACCGGCATCGCGTCTGCCAACGCGGCCCTGGCCGCGCGCGGGCGCGATGGCGTGCCACTGCTGCCGCACCCCGAGCCGGAGCCGCTGGCGGGCGCGATGATGCGCGGGATGCGGCGATTGCGGCGGGCGGTCGTGCTGCGCGCGACGCGCGGCCCGTGAAGGGGTGAAGGGGTGAAGGGATGGAGGCGGTGAAGGGACGAAGGGATACATCCCTTCGTCCCTTCAGGGGTTGAGCGCTAGCGCCCGACGAGCGGGATGAACAGCAGGCGCTGCAGCGTCGCCGCGTCAGTGGTTACTACCGGCAGGTCGGCCGGCTTGTCTGCGCGCGCCGGCTCGCTGGCCGCGAGCGTCAGCGGCACCTCAAGCACGGTCGCCGCTGTGCTCGCGCCAGTTCCATCGACGGCGAAGCGAATGGTGTAAGTCCCCACCGGGTCGCCGTCGCGGGTGGCGAAGACGAAGACGAAGCTGCCGTTTGCGTCGGTGGTGACGCGGGTGATGGTGCGGAACGCGCTGACCCCCGGCTGCTTGAGCGAGATCGTCGCCGAGGTGTTCGGCGGGAAGTTCTGCGCCGTCAGGACGAAGACGCTGCCTGGTGCGCCAGACTCGAAGTTGCTCTCCAGGCTCTGTTGCGTCGGCGGGGTGGGGCCGGCGCGACACGGATCCAGGTTGGCCGAGCGCTCGAGCGGCAGCGCCGGCACGACATAATCGACAACCAGCATGCGGTGCTCGTAGCCGCTATTGGATGTCTCGGTCAGGTCGTAGGAGTACGGCTGGAAGCCGTACTTGCACTGCAGCGGCCAGATCGCCGGCTTGCCGTTGAGCGTCGTCGGGAAGCCCTCGATGCCGCCGCCGAGTTCGAACGCGGTGCCGTACGAGACGGTGCGGCTATTTTCGGTGGCAACGCCGGTGCTAAACTCATAGCTGCCGCCCGCCGTCGCCTTGGTGACGACGCCGGCCGCCACATCGAACTCAGCGCCGACCCGCACCGAGTGCGAGATCTCCTGCGCCTCGGTGCGCGACGTGCCGCGATCCTGCGACAGCGACCACGTCGGCTGGCCGGCACCGGGGCCGACGACTTTGTTTTGGAGCACGCCCTGCGCCGCGCCGTTCCAGCGCAGATTGCCGCGCGTTCTGACATCTTGCAGAGTCTTGGTGAGCGGATTGTAGCGCTTGACGAGGAACCAGCCATCGGTGCCGGGCACGAATGCGCCGGTGGATGTATCGATGCGCGAGTCTGGGTCGCTCACCGAGACCGGGTAGCTATCAGGCTCGACGTGGTTGCCAGCGAAGACCTGGACTTCGGCGAGCGACAGGATACCGGGATTGGTGAGTTGAACGCGGACGAAGCGGCCGCTGATCGGCTCGAAGGTGCCATTCAGCGTCTGGAAACTGGTGACCTTCGCGCCCACCCCGGTGTTGACATAATCATGAATGCGGGCGTCAGTCTTGAGTACATTCGGGTCGTCGGAGATCGTGCGCGGGTCGACGTCCGAGACGAAGACGTGGAAGTTGGTCAGGCGCGTCGGGCAGAGCACCCCGCCGCAGTCGCGGTCGGTGCGGTTCCAGACGCGGATGGTGCTAACCGGCTGGGACGAGCCGAGGTCGATCTGCCACCACGGCGAGTTGCCCTGGGCGGTGATCGAGGAGTTGGCGAGCGCGCCGTCGGTGTTGCCGTCTGCGGCGCGGCTGGCGCTGGTGCCGCCATCGGACTGCACGGCAGACGCCGCGCGGAATTGGGTCAGGCTGGTCCAGTCGCGGGCGATCGGTGCCCACTGCTTGGACTCCGGGTTGTTGGCCGGGCCATACTGGACATCCCAGGTATCGATCGTCGGCCCTTCCTGGGATGTGCTCTGGTATTCGCAGAAGCGCACGTTGCCATCCACCACCGCGTTATCGATCTTCGTCTCGTAGTTGTAGCAGTTGTAGGTGGCGTTCTCGATCACGGCGAAGCTATCGGTGTTATTCGTCCAGCCTTCGCTGATCGTCTGGCCGGTGTTGGTGCTACCGCTGACGGTCTGGGAGGCGGCATACTCGTAGCCGGCGGTCACACGCGCCGAGAACTCGGCGACCTCGGCGTCGACCTCGAAGCCGAAGTAGGCCGAGACGCTGTGGCTGCGCGATGTGGTGATGCCGGACGAGGTCTCGAAGCTTTTGGACTTCGACTCGCCGATCGAGCCGTAGCGCTGCGCCGAACCCTGGATGTTCTGCCAGAAGGGCGGGACGAACACCGCAGACGTCACGTTCGGCTCGACGACCGTCTTGCACTGGAGCGTCGTCGTCGCGATCGGCGCGTACTTTGCCTTGAGCGAGTCGTTGTTCCAGTCCCCCATGACGAGCGAGATCGCGCTGGCGTTGGTTCTGCCGCCGGCGGTATCGCGCAGGCTGGATTTGAGCGTGAGCGCGCCGGTTGGGCCGCGCTGGTCGCTCAGGCGGACGGTCTGGAGCGCGCCGCCGGCGTCGCGGAACGCCAGCACGATATCTTCGAGGCCGTCTTTGTCCATATCGCCGGTGTCCAGCGCCAGACTGTTGACCTGAGTGCGCTGGTCGGTATTGCTGAAGAAGGTGGCGCGGTCGCTCAGTTCGAAGCTGGCGATGCTAGGTGGCGCGGGGATGCCGAGATCGAAGCTGCGCACCATGAGGCCGTTGTCTGGTGTAAACTGATGGTAGGCCATCACGATCTCCGCCAGGCCATCGCGGTCGGTGTCGCCGGTAGCGAGCGCGAGGTCGCCGGTGGCCGCCGAGAAATCGCGCGCGGCGCTCTGCTGGAGCGTGGCGCTGAGCCGATCCTGAGCGTAGATTGGGTCGAAGGTGCGGATGGCGATGCCGCTGCTGACGCCCGGCGAGTCCTGGCTAAAATTCTCTTGGGCGTAGATGATCTCATCGCGGCGGTCGCCATCGATATCGCCGGCGGCGATGCGCAGGCGCGCCGGCGTGCCGATGTTGAGCAGCGTGCTGCCGATCTCGCGCATGTTGAGGATGAAGTTCGCGCCTGAGCCGGTGGCCGGGACGTTGCCGGGGGTGACGATCACGATCTCGACGCCGCCGCCGGTCTCGCGCAGATAAGCGATGGCCACGTCATCGTGGAACCCGTCGCCATCGAAATCGCCGACGGCCATGTCCAGCATCTGCGGGTTGCCTCGCCCGTTCTGGTTGGTGCGCCAGGTACCGAGCACCACCTCACCGACCGGGTCGACGCGCATGAGGTTGAGCGAGCCAGTGGACGAGCGCGAGGCGAAGATGAGGCGGTCGTTGCTTTTGCCATTCGAGGTGGTGGCGTGGGCGACGATCTGGGTGTTGTTGATGACGAAGGCGCTGCGGATGACCGACGACCCATCGCGGAAGTAGGTGGCGGTGCGGAGCGCGCCGGCGCTATCGGTGAACAGCTGGGCCAGCTCGGTCTCGCCGTTGCTGTCGGTATCCAGCGCGACTGCGGACACGGCGCTGACGCCTTGAAGCGCGCTGTTGGGCGTGCCACTGGGGAAGGCGAGCTGGCGGCCGAGCGCTGTCGGGCTGGTGGCGTCGAGTTGATCCCACTGGGCGAGGCCGCCGGGGCTGCGGAAGCTGACGAGCGGCTCGCGCTCGGCGCCGAGGGTCAGTGTGCTGCCGAACGGCGATGCGCTACAGTCCAGATCGGAGGCTGGCGCGGCGCGTGGCGCTGGCGGGGCGATGCGGGCAGCGGTAGCGCGGGCGGCGGGCGGTACATGGCCCGCAGCGCTGGCGGCTGGCGTGCGGCCGGCCGCGATGGCGCATGTGAGCAGCAGGATGATGACCGAGATGCTCGGTCGGTGGCGTGTAGGCATGCGTGCTCCTGTTAAATTCATTGGTGGAGTATGGCCGGTACGCTTTCGGGCCACACGCTGATGATAGCGAGCCATTCTTCAGAGATCCTTCACAATGATCGATGCACCGCGAACATCCCCCAGAAGTACTACGCTGACGATCGTCACCTTCGGCGGGCTGGCGATCGCGCGCGATGGCGCGCCGGTGACCGGGCTGGCCTCGCGCAAGGCCGAGGCGCTGCTCGTTTATCTGGCGTGCGAGCCGGGCGCGCACCCGCGCGATGTGCTGGCCGACATGCTGTGGGACGATGTATCGACCGAGCGGGCGCGCGGCAATCTGAGCGTGCTGCTCACTAGCCTGCGGCAGCAGCTCGGCGATCATCTGACGATCGACCGGCAGCGGGTGGCGCTCAACCGGGCGGCGGCGCTGGAGCTGGACTGCGCGGCGCTTGCGGCGGCGATCGACGCGGCGGCCGAGCAGCGCGCAAGCGGCGAGATCGGGGCCACGGCGGCGCAGGCGCTCGACGGGGCGCTGGCCAGCCACCGGGGCGAGTTTCTCGAGGGATTCGCCATCCGCGAGAGCGTCGGCTTCGAGCGCTGGATGGTGGACCAGCAGGATCGCTGGCGGCAGCGGGCGATCGCGGCGCGCGAGTTGCTGGCGGGGCACTATCTGGCGCGGCGGCAGATCGCGGCCGGGCTGGAGCAGGTCACGGCGATGTTGGCTGCCGACCCGCTGCACGACGAGGCGCACCGGCTCACGATCGAGCTGCTAGCGGCCAGCGGCCAGCGGGCGGCGGCGCTGGCGCACTACCAGTCCTACGTGGTGCTGGTGGCCAGCGAGCTCGGCATCGCGCCCTACCCGGCGGTGGCGGCGGCCCACGCGCAGCTGCTCCAGACGCCGCTGGCCGCCCTGCCGGCGATGGTGCGCGGCGCGCCGACCCCGGCGACCCGGTTCGTCGGGCAGGAGCGCGAGATCGAGCGGATGATCGAGCAGCTGCTGCGGCCGGACTGTCGGCTGCTGACGCTGCTCGGCCCAGGCGGGATCGGCAAGACGCGCTCGGCGATCGAGGTGGCGCGGCGCTGTGCTGGGCAGTTCGCCAGCGGCGCTATCTTCGTCGCGCTGGCCGAGATCGAGCGCGACGACGAGCTGCTCAGCGCTATTGCCGACGCCTGCGGGCTGGCGTCTGGCGGCGCTGGCGGGCATCTGGAGCAGCTCCAGGCGTTTGTGCGCGAGCGCGAGCTGCTGCTGGTGCTCGATAACCTCGAGCAGCTCAAGCGCGGCTTCGACCTGGTCGGCGATCTGCTGGCGAACGCGCCGCGGCTGACAATCCTGGCGACCTCGCGCGAGCGGCTGCAGCTCCAGGGCGAGTGGCTGTTCGATCTGCGCGGCATGACCTATCCCGCCGCCGATACGCCAGACGCTATGGCTAGCGAGGAGTTCAGCGCGCTCGCGCTGTTCAGCCAGACGGCCAGGCGGGTGCGCCCGGATGTCGATTTGAGCGGCGAGCAGTGGCGCGCGGCCGGCGGGATCTGCCGGCTGGTAGAGGGATCGCCGCTGGCGATCGAGCTGGCGGCGGCCTGGACGCGGAGCATGCCGTGCGTCGCGATCCTGGCGCAGATCGGGCGGAGCTTCGACCTACTGACTACGACGCTGCGCGATGTGCCGAGCCGGCACCGCAGCATGCGCGCGGTGTTCGCCTCGTCCTGGGAGATGCTCGACGCCCCAGAGCGCGCCGCACTGGCGGCGGTCACGGTATTTCGCGGCGGTTTCACGTTCGCGGCAGCCGAGGCAGCGCTGTGCGGGGCCGGCGATGCGCTGCTGGCGACGCCTCACGGGCTGCTGGCGGCGCTGGCCGGCTTGATCGACCGCTCGCTGCTGCGGCAGCACGTCGGCGGGCGCTACGATCTCCACGAGCTGGTGCGGCAGTACGCAGCCGAGCAGTTGGAGGCGCGCGACGACCGGGGCGCGGCGCTGCGCGCGCGCCACAGCGACTACTTCGCGCAGCTTGTTGCGCAGCAGGCCGATGCGCTCGCGACGATGGCCCAGCCGACGGCCGCTGCGGCAATCGACGCCGAGATCGAAAACATTGGTGCGGCCTGGGATATCGCGTGCGCGCGCGCGCGCTGGCGCACGGCCGGCTCGATGATCGCCGGCCTGACCCGCCACGACGACATTCGCGGCCACTTCGCCCAGGGCTACGCGCGCTACGCCGCCGCTGAGGCGCAGCTCGCCGCCCTGCCGCGCGAGGTAGCCACCGATAGCATGCGTGCCAGGCTGCTGACCGATATGGCCCTGCTCGGCGAGCGGATGGGGCGCTACGACGAGGGGGAGCGCTGCGCTGGCCTCGCCATCGCGCTGTGCGACGAGCTAGGCGACACGCTCGGCGGGGCCACCGCACTGATCCTGCGCAGCCGGATCGCCGAGCGCCGCGGCCGCTACGCCGCTGCGCTGGAGTCGTGTCAGGTGGCGCTGGACGCGCTGCGGGCCATCGGCGACCGGGCGGGCATTGCCAGCGCGCTCCACGGTATCGGCAGTGCCCAGGAGGGACGGCGTGAATACGCCGAAGGGCAGGCGGCGCTCACCGAGTGCCTGGCGCTGCGGCGCGAACTCGGCGAAGGGCGCGGCCTGGCGCTGAGCATCAACCTGCTCGGCGTGAACACCGAGATGCTCGGCGACCTGCCCGAGGCCATGCGGCTCTACGAGCAGAGTGTGCGGCTATTCGAGGCGCTGCACGAGCGCTGGGCGATATTGTTTCCGCTCAGCAACCTCGGCGATGTGGCGGCCACCTGCGGCGATACCCGCGCTGCCCACGCCTACTACGCCCGCGCGATCCGCCTGGCCCAGGAGATCGGCGGGACGCAGCAGCTCATGATGCTGCTCGTCAAGCTGGCCGCGCTTGTGGCGCGCGATGATCCCGAGCGGGCGATCGAGCTTTTGGCGACGCCACTGACCCACCCGGCCACCGAGCAGGCCTTCCGCGCCATGGGGGAGGATCTACTCGCGCGGTGCGCTGCCGACATCGGAACCGCCGCCGACGCGGCGCTGGATCGCGGGCGGCTCGGCGGGGTGGCGGCGGCGCTGGCCGCGATCGACCTGGCGGTGGCGTGGGCGCCGCCGCCCGGGGCGCGAGTCTTGGTATAATAGCGGCTGCGGCTCTTCAGCTTTCTCATATAGCAAGGCAGCGGTCATGAAGCTTCACGAATATCAGGCGCGCGATATCTTGGCCGGCTACAAGATCCCGGTGACCGGCGGCGGCGTGGCGAGCACCCCGGCCGAGGCGCGGGCGCTGGCCGAGCAGATCGGCGCGAAGGTTGTCGTTAAGGCCCAGGTCTTTGTCGGCGGGCGCGGCAAGGCCGGCGGCGTCAAGCTGGCCGACACGCCGGAGCAGGCCGAGGCGATCGCCCGGCAGATCCTTGGGATGGACATCAAGGGGCTGACGGTGGAGAAGGTGCTGGTGGCCGAGGCGATCAGCTACGAGCGCGAGATCTATCTCGGCGTGATCATGGACCGCTCCACCAAGCGCAATATCGTGATGGCATCGGCCGAAGGCGGCGTCGAGATCGAGGAGGTCGCCAAGACCAACCCAGACGCGATCGTCAAGGTGGCGGCCCACCCAACGATGGGTCTGCTGGACTACCAGGCCCGCGATCTGGCGTTCGGCATTGGCCTGACGGACGCCAAGCAGGCCAGACAGTTCGCGCAAATTGCCACCGCGCTCTACAACGCCTACGTCCAGACCGACGCGACGCTGGCCGAGATCAACCCGCTGGTGGTGCTGGCCGACGGCGCGCTGCAGGCGCTGGACTCAAAAATCGTGCTGGACGACAGCGCGCTGTTTCGCCACGCCGACCTGGAGGCGATGCGCGATGACTCGGACGAGCCAGAGGCCGAGCGGCAGGCGCGCGAGGCCGGGATCACCTTCATCAAGCTGGATGGCAACATCGGCTGCATGGTCAACGGCGCCGGGCTGGCGATGGCGACGATGGATGTGGTCAAGCTCTACGGCGGCGAGCCGGCCAACTTCCTGGATATTGGCGGCGGGGCTGGCAAGGATAAAGTCAAGGCGGCGCTGCAGATCATCCTCTCCGACCCGAACGTCAAGGCGGTGATGTTCAACATTTTTGGCGGCATCACCCGCGTGGACGAGGTGGCCAAGGGCATCCTAGCGGCGCTGGACGAGGTAGACACCGACGTGCCGATGGTGGCGCGGCTCACCGGGACCAACGAGGTCGAGGGGCGCGCGCTGCTAGTCGGCTCGCGGCTCGCCCCGGCCGAGAGCCTGGCAGACGCGGCGCAGCAGGCGGTGGCGGCGGCGAAGGCGCGGGCCTAGTACGATGAGTTGGCAATTGCGGATAGCGAGGGATGACAGCGCCGCACGGCCGTGCGGCGCTGTTTGATTCCCGCCTGCGTCGCGCCGAGCGCGGCGTGTAGCATCAGAGTGGCGCTGGTGTAGCGCATCGGTCGCTTCTGGCGCAGGCTGTGGTGTGATGTAATGGGGGCATACCGCCGCTTGAGCGACAAGCGCAGAAGGAGCCACCCAATGACCGCCACGTTCACTGATGATCTCATAATCGACGCAGCCACGCTCGCCGCACTCAGCGGCCGTTTGTGCGGCACACTCCTGACCGCACAGCAGTACGAGTATGACGCGGCCAGATGGCTGGTCAACGCCCGCTTCGACGCGCCGCGCCCGGCCCTGATCGCGCGCTGCCTGAGCGCGCAGGACGTGTCCGAGTCGATCATCTTCGCGCGCGAGTACGGGCTGGAGATCGCCGTGCGCAGCGGCGGCCACAGCCTCAGCGGCCAGAGCACGGTGGACGGCGGCCTGCTGATCGACCTCTCGCAGATGCGCCAGATCGCGATCTCGCCCGCACAGCGCATCGCGCGAGTGCAGCCTGGTGCCTCCAGTGGCGAGGTGGTGCTGGCCGCGCAGCGCTACGGTCTGGCCACCGTGACCGGGACGTGCGCCACTGTCGGCATGGGCGGCTCGACGCTCGGCGGCGGGATCGGCTGGCTGATGGGGCGCTTCGGTATGACCATCGACAATGTGCTCTCGATGGAGTTGGTGACGGCCGACGGCGCGATCATCAACGTCAGCGCCGATGAGCACCCCAATCTATTCTGGGGGCTGCGGGGCGGCGGCGGCAACTTTGGCGTGGTCACCGCGATCAGCTACCGGCTCCACCCGCTCGACGTGGTGGTGGGCGGGATGGCGATCTTTCATCTGGCGGTGGCGCCGCTGGTGCTGCGGATGTATCGCGAGCTGACCCACAGTGCGCCGGACGAGCTGATGGCGCACGCGACGCTGACCAACGTCCCCGATCTCGGCCCGGCGCTGATCCTCCAGCCGGTCTACTCGGGGGCCGATCTCGCCGAGGGCGAGCGGCTGCTGGCGCCGCTGCGCCGCTTCGGCCCGCCGGCGGTGGATCTGATCGGGCGGCGCAGCTACGCCGATCTGTATATGATGCTCACCCCGCCGCTGCCGCCCGGCGCGTCCACCTACGACACCGCCTACTCGCTGCGCCAGCCCTCAGACACCGCGCTCGATCAGATCGTGGCGAGCGCTGGCGAGCGACCGACGCCAATCTCGCTGATCAACATCCATCAGATCCGCGGCGCTGCCACCCGGATCGCACCAGACGCGACGGCGTTTGCGCTGCGCGAGCCGCACCTCGCGGTGGTCAACAGCGGCATGTGGCTTGAGGGGGATGGGGCCGAGTCGATGGCCTGGTCGCGCGATGCGCAGGCGCAGATACAGCGATACGCCAGCGCGGGTGTCTACGCCAACTTTCTTGGCGATGCTGACGAGCGCGGCGTGCGCGAGAGCTACCGCGCCAACTACGCGCGGCTGGCGGCGCTGAAGGCCGAGCACGACCCCGAGAATATCTTTCGGCGCAACCAGAACATCGCGCCGGCCTGACGTGACTCTCAGCGAGCGAGCGGCGATTACGCGCTGGCCGGCGGCGGCTGATGCTCGGCAATGATCTGGGCATAGCTCATGCGCTGGCCAGCGGCGTAGGCTGCCGCCAGCGCGGGATCGTCGAGGTTGGCGTGGCGTCGAGGTTGGCGTGGATCTCCGCGATCGCAGCGCCGAAGTCGTCGCGGTCGGCGTGCAGCAGCGCATCGGCGACGGTGTGCAGCAGCTTCTCGGCACCTCCGAGCAGCTGCGCTG
>JAYUUK010000156.1:0-1681 GCA_043754595.1 Roseiflexaceae bacterium | reverse complement strand
TAATGCCACGGTTTATCGGTTGAAACCGCGCCGTATGGCGCCAAGGAAATGTACTGTGCGGAGAGATCTTACATCGCTGGCGTTTATCCTGATCCTCACTGGCCTCGCGCTGTCGGTGATCTTTGCGCCGAACAACACCTGGCTCAACGGGCGCGATGTCTCGACCAGGCTCGGGCTGGATCTCCAGGGCGGCACGCAGGTGCTGCTCGCCGCCGCCCCCGGCCAGACGGTCAACGCCGAGACGATGACCACCGCGCTCGGCGTCGTCGAGCGGCGCGTCAATGGTCTCGGCGTCGCCGAGTCGGTGGTGCAGCGCGCCGGCCAGGATCGGCTGATCGTCGAGCTGCCTGGCGTCAAAGACCCGGAGAAGGCCGTCGAGACCCTGCGCGGCACCGGCAAGCTGGAGTTCGTCGATACCGAGGGTCAGTCGTTGCCGACCGGGCTGGTGGTGCGCAGCACCGGCAACCCATCGCCGATCGCGTTCCAGACCACGCCTGGCGTGACCACCACCGCCAACCTCGATACGTCTGGTAAGGTTTACAAGAGCATCACCGATGGCAAAGACCTCAACCTCAGCTCGGTGACGCCAAACTTTGGCAGCAGCAACGGCGTCAGCTCGCAGTACGCCGTCAACTTCGCCTTCACTGGCACGTCTGCGGCGCAGCTCGCGTCGTTCAGCGCGGCCAGCGTCGGCAAGCCGATGTGTATCGTGCTCGATAGCACCGTCTTCTCCTGCCCCACGATCCAGGCGGCGCTCGTTGGCGGCTCGGGGCAGATCACCACCGCCACCCGCGCCGACGCCGAGCGGATTTATAACCAGCTCAAGTACGGCGCGCTACCGATCTCGTTCACCGTCGAGAGCAGCCGCACCGTCACCGCATCGCTCGGCCAGGACGCCGTGCGCAGCAGTGTGGTGGCGGGCGTCGTCGGCTTTGTGATTGTGGCGCTGTTTATGATTATTTACTACCGGCTGCCGGGCGTGCTGGCGGTGGTGGCGCTGGCGATCTACACCGTCTTGATCTACGCCATCTACCGGCTCATCCCGATCACGCTGACGCTGCCGGGCATCGCCGGCTTCATCCTCTCGATCGGGCTGGCGGTGGACGCTAACGTGCTGATCTTCGCCCGCCTCAAAGACGAGGTGCGTCGCGGCCGCAGCATGCGCCAGGCGGTCGAAGCTGGCTTCGATGAGGCCTGGCCGGCCATCCGCGACTCGAGCGCCGCAACGTTCATCACCAGCATCATTCTGTTCGCCTTTGGCAACAGCTTTGGGGTCAGCCTGATCAAAGGCTTCGCGCTGACGCTGGGGCTCGGTATTTTGCTCAATCTGTTCACCGCCGTGGTGGTGACCCGCACGCTGCTGCGGCTCGTGGTGGCGCTGCGGTCGTCGCAGAGCCACTGGCTGTACGCCGTGGACGATGTTGCCGAGGCGCGCGAGACCGGCCGGGTGACGGTGTAAGGAGAGGATTGTATGCTCGCGACGATTGTTAAACACCGTTACTGGTGGCTCATGTTCTCGCTCCTGGTGATCGTGCCCGGTGCGATCGCGCTCGCGCTGTTCGGTCTGCATCTCGGGATCGACTTCTCCGGCGGCGCGCTGTGGGAGCTGCGCTACCCCACCGCCACCACCACGATCGACACCGAGAAGGTCAGGACGATCTTCGCCCAAAATGGCTTCGAT
>JAYUUK010000155.1:0-15119 GCA_043754595.1 Roseiflexaceae bacterium | reverse complement strand
CGCGGCCGCAGACCTGCTGGCGATCCCGGACGGCGCGATCACCGAGGCCGGGCTGCGCAACAACATCAGCGTCGGGCTGCAGTACCTGGAGGCGTGGTTTGGCGGGCGCGGCGCCGTGGCGATCTTCAGCCTGATGGAAGATGTGGCCACCGCCGAGATCGCGCGCTCGCAGATCTGGCAGTGGGTCATGTATGGCGCAGCGCTGGACGATGGCCGGCCGGTGACCGCAGCGCTGTACCGCGCGCTGCGCGACGAGGAGCTCGCGCCGCTGCTGGCCGGGCGCGCCGAGCATCGCTTCGCACAGGCGTCTGCGTTGCTCGATACGCTGGTGCTGAGCGAGGACTTCATCGAGTTTCTCACCGTGCCGGGGTACGCGCAGCTGGCATGAGGCCCGCTTGTCAACTCGGGGGAATGCTGCTACAATAAAGAGATATGTGTCCGTCCGGGTGAATGTGCCCGCAACTGCAGAGAGTGGAGCAATGGCCAGCAAAAAAGGCAACCGCATCATCATTAAGCTGCGCTCCACCGAGAGCGCGCATACCTACACGACGATGAAGAACCGCAAGAATGACCCGAACCGACTTGAGCTGAAGCGCTATGACCCGACGGTCAGACGCCACGTGCCCTACCGCGAGTCCAAGTAGCGTCGCAGACCGCACGATGAGACCGGGGGGGCAGCCACGGCCCCCCTGGTTTTTGATTCCTTCGTCACAGCGCACTACATCCCCAGCACCGGCCTGCCGATCACAATCCGAAACCCGAGGTGGTAGCGCCAGTATTCGCGGGGCAGGTGGCTTGAGCGGTAGGTGGCGCGGGCGTGCTCGGGGAGCGTGACGCACGATGAGCCGCGCAGCACGTAGTGGCTTTTGCGCTCGAACGGCATCGGGCTGCCGCTGTAGCTAGCGTAGCGGCTCGCCGTCCACTCCCAGATGTTACCGATCAGATCGTAGACCCCGTACGGGCTTTTGCCGTGCGGGTAGCACCCCACCGGCGTCGTCATCCACGCGCCGCGCCCCTCGGCGGTATTGGCCCGCCCAGTCTCCCAAGCTTCGCCCCACGGGAAGGCGTGTTTGCGGCGGACGTGCGGCCCCCAGGTGGCGGCTTTCTCCCACTCGGATTCGAGCGGCAGCCTGACGACGTGGCCCCCCGGGAGCAGATCGCGGGCGGCGAGCTCGGCGGTCAGCCATGCCGCGTAGCCGCACGCCTGATGCCAGGTGACGCCGACGACCGGGAGCGACGGGTTGTTTAGCCGCGGGTCATGCCAATAGGTCGGCAGCGGCTCGCCCGGAACAGCGCGCAAAAATCGGGCGTACTCGCCGTTGGTAACCGGGTAGACGCCGATCTTGAACGGCGGAATATCGACGCGCTGCGGCGGGCCCTCATCTTCGAACCCGGCCACAGCCGCGCCGAGCACGAATGCTCCGCCCGGGATATGCGCCAGCGGCGGGAGCAGATCCTCGAAGCGCGGGTCGCCGAGGTCGCCGAGCAGCAGGCCAGCGGCGATCCGCTCCGGCAGCGCCACGCCGGTGTGCCCCATCAGATCGAGCAGGCGACGGCGAGCGTCCTCGCGGGTCACGCTGTAGCGCTCGGCGCTCTCGCCGAGCAGCTTGAGACACTGGGCCGCGAGCACGATCGAGCTGGCGCGATCGACGGCGATCGACCCGAGCTGAACTGGGTCAGAACGCCGTATGATGGCCGATCCATCGGCGCTGACCCGCCGATCCTGATCGGTGCCGGCCCCGGCGCTCACCAGACCGTGCAGCGCCGCCAGCGATGCGCCGGGGGTCTCGCGGTCGCGGATCAGCACCGCCAGCGCGAGCGCCTCGTGCCAGTGCGGCTGGCGGCTGAGCTCTGGCAGGAGATCATCGAGCTGCGGGTCGCGCGCCAGCGTCTCGGCCGCCAGATAATCGCGCAGCGCCGACCAGCCGATCGAGACCGTCTCGCCGTCCGGCGCCAGTTCGAGCAGCCCGGTGCGGCACATGGCCGCCAGCGTCGGCTCGTCATCGGCGACGCCGGCCGCCGCGAGCAGATCGCGGGCGGCCTGGCGCGGCAGCGATGGCGCGACATCGTGGCCGCCGCGCCGATGGAGCGCGCGGGCCACCAGCCCGAGCCCCAGGCGCAGCACCCCGCGGTTTGGCGCATCGATCAGCCGATGGTCGATCAGACGGCGGTAGATCTCATCGCGCTGGAGCACGATACTGCGGCCGTTGACGGCCACTAGCGCGGCGATCACCAGCGCCTTTGGCATGAGCTTGACTAGCTCGAACAGCCGGTCGTTAGCGAGCAGATCGTTGCTGAAGATCGTGATGCGCTCGGCGCGGGCGGCGTCTGGCACGGCGAAGTGGCTCATCCAGCGCGCGGCGGCGTCGGCGAGCTGCTGCTTGTCAAACGGCTGGAGCTGATAGTGGGCCATGCCCGGCAGATCGCGCTCGGCGGGGAGAGCGACGATCAGGCGATTGCTGACGTAGCGCGCGGCGAGCGAGCGCACGATCGACTCGACGGTGACCACCGGGCAGTCGCCGCCATCGATCAGCAGCGCGGCGGCACCGCTATCGAGTGCGGCGCGCACCTGCGGCGCAAACAGCGCCAGCCGGCCGCGCTCCAACTCCGCGTAAATCAGTTCCCAGGGATCGATCGAGACCGGCAGATCAGCGTCGAGGCTCAGCAGGATCGGCAGCGGCGCGCCGCTCTGCCAGTCAGCGCTCAGTGGGTCCGGCTGGTCGGCGACGCCCGGCACCGCAGCGGCCAACGCCCGCGCCGCGCGCCGCAGCAGCAGCGAGAGCCCGCTGCCGCGCGGGCCGGTGATCAGCAGCGGCTCGGCGCCGCTACGGATGAGCGTCGTGATCGACTGTGCCACTGCGCCATGCGATGCCCGCAGCAGCTGGCGATCGACGTAGATATCCAACAGCGAGGCGAGACCGGTCTCTGGCGAGTCGATCTCTGGGACACGAAACGTATTGAGGATGGTGAGCAGGGAACTTTGGTAGCTCACACGACCTAGCCTCTGCTGCATGGTGAAAGATATGCCATTCTACTACAACTTGTCGTAGGGATCGCGCCGAGCCAGGGCCTCAGCGGTCGATCGCCGCAGATTGTTATGATATTGTCCGCTTTCTGCACCATCGCACAATACGTTCGCCGCGCGCCGCGGCTGAGACACAGAATGGTATAATGGCGCAATGCCGTTCGCCCCCGCCATCGAAGCCGAGATCGCCGCGCTCGCCAGGCAGCACGGCGCACCGCAGCGCAGCCGCGCGGTGGTCGCGCCACGCCTGTTCGACCCGCTGACGCGCCAGGATCGCTACGGTGAGGTCTGCATGGTCATCAGGCGGCCATCCGGCCGGCTGATCGTCGCCATCAAAGATTTCTACCCGGCCGGCTGCTACCGGCTGCCGACCGGCGGGGTGGGGCACGGCGAGCCGATCGCCGCCGGGCTGTGGCGCGAGCTGGCCGAGGAGACCGGGCTGAAGGTAGCGATCGCGCGGTTCCTGGCGGTGGTGGAGTACGCCACCGACGCGACGCTGCCGCCGCTGTTTGGCACATTCGCCTTTCTGCTCGATGCCGACGACTCGCCGATCGTGACGAGCGACCCAGACGAGCGGATCGCCGACTGGCGCGAGGTGACCGTGGCCGAGCTGACCGATCTGGCGAGCGCGCTTGAGGCGGCGCCCGATGTCGACGACGCGGCGATCGGCGGGAACTGGCGCGACTGGGGCATGTTTCGCGGGGCGGCGCACCGCGCCGTGCTCGCGGCGCTGTCGTAGCGTGCGCCGGATACTCATCGCGCTCAGCGCCGCCCTGATCGTCGGGACGCTGGCCTACATCGTCGGGCGCGGGGTGGCGGGGGCGCTCATCCTGCGCGAGCAGCAGCAGCTGATCGGCGGGTTCGGCGCGCTCAGCGGCGGCGTCGATGGCCTGGCGCAGATCGGCGATCTCCGCGCGGCGCGGCGAGCGCTCGCCGCCAGCGCCGACTACTACGAGCGACTCGCGGCGCTCATCGCGTGCATCGCAGCCGGCATCGCGGCGTCAGCCGCCTACCTGCGCGCCCCGGCCGCGGCCGATGGCTGAGACGCCGCAGCGGTCGCTCGGCTGGGCGTCAGCTTGGTCACATAAGAAAGCGCATGAATCTGCCTGACCACATCACAACTGACCACACGATACCGGGCCACACAATGCCGGGTCAGACGACACCAGACCGGGCGACCGATCGCTGCGCCCGCCACGCGCTCGGTCTGATAGATGATGGCGACGGACTGCTGCTGATCGGCGGCGGCGGGGTCATCGCCCGGCTGCTGGCGCTGCTAGAGGGCGAGCGGCGGAGCTTCAGCGCCAGCGAGCACCTCGACCCTGGCATCACGCTGGCGCTGCTGGCGACGGCGCGGCTGGCGTGCGATGGCGCGGCGCAGACATCGGCCGCTGCTGCGGCGCTGGCGCTGACGGCCGCCGAAGCCCACCTGCCGGTGTACGCCCTGGCCCCGCACGGCCCAGACGCGGCGCTCGCCGATGGCGCGGCGCTCGCCGATGGCATCGTGCCGCCCGAGCTGATCAGCGCGATCGTGACGAGCCGCGGGCTGTACCGGCCGCAGATGGTGGCGCGCTACCTCAGCGACGGCGACGCGCCGATCGATGTGATAGCGCTGCTATGACAGAGCGCGAGACAATCGAGCTGACGGTGGCCGAGGCCGACGCCGGGCAGCGGATCGACCGCTTCGTGGCCACGAGCGTGCCGGATATCTCGCGCAGCTACGCCAGGCAGCTGATCGACGACGGCCATGTGCTGCTGAATGGGACCCCGGCCCGCCCGAGCGCCGGCCTCAAGCGCGGCGACGTGGTGGCCGTGGCGCTGCCGCCGCCGCAGCCGACCGACGCGGTGGCCGAGAATCTGCCGCTCTCGGTAGTCTACGAGGGGCCGGATGTGGTGGTGGTGGACAAAGCGGCGGGGATGGTGGTCCACCCGTCGGCCGGGCACGAGCGCGGCACGCTGGTGAACGCGCTGCTGTGGCACTACCCCGAGATCGCCATCGGCGGCGACCTGCGGCCTGGCATCGTCCACCGGATCGACAAAGATACATCGGGGCTGCTGGTGGTGGCGCGCAACGAGCGGGCGCTGCGCGACCTGCAGGCACAGCAGCAGGCGCGGACGATGCGCAAGATCTACCTGGCGGTGGCCGAGGGGCCATTCAAAGAGCCGGAGGGCACGATCGACGGGCCGATCGGGCGCCACCCGAACGACCGGATGCGGATGGCCGTCACGCCAGACGGCCGCGAGGCGCGCACGCACTGGCGGCTGCTGGAGACGCTCGGGCCGTGGGTACTGCTTGAGGTGCGACTGGAGAGCGGCAGAACGCACCAGATCCGCGTCCATATGGCCTACAAGAACCGGCCGCTGCTGGGCGACCCGCTCTACGGCCCAAAGAAGCCAAAGGCGACGTTCGGGCTGAAGCGGCAGTTTCTCCACGCCCACCTGCTGGGCTTCAACCTGCCGGACGGCGGGCCGTGGGTCGAGCTTCGCTCGCCGCTGCCGCCGGATCTGGCCAGCGTACTGGAGCGGCTGCGCAAGCAATGAGCGTCATCCTCCAGCTGCTGGCCTTTGGGCTCTCGAACGGCGCGATCATCGCGCTCAACGCGCTCGGCGTGACGCTAGTCTACAGCGTGGTGCGCCAGGTCAACTTCGCCTACGGCGACCTGTTCGCGCTCTCATCGGTGGTGGTCACCAGCGCCGTGGCCGCGCTTGGTATCAACCGCACCAGCGGCGCGAGCATGACGGTGGGTGGGCTGCTGCTAGCGCTGGCGGCGGCGATGGCCTTCGGCGCGCTGCTCAACGTCGTCATCGAGCAGATCGTATTCCGGCCGTTCGTCGGGCGCTCGCGGCTGGCCCCGCTGGTGGCCGGGATCGGCGTCTCGCTGATCCTGTTTCAGGGCGCGGTGCTGTGGCGGACGATCGCCGAGGTGGGGATTGGCAACGCCGAGCACCACAGCGACATCGACAACCTGGACAACGTGAGCCACACCGCCATCCCCGATCTGCTGCCCAAAGGAAACCTGGCGGCCGGGCTGCCCTTCCCACTGATCTACACCGTCAAGGACCTGCTGGTGCTGGGGACCGCGCTGCTGCTCACCGCCGGGACGGCCTACTTTTTGTACCGCACACGGACCGGCAACGTGCTGCGGGCCTGCGCGCAAGACGCCGAGATGGCGGCGCTGTGCGGCGTCAACCAGCGGGCGATGGTGCGCCTGGTGTTCGCCATCGGCGGCGCGCTGGCCGGGGCGGCGGCGTTCGTCTTCGCGCTGTACTACGGCCGGCCGTACGGCTTCCACGGTGCCGAGAGCGGGCTGACGGCATTTGCGGCGGCGGTGCTCGGCGGGGTGGGCAACCCGTTTGGCGCGCTGCTCGGCGGGCTGCTGCTCGGCACCTTTGGCAGCTTCTCCGACTATTTTCTGCCGGCGAGGTGGACGCCAGTGCTGACGCTGGCGCTGCTGATCGGGCTGCTGGTGCTGCGACCGACGGGCATCGGCGGCGAGGCGTCCGGCGAGGCGAGCAACGGCGATGCGCTGGCGCGGCCGCTGACGGCTCGGCGCTCGCAGCGGGCGATGTGGCTGGCGCTCGGGCTGGCGCTGCTCTACCCGCCGCTCGACGCGCTGCTGGGACTGCGCGCCGTGCCGATCGTCAACAATAGTATTATCTTCACCATCCTGGCGCTCGGGCTCAACGTGGTGCTGGGCTTCGCCGGGCTGCTCGATTTGGGCTTTGCCGCCTGCTTCGCGGTGGGCGGGTACACCGCCGCGCTGCTGATGAGCGCGGCGGGCGGGCGGCCGATCGACTTCACGCTGCTGCTGCTGGCGGCGATGGGCTCGGCTGGGCTGTTCGGGCTGCTCAACGGCGTGCTGACGCTGCGGCTGCGCGGCGACTACCTGGCGATCGTGGCGCTGGCGTTCGGGCAGATGGTGCCGCGGATCATCGTCAACCTGAGCGCGCAGACCGGCGGCGTGGGCGGGATGGCGGCGCTGCCTGCCCCGCACCTGCTCGGGTTCGACTTCGCAACCCACCCGCAGCGCTTCTACCTGGCGTTGGCGGTGCTGGCGCTGCTGCTGCTGGGGGCGCTGCGGCTGCAGCGCTCGCGCGTCGGTCGGGCATGGGCGGCGCTGCGCGAGGACGAGCTGGCGGCGCTGAGCTGCGGCGTCAATATCCGCAGGTACAAACCGCTGGCGTTCACCGTCGGCGCGTCGATCGCCGGGGCGGCGGCGCTGCTCTCGGCCACGATCTTCAGCTACGTGGACCCCGACCAGTCCGACTTCCGGGTCTCGGCGCTGACGCTGGCGATGGTGGTGATCGGCGGGGCGGGGAGCGTGCCAGGCGCGCTGCTGGGGGCGCTGCTGGTGGTAGGCTACGACCAACTGCTGTTCCCGCTGCTGGGCACGGCCGGCGACGCGGCGATCTTCAAGCTGACCGGGTCCGAGCCGCTGCTGAGCGTGCGGACGCTGAGCGGGTTCGCCTTCGGGCTGGCGCTGTACCTCACGGTGCTGCTGCGCGCGCGCCGACGCGCCGCGTGACGGGCGGCGCGGGCAGATCGTCCACAGATAGTTACAGATACCGGGCATCGCGCACAGCGCGGGGCGTTGGAGTAGGGGCGGCGCGGGGCGCGGGTGCTCGGCTCCCTTCCCCCCGGCGTGGGGGAAGTGCTGGGGATGGGAGCGACGCCGGCATGCCTGCCCGGCTGCCTGGTTCGGGCACGGACGCAGCAAGCTGCGTCCCTACACTGGGCATTGCCTGCACCGTGCCCGAACAGCGAAGCGGCAGCACGCGACGCGGGCCGCATGCGATTGGCCTCTGCGCTCACGCCGCACAGGCGCGCCACGAGCCCCACGAGGGCGAAAACGCCCCACGCGGCGCGAGTGCAAAGCGACCCATTTTAACCCCAGCTTGACAATAGAAAGACCATCTTGTATAGTGCGGGACGCTACATGATCGAGCCATACCTCTCTGTGCTGCCGCGTCTACGCGTGGGCGTCAGCGCTTATTCAAGGGTAGCGTAGCTCTATCTATGTGGCGACAACGTGGCGATGCACCCGTGCGCGCCGCGATTCCACAGCGGGCGCGCGAACGAATGTATAGCTGGCGGCTGGCCTCCGCCCAGCGAAACGGACGAGGCGCTCAACAAATTCTCTCGTAGGCAAGGAGTAGAAGTTACATGATGAAGCGTATTGGCGCTTTCTTCTCGTTCGCGGTGATCGCCGGCGCGCTCGCCGCGTGCGGCACCACCGCCCCGACGAGCCCGAGCGCGGCCGCCACAGCGGTGACCGGCGCGGTGACCGAGGTGACCGGCGCGGCGACGGCTGTGGCCCCGACGGTCGCGGCCGTGGCAACGGCGGTGGCCCCGGCGGCCGGCGGCGAGACCATCCGGATCGTGTCGTCGCTGCCGCGGCAGGGGGCCTCGAAGGGCCAGACCGACGCGGTGGTCAACGCCATCAAGATGCGGCTCGAAGAGGATAAGTACATGGCCTGCGACGGCAAGTTCACGATCGACTATCAGGATCTGGACGATGCGACCGCCGCGGCCGGCAAGTGGGACGCCGCCACCGAGACCGCTAACGCCACCAAGGCCGTCGGCGACGCCGATGTGATGGTCTATATCGGCACCTTCAACTCGGGTGCCGCCAAGCTCTCGATCCCGATCCTCAACCAGGCCAACCTGGTGATGATCAGCCCGGCCAACACCTACACCGGGCTGACCAAGCCGGGTCTCGGCGAGGCCGGCGAGCCCGACAAGTACTACCCGAACGGCAAGCGCAACTACACTCGCGTAGTCACCGCCGATGATGTCCAGGGCGGCGCGGCCGCTCGCTGGGCGCAGAAGCTCGGCACCACCAAGGTCTACATCCTGGACGACCAGGAGACCTACGGCAAGGGCGTGGCCGATGTGTTCGAGAAAACGGCCAAAGAGATCGGCCTGACGGTGCTCGGCCGCGACGGGATCGACGGCAAGGCGCAGAACTACACCGCGCTGATGACCAAGATCGCTGCCACCAGCCCCGATATGGTCTACTTCGGCGGCATCGTCGATAACAACGCCGGTCAGCTGATCAAGGACATGCGCGCCGCCGGCATGGCCGCCGATAAGGTCAAGTTCCTGGGACCAGACGGCATCCAGACCCCGAGCTTCATCGAGGCGGCCGGCGCCGATGTGGCCGAGGGTGTGTATGGCACCGTCGCTGGTCTGCCGAACGATAAGCTTGGCGAAAAGGGCAAGGCCTTCTACACCAGCTACAAGACCAAGTATGGCCTCGAGGCCGAGTCCTACGGCATCTTCGGCTACGATGCGGCCGGTGCCGCGCTGGCCGGGATCAACAAGGCCTGCAAGAAGGATCGCGCCGCGATCCTCGATGCGGTCTTCACCATCAAGGACTTCGAGGGCGCGCTCGGCAAGTGGAGCCTGGATGCCAACGGCGACACAACGCTCGCCGACGTCCGTGGCTTCGTCGTGAAGGGCGGGGCGTGGACGGAGATCAACCTGTTCACTAACGGCGCCTGGGAGAAGTAAGCTCGGCGCGTGGGCGAGGGGTGGACGCGGCCGCCGCGCATCCCTCGCCTCTGCATATCCTCACGCATACCCGATAGGAACGCTATGGCTTCGACCGCTGCCGCCCCGCCGCGCGCCGCCCGGCGCAACTACAGCTCGATCATCATCGGCGCGATCCTCCTGCTGGTCTTCAGCCCACTCCTCCTCAGCATTATCACCCAAGTCGCCGCCAACCCCGTGCTCTTCATCGAGGCGCTCAAAATCGGCGTGATCAACGGCGCGATCATCGCCATCATCGCGCTTGGCTACACGCTGGTGTACGGCATCGTCGAGCTGATCAACTTCGCCCACGGCGATGTGTATATGCTCGGGGCGTTCGCCACGCTGATCCTGTTCGGCTGGCTCAACATCGGCCTCAAGATGGACCCGCTGCTGCGCATCCCGCTGCTGATCGCGGTCTTCCTGGCGGTCACGGCGATCACCGCCGGGGTCAACTACAGCATCGAACGGTTCGCCTATCGGCCGCTGCGTAACGCGCCACGGCTCGCGCTGCTGATCGCCGCGATCGGCGTCTCGTTCATCTTACAGAACGTCGGCCTGGTGCTCGGCGGGCAGCCGGTGCGCCTCGGCGACACATGGGGCCTGGTGGCTATGCTCGCCCCGATCGTGATCGGCTGCGTCGCCCTGGTGCTGGCGCGGCGGATCGGTGCCGGCAACCGCGCTGTCCCCGGCTGGGCCTGGGTGATCCTGGTGGTGGCCGCCTTCGCGCTGATGGTGGCCGGCTATAACCTGGCCTACGGCGCGCTCAAAAGCGGCGCGCCGATCACGATCGGCAACTCGATCATGGGCAACACCGCCACCGGGCCAAAGAGCCTGCCGGAAGTCATCTCATCGGTCGCGGCCAAGCCGCCGATCCTGATCGAAGATGGCAATGGCAAGCGGCTGTTCTACCTGACGTCCAAAGATCTGATGGTGCTGCTGATCTCTAGCTCGCTGATGGCGGCGCTCTACCTATTCGTGCAGCGCACTAAGGTCGGCAAGGCGATGCGCGCCACCGCGCAGGACCGCGACGCGGCGCGGCTGATGGGCATCGATGTTGAGTTCACTATCGCGCTGGCATTTCTGCTCGGCGGGGCGCTGGCGGGCGCGGCCGGGATGATCGTTGGGATGTACAACAACACCGCCGTGTTCACCATGGGGTTCACCGCAGGGCTGCGGGCGTTCACCTCGGCGGTGCTCGGCGGCATCGGCAATATCGTCGGCGCGGTGCTCGGCGGGCTTCTGATCGGCATCTTCTCGTCACTCTCCGATATCTACATCGAGACCCGCTGGACCAACGCGGTGGTGTTCGGCATCCTGGTGATCATCCTGGTCTTCCGTCCGGCTGGCCTCCTCGGCTCCGATGGCGGGCAGAAAGCATAATGAGGCAGCCTATGTCGCGCGCGATAAGCGTCGGGGTGTGGAGCGGGATGTTTGGGATCCTGACGATCCTGCTGTTTGGCGATCCATCGGTGGTGATGTGCGGATTGATATGTGGCGTGTTCGCCGGGCTGCTGGCCGGGGCGCGCAGCGATGTGGGGACCCCGGCCGCCGGCGCGCGCGATGGGGCGATCGCCGGGACGATCGCTGGCGTCATCGTGCTGGTGGCGGCGGTGATCCGGGCCTCGGTGGTCGCGCCATTCTTCGGCGAACGGCTTGAGCCGGTCGGCACCCCGCTGACCTTCGGCGCGATCGCGCTGCTGATCGCCGTTGCGCTCGGCGCCGGCTTCGGGGCGTCGGCGTTTCTGCGCGGCCGCATCGGCGCACTGCTGCCGGTCGGCGGGCAGGCGGCTGGCTGGAGCGTCGGCCGCGCGGCGACTTGGGCGCTGCTGGCGGCGATCATCATCGCCTTCCCGTTTCTCGATCGGGCGATCGGGCTCAACTGGCTGGGGATCGTGATCACCGGGCTGATCTTCATCCTGCTGGCGCTCGGGCTCAATATCGTCGTCGGCTACGCTGGGCTGCTCGATCTGGGCTACGCGGCGTTCTTCGCCATCGGCGCATACACCGCGGCGCTGCTCAGCTCAGACCACCTCGGCTCGCAGCTCGGCTACGATTTCCACCTGATCTTTTGGATTATGATCTTTGTGGCGGCGCTGATGGCCGGGCTATTCGGGCTGATCCTCGGCGCGCCGACGCTGCCGCTGCGCGGCGACTACCTGGCGATCGTGACCCTCGGCTTCGGCGAGATCGTGCCGATCGTGTTCCGCAACCTCGATAACGTCACGATCAAGATCGGCAGCTGGACGCTGCTCGATGGACTCAACCTCACCGGCGGCGAACCGGGCATCTCGCCGATCGACCCGCCGGTGCTACCGCTTGTCAACTTTGCCGACCGCTCGGACTCGCGGCCGTGGTACTTTCTGCTGATCGTCATCATCCTGCTCTCGATCTTCCTGATGAACCGGCTGCGGATCTCGCGCCTCGGCCGCGCCTGGATGGCGATGCGCGAGGATGAGTTGGCCGCCGAGGCGATGGGCATCAATATCGTTCGCACCAAGCTGCTGGCCTTCGCCATGGGAGCCACATTCTCCGGCTTCGGCGGCGCGTACTACGCATCGTTCGTCTCAGGCGCGTTCCCATCGTCATTCGACTTCTCGGTCTCGGTGATCGTGCTGTGCATGGTCATCCTCGGCGGCCTCGGCAATATCTACGGCGTGATCGTCGGCGGGCTGATAATCGAGCTGAGCGACCGGCTGTTCCTGCCGCAGATCTCGCTGATGCTGCAGAAGATCGCCCGCGCCAACCCCACGCTCGAAGGGATCCAGCAGTTCGACCCGAACCTGTATCGCTTCGGCCTGTTCGGGCTGGTGCTGGTGCTGATGATGCTGCTGCGCCCCGAGGGCCTGCTGCCGAGCGCGCGGATCAAGGCCGAGCTGCACCAGGAAGAAGCCGTCGCAGTAAATTGACGATTGATGATTGACAATTGACGGTGGAAACGCGCGAAGCGCACCGGGGGTTGGGGCGTGCACTGCGCATAGTCGAAGAGGCGCAGCTCCCGAGATCATCCTTTTCTACCCCAGCTAGGATCGCAGTCGTCACTCGTCATTATCACAAGAGAGAAGGCCGTAGCTCATGACAAGCCCGGCAAACATCCTGCTCAGCGCGAGCGGCGTGACCAAACAGTTCGGCGGCCTGACGGCGGTCAATAAGGTCGACTTCGTGATCCCCAAGCAGAGCATCACCAGCTTGATCGGGCCGAACGGTGCCGGCAAGACGACGTTCTTCAATATGATCACCGGCGTCTACGCGCCCACCGCCGGCACCATGCTGTTCGACGGGCAGGAGATCGGCGGGCTCAAGGCCGACCAGGTGACGGCGCGTGGCATCGGGCGCACGTTCCAGAACATCCGGCTGTTCCAAAACATGACCGCGCTGGAGAATGTGCTGGTCGGCGCGCACACCCGGCTCAAGGCCAACCTGCTCGGCATCGTGCTGCGCACCGCAGCGGTGCGCAGCGAGGAGACGGCGGTGCGGGAGAAGGGGCTGGCGCTGCTCGATTATGTCGGGCTGGGCACGGCGCGCGCCGATGAGCTGAGCAAAAATCTGCCGTACGGCGACCAGCGGCGGCTCGAAATCGCCCGAGCGCTGGCCACCGACCCGATGCTGCTGCTACTCGACGAGCCGACGGCCGGCATGAACCCGCAGGAGACCGCCGAGCTGACCAAGCTCATCCGCCGGGTGCGCGACGACCGCGGCGTCACGGTGCTGCTGATCGAGCACGATATGAAAGTCGTGATGGATATCTCGGAGCGGATCACGGTGATGGACCGTGGCGCCAAGATCGCCGAGGGCGCGCCTGAGACAGTGCGCGCCAACGAGCAGGTGATCGAGGCCTACCTCGGACGCGGCGCTGCGGCGCACGGCAAAGGCGGACGCAAGACGAATTGACCATTGACCATTGACTATTGAGCGCAAGACGATAGTCAATGGTCAATGGTCAATTGAACAATGGGAAACGCTATGTCACTGCTCGAACTTAGAGACGTCCATACCTACTACGGCAATATTCACGCGCTCAAAGGCATCTCGCTGACCGTCGATGAGGGCGAGGTGGTCACGCTGATCGGCTCGAACGGTGCCGGCAAGAGCACCACGCTGCGCACGATCTCCGGCATCCTCCAGCCGAAGCAGGGCGAGATCTGGTTCGATGGCAAGCGCCTCGACCACACGCCGGCGCACAAGATAGTGACGAAAGGCGTGCTCCAATCCCCCGAGGGCCGGCGCGTCTTCCCGCGCCTCAGCGTGCGCGAGAATCTGGAGATGGGGGCGTTCACCCGCAACGACAAGGACGGCATCGCATCGGACATGGAGCGGGCCTTCACGCTGTTCCCGCGCCTGCGGGAGCGCGAGACGCAGCGCGCAGGGACGCTCTCCGGCGGCGAGCAGCAGATGCTGGCGATCGGGCGGGCGCTGATGGGCCGGCCGCGATTGCTGATGCTCGACGAGCCGAGCATGGGGCTCGCCCCGGTGCTCGTCGATCAGATCTTCTCCATCATCCAGGAGATTAATAGTCAGGGCACTACTATCCTGCTCGTCGAGCAGAACGCGCTGATGGCGCTCCAGGTGGCCAACCGCGGCTATGTGCTCCAGACCGGGCAGATCGTTCTGTCAGACACCGCGCAGTCGCTTGCCGAGAACGAGATGGTCCAGAAAGCGTACCTCGGCATCGAGTGATGGCGACTATCGCTCCAGGAGAGCGCCGTTGATCAGACAGCTGCTCACCGCTGCCGAGGCGATCTATCCGCCGCTCTACGGGCATCGGGTGCGGCTCGGGGTGCGCCGCCGCCCGCTGGACGCGCGCTACCCGTACGAGGCCGAGACTAAGCTGCTCGGCGGGCTGCTGACGCCAGGGATGCTGCTCTGCGATATTGGTGCCAACGATGGGCTGTATAGCTTCCTGGCCGAGCCGATCGTCGGCCGAGGCGCGGTCTACGCATTCGAGCCGCAGCCGTCGCTGGCCGCACGGCTGCGGCGGCGCGGCGTCAATGCCTTCGCGCTAGCGCTCTCGGACCGCGCCGGCACGGGGCTCCTCCGCGTCCCTTCGATCGGCGGCGCGCGCTACGACAGCCGCGCATCGCTCGAAGCCGGCGCGCGCGAGGCGGGCGAGACTGGCCACGAGCAGATCGAGGTCGAGCTGACGACGCTGGACGCGTTTGTGGCGCGGCACGGCCTGACCGATATCGGCACGCTCAAGATCGATGTCGAGGGACACGAGCTGGCGGTGCTCGCCGGCGCGCGCGGCACCATCGCCCGCGACCGGCCGACGCTGATGGTCGAGATCGAGCAGCGCCACCACCGCGAGCCACTTGCCGATTTGCTCGCGCCGATTCTGGGCCTCGGCTACGCTGGCTTTTTCTTCGATGCCGCCGAGCGCTCGCTCCAGCCGCTCGGCAGCTTCGATGTGGCGCGGCACCAGCGCCAGGCGTCGCACACCACCTGGCGCTACATCCAGAACATGCTGTTCTTCCCCAACGAGCGCGCCGCCGCCAACGCCGAGCGCCTCGACGCCACGATCCGCGCGCTCTAGCGATCATATCGGAGGAGGGAAGGGGGTCTGGG
>JAYUUK010000154.1:0-4973 GCA_043754595.1 Roseiflexaceae bacterium | reverse complement strand
GATGCTCGCCGGCGTGGCTGCTGCCGAGCGCCGCGAACGGGCCGACAGCCTGCTCGCGCTCGTCGGGTTGGGTGACAGGGCCGACCACCTGCCAGACGAACTCTCCGGCGGGCAGCAGCAGCGGGTCGGGATCGCCCGCGCGCTGGCCAACCGCCCTTCGATTCTGCTGGCCGACGAGCCGACCGGCAACCTGGACAGCACGACGGCCGCCGAGGTGCTCGATGCGCTGACCGGGCTGGTGCGGGCCAGCGGGCTGACGCTGATCATGGTGACCCACGACCCGCAGGACGCATCGCGCGCCGACCGGGTCATCCGCCTGAGCGACGGGCGCGTCGCCCGCTGAGCGCGTCCGCTCACAGCGCGCTGCCGCATCTACGCTGTGGCACGGCGCAAGGAGTTTGAAATGCAGCTACGCTACGCCTGGCAGCTGGTGACGCGCAACGTGCGTCGCAGCGCCACCTATCTCTTCGGCCTGTCGCTGGCCGTCGGGCTATTCGCCGGCATCCTGTTCTTCGTCGATGCCACCGCGCGACAGATGACCGCCACCGCGCTCGCGCCGATCGTCCTGGATATGGTGGCCCACGCCACAAAGCCGGATGTGGCGGTGGCCGACGTGGCGCGCGCATCGCTGGCGCTGCGGGGCATCGCCGCCGCAGCGCCGGTGACGGCCGCCGATTTCCGCTCGGCGCAGAAAGTCGGCGCGGCGCAGGCGTCGCCCGGCGGGCGGGTCTTCGCCATCGAGCCGAGCTACCTGACCCAGTTCGACCTGCTGAGCGTCAGCGCCGGCAGCTTTCGGCCCGACGGCGCGCTGATCAGCGAGGCGATGGCGACCGCGCTCCACCTTCAAGTCGGCGATTCGCTCCAGCTGACGTTCGCCGGCCTGCCCAACCCGGTGAGCCTGCCAGTCAGCGGGGTCGTCAGCATGGACCGCGCCGACGCGCTGTTCGTCGGGACGACCGAGAGCGAGAATGCGATCGTCGCCGATGTGGTGGTGGTGGACAGCGCCTGGTTCGCCAAAAATCTCCAGCCGGCGCTGCTGGCCTACGCCAGCGCGCCGACGACTGCGGCGCTGCCAGGCCAGGTGCTGCTCGACCCGCAGGTGCATCTGCGGGTCGACCGCTCGCTGCTGCCGGCCGACCCGACGCTGGCGGCGTTGCACACCGACGCGCTGCGCCGCTCGGTCGAGCGCGGCTCCCCAGGCGCGGTCAAGGCGCAGGATAACCTCTCGCGCGCGCTCAAGAATGCCAGGGCCGATGTGCTGGCGGCCAAGCTGCTGTTCATCTTCCTCGGGCTGCCAGGCGTGGCGCTGGCCGCCTACCTGGCCAAGTTCGCCGCCGAGCTCTTCGCCGACGCGCAGCGCCGCGAGCTGAGCCTGCTGCGGACCCGCGGCGCCACGCCGGCGCAGCTGACTGGCATCTTGGCGCTGGCGGCGCTGCTGCTGGCGCTGGCCGGCTCGGCGCTCGGTATCGTCGTCGGGCTTGGTCTGCTGCTGGTAGCGGGCGGTGCCGATGTGGCGCGGGCGCTGGATCTGCGCAGCCCGACGTTTGACTGGCAGCTGTTCGCCGACTCGGCCGCGCTGGCGTTCGCCGCCGGCCTGTCGCTGACGTTCCTGGCGGCGTTCGTGCCGACGCTGAGTGCGCTGCGGCGCGACATTACCCAGGAGCGGCGCAGCGCGCAGCGCAGCGAGCCGCCGCCGTTTTGGAAGCGCGCCTATCTGGACGTGCTGGCGCTGGCGGTTGGTGCGGCGATCCTGGTCAGCACCCAGCTCAGCGGCGGCTTCAAGCCCAGCGCCAGCGAGGGCGCGGCGCTCAGCCTCTCGCTCTACATCTTCCTCTCGCCGCTGTGCATCTGGCTCGGCAGCACGCTGCTGGTGCTGCGGCTGGTGGAGGCCGGGCTGCGCGGCAGCGGCGAGCGGCTGGCGGCGGCCTACCGCGCCCCGCTCGGCGAGATGGGCGTGGTGGCCGGCAAGAGCATTGCCAGGCGCGCCCGTCAGGTGGCCGCAGCGACGACGGTGATCGCGCTGACGCTCTCGTTCGGCGTCAGTCTGGCGCTGTTTCAGCAAACGTACGCCAGCGAGAAGCAGACCGACGCGCAGTACCTCGTCGGGGCCGATGTGCGTCTGACGCCGGCGCTCAACAGCGCGCAGCCGGTCTCGTTCGCCGCGACGCTCGCGCTCCCAGGTGTGGCCGCCACCACCGCCGTGCTGCGCGATACGCAGGCGCTGGTTGGCGCAGAGAAGAACACCGTCTACGGCATCGATGTGCCGTCGTTTCGGGCGGCGGCGTATCTGCCAGACAGCTTTTTCGTCGATGGGGCGGCGCAGCAGACGATCGACGCGATGACCAACCGCACCACCAGCTATGCCCCAGGATCGGCGCGGCAGGTGCTCGACGCGCTGGCCGCCACCCCGAACGGCGTGATCATCTCCGTCGAGCAGGCCGAGAAGTACAATATCCGCGTCGGCGACCCGGTGCTGCTGCGGCTGTTCAACCGCACGAGCGGCGAGTATCACACCGCGCAAACCGTCGCAGTCGGGCTGTTCAGCTATTTTCCGACATCGGCGCAGGACTCGGATTTCATCATCAACCGCGACTTCATGGCGGCGCAGTCCGGCTACGCGGCGATGGACTACGCGCTGCTGAAGACCGACGGGCTGCCAGGCACCAACGCGCGGGTGGCTGAGGCGCTGGCGGCGCGGTTCGCCGGGACGCTGCCGGTGCGGGTGCAGAGCACCGAGACCGTGCTGCGGATCGACCAGAGCTCGCTGACGGCGCTGAACCTGGGCGGGCTAGGAGCGATGGAGCGGGTCTACACCGTGCTGGTGTCATCGCTTGGGCTGGCGATCTTCCTGCTGGCGATGGTCAACGAGCGACGGCGCGAGTTCGGCGCGATGCGGGCGCTGGGGGCCAATCTTGGGCAGCTGCGGCGGGTGCTGCTGGCTGAGGCGACCACTATCGGCGGGCTGAGCCTGGCGATCGGCGGCGCGGTGGGCGTGCTGCTGGCGGCGCTGTTGGTGCAGCTGCTCGGCGCGATCTTCACAATCCCGGCGCGCTGGCTGGCGTGGCCTGGGGCAGATCTGGCGCTGCTCGCCGCGCTGGTGGTGGTCGGCATGGTGATCGGCACCGCCGTCAGCGCCAGGCAGCTCGCGCGGATGCGCGTGGTCGAGGCGCTGCGCGAGGGGTAGCGTGGCTAGTGGCGCGTGCCGATCGCATGGGCGATGCCGTCTTGCAGCGTGCTGCGGATGGTGATGGCGCTGAGGTTGACACCGAGCCCCACCAGCGTCTGCGCCACCTCCGGCGCGATACCGACCATGATCGACGCGGCGCCGAGCAGACGCGCCGCATCGATCGCCTGGAGCAGATGCGCCGCCACCGCAGTATCGATCAGCGAGACGCCGGTGATATCGAGGATCACGGTGCGCGCACGATGGCGCTCGACCGCGCCGAGCAAAACCTGCATGATCTGCTCGCTGCGGTCGGCGGTGATCTGACCGATGAGCGGCAGCAGCAGGACACCGTCATGGACCGGCAGCACCGGCGTCGAGAGGTTCTGGATGGTCGCTATCAGAGTCTGCTGCTGTGCAAGCGCACTGCGCAGCGCCGCATCGCTCTGGGTGAGCGCGTCGAGCGCCATGGCGCGCTTGGTGATGTCGGTCGCGATGATGTAGACCCCCACCACCTGCGCGCTGATCAGGATCGGGACGAGGCGAGTGTTGAGCAAGACTGGCTCGCGCCCCACCGGCGTGATGCGCAGATCCATCATCTGCGGGGTGCCCGCCACCGCGCGCTGGAGCAGCGCTGTCACGGCGGCTCTATCGCTTGAGCTCAGCAGATGGACAAACCTGCCAGCGATCAGCTCGGCGTGGCTGCACCCGCTGAGCTGCACCGCCGCGTCGTTTGCGTCGAGCAAGGTGCCATGCAGATCGTAGGTTAATACGGCGTCAGAGTTGTGCTGAAACAGCGACTGAAAGCGCTGCGAGCTCTCATCGACGGCGCGCGACTGCACGTTCAGCCGGCGGTCGAACAGCGATGTGAGCAGGGTGAATCCGAGCACGACGCACGTCGCGGCGACGATCGCGATGCCGAGCGGAAGATCGCTTATGCTCGCGGTGTGGGTCATAACGGGCTCGGTGCTCTGGAAGCGCGCCGCCGCCATGCCGGTGTAGTGCATCCCGGCGATGGCGCCGCCCATAATCATGGCGCTGGCGATCTTCAGCCAGCGCCAGCGGGCGACATCGGCGCGCTCGACGCGAAACGTGAATGCCAGCCAGAGCGCCGCGAACGACGCGCCGACGGCGATCAGCAGCGAGAGCAGCACGGTCGGCGCGTCGTAGCTGATCGCTGCCTCCATCCGCATTGCCAGCATGCCGATATAGTGCATGGCCGCGATCCCCACGCCCATGCTCAGCCCGCCGGCGATGAGATAGCCCACCCGCGCCACCGGCCGGCTCATGGTGTAGAGCGCCACCAGCGATGCCGCCACCGCAGCGAGCAGCGAGACCAGTACGGTGATCGGATCGTAGGCGGTTGACATCGGCAGCGCGAACGCCAGCATGCCGATAAAGTGCATCGACCAGATGCCAATCCCGAGCGCCACCGCGCCGCCGGCGAGCCACAGCGGCCTGGCGCTGCCCCTGGCGACCGAGACGCGCCCGGCAAGATCGAGTGCGGTGTACGATGCGAAGACCGCGACGAGATAGGAGAGGACCACGAGACGGAGATCGTATGTGCCTGACATCATCATAGCGTCACCAGTTGGGTTAATCGTTGCTGCGACCGGCAGTAGACTGTGCTCGGTTACTGCATTGGCGGAACGCGGCGTGGCGGAGGTGTAGATCGCAGCCGGATTAATTGTTTTCTCGTGCCATCGTAGCAGATGAACGTCAGCGCAAGATGAGCGATTATGAAGCGATCATAGCTGTATGAATTACATTCGTGTGATAGCGTGAGCGCGTACGACGCAGCCGCGTACTG
>JAYUUK010000153.1:0-4982 GCA_043754595.1 Roseiflexaceae bacterium | reverse complement strand
ACGAGCTCAGCTGCACAAACGTCTGCTGCGATCTCAGCTGCGCTGCGGCGGCGACGACGACGCTCTGCTGCCGCTTCATCCGCTCGAAGTCGCTATCGACGTGGCGCATCCTGGCGTACATCAGCGCGGTGGCTCCGTCCATCTGCTGCGCCCCAGGGAGAAAATGCGCGACGCTATAGCCGTAATCCATCGTCGGGTATTGTGGGTCGTAGTACTCCTGCGGCACATCGATGTTCACGCCACCGATCGCATCGATGGCGCCGATGAAGCCGCCAAAGTCGACTTCGATAGTGTAGTCGATCGGTATATCTAGTAGCGAACTGACGGTTTTGCGCATCAGCTCGATACCGCCGCCCAGCGCCGGGTTCAGCTCGCCATAGACCGGAGCGGCGTTGATCCGGCTGTAGCCAATGCCGGGGATCTGGACGATCAGGTCGCGCGGCAGCGAGAGCAGCGCCACCCGCTTGCGCGCCGGGTCTAGCCTGGCGACGATGATCGCATCGGCCCGCGCTGGCCCGCGCTCCGATGGTCGCCGATCGACGCCCATGATCAGCACCGTCACCGCATCGCCTGGCGCTGGCGCGATCGGCTCAAGCATCGGCAGACCTCGCAGCGCCGGGGTGGCGCCAGTCAGCGCGGCGCCGAGCTGCGCCGGCTGCGGCGTGGACGTGATCTGCAGGCCGCCATACACCGTCGGCCAGGCGCGCGGCGTCGCCGACGGCGTGGGGCCAGCCGGCTCGGCCCCCGGCGGCACCGCTGTCGTCGCGCCGCTCGTCGTCGGGCGCGCGCCGCCGGCCACCGCTGCCGCCATCAGTGGCGCTACCGAGGGGGAGGGGGAGATATGAGGCAAAAGCTGTCTCGTGGGGAGCGAGGCGAACGTACTTCCGGCGGGGACGAACATCGCCGCGACGTTGCGCTGGATCACGATGGCCGCCCACGCGACGCGGCCCACGAGCAGCAGCACGACGCCGCAGATGACGATCGCCGCTGCGCGCCTGGCCGGCATCGGTCTTCGCCACAGCCGCCGCGTCTGCCGCACGCCGCCACGCCCTGCTGCGCTTTGGCTGGCCGGACCCTGCGGTCTGATCGCGGCGGTTTCGTCGAGCAGCGCCCGCAGCAGCGCATCATCGCGATCGTCTTGCATCATTGGCCCCATCAGCGCACGGCGTCCACATCAGGAAGCGATTGTAGCACGCCCTGCACCATCCGCCACCGCTGACCCACCGTAGGAGGGACTATGAGCGACTCCAAAGCGCCGCGCCCGCGGCGGCGACAACTCGTTATCGCGCTGCTGATCGGGCTGCTGATCGCCGGCAGCGGCGCCGGCATCTTCGTCTGGCGATCGCGCGGCGCGGCTCCATCGCTGGGCTACACGCTCATCCAGCCGCGGCGCGGGACGATCATCGCCACAGTGAACGCCAGCGGCCAGATCGCGCCGACCCGGACCGCCAACCTGAGCTTCGGCAGCCCCGGCCGGGTCAGTGCGATCGCTGTGCAGGTCGGCGATCGGGTGAGCGCTGGCCAGGTGATCGCCAGCATCGACGACCGCGATTTGGCGCTGCGAGTCGGGCAGGCACAGGCGCAGCTCGCCCAAGCGCGCGCCGCAAACGATCGGGTACTCGCCGGCGCATCGCCCGAGGAGATCGCCGCCGCCCGCGCCCAGCTCGCCCAGGCCGCTGGCCAACTCGTCCAGGTGCAAGGCTCGGTCACACCTGCCGATCTGCGCGCCGCCGAGAGCCAGCTCGCCCAGGCCCAGCTCCAGCTCCAGCGTCTCCAGGCCGGCCCGCGCCAACCCGACGTGCAGACAGCGGACGCCAAGGTGCGCGAGGCCGAGCTCGGGCTCGACCGCCAGCGCACCCAGCTCTCCGCGGCCAAGACCAGCGCCGAGCTCCAGCTCCAGCAGTCCACCAACGCGCTGACCCAGTCCCAAAGCCGCTACGCCACCGCCAGCCAGAACTGGGAGTATGTACAGCAGACCGGGGCCGACCCAATCGTGCGCAACGTCGCCGACCCGGCGCGGCCGGGGAAGACCAGGCCGAACAAGCTCAACGACTCGCAGCGGCAGCAGTACTACGACGCCTTCGTGCAGACCGAGGCCGCACTGCACAACGCCGAGCAGAGCGTGACCGCCGCAGAGGTGGCGCTGGAGAACGCCCGCCAGGCCGAGGCCGGCGGCGTCGAGCTCGCCGAGGGCCAGCTCGCCGTCGCGCAGCAAAACCGCGAGCAGCTCTTCGCCGCGCCGGAGGCCGACGCCATCGCCGCTGCGAGGGCGCAGCTGGCATCGGCCCAGGCCAACCTCACCAAGCTGCGCGGCGGGCAGCGCGATGGGCAGCTCAGCGCGGCGGCGGCCGGCGAGGAGGTGGCAAGGGCGAACTTATCGCGGCTGACCGCCGACCCGCGCAGCTTCGAGATCGGCTCGGCGCAGGCCCAGGTGGACGCCGCCCAGGCCGCGCTGGATCTGGCGAAGCTGTCGCGCGAGCAGGCGACGATCGTCGCGCCGTTCGCCGGCGTGGTGGCCGAGGTCAATGCCCGCGTCGGCGAGACCGCGCCGGCGGTCAGGCCGGCGGTTGTCCTCGCCGACCTGAGCAGCTTCACCATCGATGTCGCGGTCGACGAGATCGATATCTCGCGGGTCGCGCCGCGCCAGCCGGTGAGCATGACCCTCGACGCGCTGCCAGGACTGACGCTGCCCGGCACAGTGGCGGGGATCGCCCCGCTCGCCAGCGACCAGAGCGGCGTGACCAGCTACGTTGTCAGGATTATCGCCGCGCCGAGCGACGCACGGGTGCGATCCGGCATGTCGGTCAGCGCCGATATCCAGGTGGCGCGCAAGGACGACGCGCTGCTTGTGCCGCGGCGCACGGTGCGCAACGAGCGCGGCAAGTTGGTGGTGGACGCGGTGAGCATCGCGTGCGGCACTGCTCCGGCGCAGCTGCCGGCAGCTCCCGAGCGGGCGCAGCGCGAGGTGACCACCGGGCTGAGTAACGAGCAGGTCATCGAGCTGCTCGGCGGCGCGAGCGATGCGGACTGCCTGTACGTCGAGGGGATCGACTCGACGTTCGCGCTGTTTCGCGGCCCGCCGCGCAACTGATGGCTGGGGCGTTCGCCCGCGCAGCGCCTCGGAAAAAGAAGCAGCGCATGGGGGGTTGGGGGCCGGGTACCCTCTGGGTGTCCCCGAGATCATCCCTTTTCTACTCCAGTGGGATAAATGTATGAGCCTGCTCGAAAGCATCAGAGTCGCCTTCACCAGCCTGGCTGCCAACAAGCTGCGCGCCGTACTCACCATGCTCGGCATCATCATCGGCGTCGGCGCAGTGATCACACTGCTTGCGCTCGGCGGCGCGATCCAGTTGCTGGTGGCGCGCGAGCTGCAGGGCCTCGGCTCGAACCTGATCTTTCTCTTCGGTGGGACGAACGACCCGGCGCAGAACCGGCGCGTCCCGCCACGACTCAGCAACGAGGATGTGGCCGCCATCGCCGACCCGCTCAACGTGCCGGCCGCCAAAGCCGTGGCGGCGCAGCTCACCCGCAGCGGCCTGATCGTCTACGGCGCGAGCAGCTACGACGGGCGGGTGGCGGGGGTCAGCGCCAACTACCCCGAGGTGCGCGCCGCCAAAGTCGCCGACGGCAGCTTCTTCGATGACCAGCAGGTGCAGGCGCGCTCGCGCGTGGTGGTGCTCGGCGATTCGGTGCGCCAGAGCCTGTTCCCGAACGAGAGTCCGATCGGGCGGCGGGTGCGGATCAACAACATCGGCTTCGATGTGATCGGCGTGATGGTCAAAAAAGGCGGCAACTTCGGCCCGAGCGAGGATACTCAGGTCTTCGTCCCAATCACCACCGCGCAGCAGCGCCTGTTCCCGCCGCTGCCGGGCAGCACCAGCCGGGTCGAGGTCAGCGTCGTCTACATCCAGGCGGCGAGCGACTCGAAGATCGACGAGGCGATCGACCAGGTGACCGAGCTGCTGCGGCGGCGCAATGGGCTGACCTACCAGGATAATAACTTCACGATCGTCACTCAGGCGGATCTGGTGGCCTCGTTCGGCACGATCACTGGCGCGCTAACCGCTTTTCTTGGGGCGATCGCCGCGATCTCGCTGCTGGTGGGCGGGATCGGCATCATGAATATCATGCTGGTGAGCGTCACCGAGCGCACCCGCGAGATCGGGCTGCGCAAGGCGGTCGGCGCCAAGCGGGATGACATCCGCAACCAGTTCTTGATCGAGGCGCTGGTGCTGAGCCTCACCGGCGGGATTTTGGGGATCGCGCTCGGCATCACGCTCGCGGCGGTGGGGACGGTGGTGCTGCGCCGGTTCGCAGAGGCTGCGACCGCGACGGTCCAACTCGACGCGGTGCTGCTGGCGACGCTGACCTCGGTGGCGGTGGGGCTGATATTTGGTATCTATCCGGCGATCAGCGCTGCGAGGCTCAGCCCGATCGACGCGCTGCGCTACGAGTGACATTGACTCCGGGCAGTATTCATAGATAGCCCCAGATCGATCACGATCTGAGCGCCCGCAGCAGCGCGCCGTAGGCCGCCACCCGCTCGGCCCGCAGCGCGCGGCGGTGCCCGATCAGCCACTTACCGGCCTCGGCGGCCCACTCAGCGCCGTAGATCGCCAGCAGCCCGCAGCGCACGATGCTGGCCGTGTGCTCGCCCCACACCAGCGATGCGTAGCGCAGCCGGCTGGTGTGAAACAGGATCAGACGTCGCAACTCCACCTGCCCGCTGCTCCGGCCCTCGAAGTGGGTGATGACCGCGTCCGGCAGGTAGACGATCCGCCCGCCAGCCCGGCGTAGCCGCAGCTGCCACTCGACCTCCTCGGAGTACAGCGCGAAGCCGGCGTCCAGCAGCCCGCCGCGCTCGATCGCGCTGCGACGCACCAGCAGCGCCGCGCCCACGAGCCAGCCCACATCCTGGGTCGCGTCGTCGTCGCTGCCGGCCATGCGGTAGCGACGCGCCCACGGGTTGTCTGGCCACAGCC
>JAYUUK010000152.1:0-1695 GCA_043754595.1 Roseiflexaceae bacterium | reverse complement strand
ACCTACCTTGATGGACCTGGAGGATTGAACTTGGGTGACGATCCGCACGATAATGTCGCAGTCAATGTTGGCATACAACTCCATCAACGCTATGGGCGAGGGCTTACGCTTGCGACCTTCCGAGGTGAGTTGACAACGGCACTATCCGGTTTCGCTAAACATGCTCCTGATTCTCGTCCGGTGAGTACAAGTGTTGCTCAATCGTGGTCATATCCTGTGGGTTTCTTCGATCCGACAAAATGATGCAACACAAATATAGCACGTCGTTCATCAAACGATGGGTACTCCTGCTCGGCGTTGTGTTAACAGGATGCGGTTTATTGCCCGCAGCAGAAACACCGCCCGCGTTTCCCATCGTCCCTGCCAAGGATCTGCTTGTACCAGCTTCGGTTTTCCCTCCAGATTGGGAAGCTTCTCCGTGTGGCCCTGACTGTACGCGCACCGAAAATAGACGAACGGCGGGCCGTGTGTTCGGTTTGCCCACCGTTGCGGGAAACACGGTGCAAGAGGTCTATGCCTACAGCACGCCCGACGAAGCGCGTGCGAAATACACCACCTACTTCAAAAGCTGGTTTGCCCCACCAGCAGGGGCGCGGCGGCCGCTCACACCCCCCGACCAGTATCTGACGCCACGCACGATCGCCGATGAATCAGCCTTTGGCTGTGGCGTGGAGATCGTTCCCCTGTGTGTTGCGCTGCGACGCTACGACGTGCATGTCGTCGAATTCACGTTCACAATGCGTGAGACACCACAGAGTCAAGGGCTAACGCTCGCCGATATCGCACCTGTTCTCAATGCGGTCGAGCAGCGCATTGCCGTGTCGCGCAAGAACCCACGGCCGACAACCCAGCCATAAGTACGTGACAGCGCCACGAGTTATGCCTACGACACGCTCAATCGGCTGACCAGTACGACCAGTGGCGGGCAGACCCGCACCAACGACTCCAACGGCGATGGTGTGCTCGTGGCGCAGACCACCGGCGGCACCACGACGCGCTACGTCCAGGATCTGGCCGCACCGCTCAACCAGATCCTCAGCGACGGGACGGCGAGCTATGTCTACGGCGTGGAGCGGCTCGCGGGTGTGACCGGCGGGGTGCGAACGTGGTATTATGGCGATCTGTTGGGGAGCCGTGCGCCAGACCACCAGCGACGCGGGGGTGGTGCAGGGGCTGGCCCACTACGATGCCTGGGGTGTGCTGCAATCCGGCACGCCTGGACTGTTCGGCTTCACCGGCGAGCTCCAGCAAGGCAGTGATGTCTACCTCCGCGCCCGGTGGTACAACGCCGCGCGGGGCAGCTTCGGCGGCCGCGACCCGTTCGCCGGCGACGATACGACGCCGTACTCGTTGCATAGTTATCAGTACGGGTATGCCAACCCGGTCAGCAACACCGATCCGACGGGGATGTACGCCTGGGACCGCACGTGTAGCGTCGGCGATGGTGGCGCGGGGAGTTGCTCGGCCGCCGACTACGCCTATTGGTGGGGCTCGGACAATGGCTGGGGCAACGACGCACAGCCAGGCCAGTTCCGGCGCTTCGTCAATGCGCTCCCTGGCGCGACCGTGAACGCAACATTTGGGCAGGTAGTGGGGCTGGAAGTGCTCGCCGTGGCCTTCATGCAGCACCCCGACGAGGTGACGCTCGCGGTCGGGCAGGGCATTCTCGACTCGCCAAGCGCCCTGACCCGTCAG
>JAYUUK010000151.1:0-4987 GCA_043754595.1 Roseiflexaceae bacterium | reverse complement strand
CGGGCTGGCGGAGCGCGATGACGCGCAGGCCACCGCGATCGCCGCGCGGGTGATGCGCGACAGCCTGATCGCCGCGCCCGACCCGGCCGCGCTGATCCATCAGGACGACTGGACCGCCGATCTGCTGACGCTTAAACCCCATTTCGGCGGCACATCGGGGCCATACGATCTCGCGCTTGTCGATACGGCGCTGGCGCTGCGGACGCGCCTGCTCGCGACGACCGAGCGCTCCGTGCTGGTTCACGGCGACCTTCATCATGATAATATCCTGCTCGCTGGGGATGACGAGTGGCGGCTGATCGACCCAAAGGGCGTGTACGGCGATGCCGCGCTTCAGCCAGCGGCGTTTCTGCACAACCCGTTCGACCAGATCGCCGCCATCAATGATCTGCGGCCGCTGCTCGCGAGCCGCCTGACGATTCTGGCCGATGTGATGGGCGTCGACCGCCAGCGCATCAGCGACTGGGCGCTGGTCTACGCGCTGCTCGGCGCGTGGTGGAGCTATCAAGACGGCGACCAGAGCGAAGCCTCTCCCGCCAACGGGCAGCTGCGAGTGGCGCGGGCGCTGTTGGAGTTGACTAAAATGCGTTCCACCGGGCCAGCGTAGCGCCGATCGGACCTGTGCTGGCACAGACGCTTCGCGGGGCGATCCTTTCGCCCGATGGGTGTAATGGCGCTCAGCGTGACACATCGAGTCAATGCTTCAAGGAGTTATGTGCCGTGGATGTGACCTACCTCCAGCGGATCCTGACCAGCCGGGTTTACGAGGCGGCCGTCGAGACTCCGCTCCAGGCTGCGCCCCGGCTCTCGGCGCGTGTCGGCAACAGCGTCCTGTTCAAGCGCGAGGATCTTCAGCCAATCTTCTCGTTTAAGCTGCGCGGCGCGTATAATAAGATGGCCCATCTCACCGCCGACGAGCGCGCGCGCGGCGTGATCACCGCATCGGCCGGCAACCACGCGCAGGGCGTGGCTTTCGCCGGGCAGCGGCTCGGCATCGCCACCACGATCGTGATGCCCGCCACCACCCCCGATATCAAGATCAACGCTTGCCGCGCTCGCGGCGCGAGCGTTGTGCTCCACGGCGACAGCTACAGCGACGCCGAGGCCCACGCCTACGCGCTCCAGGCGACCAGCGGGCAAACCTTCGTCCACCCCTACGACGACCCGCTGGTGATCGCCGGACAGGGGACGATCGGGCTTGAGCTCTCGCGCCAGATGCCAGCCGGCCCGTGCCGGGTCTTCGTCCCGATCGGTGGCGGCGGCCTGATCGCCGGGATCGCCGTGTTTCTCAAAAGCATCAACCCTGCCATCCAGATCGTCGGCGTCGAGCCCGATGACTCGGACGCCATGATCCGTAGCGTGCGTGCCGACGAGCGTATCACGCTGCCCCACGTTGGAATCTTTGTGGACGGCGTGGCGGTGCGGCGGGTCGGGGCGCACACCTTCGATCTGGTGCGGCAGTACGTCGATGACTTCGTACAGGTCAGCACCGACGAGGTCTGCGCCGCGATCAAAGATGTTTTTGACGACACCCGCGCCATTCAGGAGCCGGCTGGCGCGCTGGCGGTGGCCGGGCTCAAGCGCTACGTCGCCGAGCACAGTCTGGCCGGCGAGACGCTGATCGCACTGACCTGCGGCGCAAACGTCAACTTCGATCGCCTCGGCCACATCGCCGAGCGCGCCGAGATCGGCGAGCAGCGCGAGGCCATCCTGGCGGTGACCATCCCCGAGCGCCCTGGCTCGTTCAAACGCTTCTGCCAGACGCTTGGGCGGCGCAACATCACCGAGTTCAACTATCGCTACGCCCCAGGCCCCGCTGCCCAGATCTTCGTCGGCGTGCAGCTGGCCCGCGCCGACCAGCGCGCCGAGCTGCTCTCCCAGCTCGCCGACGCCGGGCTAGCGGCGATCGACCTGACCGATAACGAGCTGGCGATCGTTCACCTGCGTCATATGGTCGGCGGACGTGCGCCGGAGGCGGCCGACGAGCGGCTGTTCAGCTTCGAGTTTCCCGAGCGGCCTGGCGCGCTGCTCCAGTTCCTTGAGGCGCTCGACCCGGAGTGGAATATTAGCCTGTTCCACTACCGCAACCACGGCAGCGCCCACGGCCGCGTGCTGGCCGGGATCCAGGTGCCAGAGGCGGAGCTGCCGCGCTTCGCATCGTCGCTCACGCGCCTCGGCTACCCCGCCACATCGGAGAGCGAGAACCCGGCGTACCGGCTGTTTCTGCGGTAACATGGCTGGAGCGTGGAGCGCCGGCGGGGGGTTAGGGCGCAGCCCCCTCATTTCTATCCAATTGAAGGGGCAAAGCTATGACCACGAGCGCACAGCTCGAAGACAGCGATGACGGCGCGCCGACGACCGGCGACCGGCTGTACGCGCTCCCCGTCGCGATCGGGGCGCACACAGCGCTGCTCGCCGCGCTGCTTGCCACCGGCGGCAGCCTGTGGATGAGCGAAGTCTGGGGCTGGATCCCGTGCGAGCTGTGCTGGTACCAGCGGATCTTCATGTACCCGCTGACGATTGTGCTGCTGGTCGGCATCCTGCGCGGCGACCGCCGAACCTACCTGACTGCCCTGCCGCTGGCGATCGTCGGCGCGCTGATCTCCACCTACCATTATCTTATCCAGACCACCGATATCTTCCCGCCGCCGATGTGCAAGAACGGTATCTCGTGTGCCACCGACTATATCAATATCGTCGGGCCGCTGAGCTTCCTCAAGGTGCCGCTGTTCGCGCTCACCGCGTTTGTGATCATCATCATCTTTAGCGTGGTCGTCGCGCTGTTCGACGCCGAGGACGACGCGCCGCAGCCGTTTCGCTGGGATGCAGCGCGGGTCACCGCCGTCGCCACGACGGTCATCGTCGCCGGGGGCTGGCTGATCGGCAAGGCGCTGGCATAGCTCGTTAGCAATTGTCGATTGTCGATTGTCGATTGATTCGTCGTATCTGTGCTTATCTGTGCCTATCTGTGGATAATCGGCCTGGTTTTAGAGCTCGATCGCCCGCAGCTCGGGGTCGAGGCTCTCGCGGTACAGGATCGCGACATTGCCGATCATCCCGACGAGCCCGCAGCCAGTCGTGGTCACGATCTGCGCGGCGAGCGCCTTCTTCTCATCCTTGAAATCCTGGAATTTGACCTTGATCAGCTCGTGGTGGTGCAGCGCTGTCTCGATCTCCTCGACCACGCGCTCCGATAATCCGGCCTTGCCGATGTAGACGAGCGGCTGCCTGTGGTGGGCCATGCTGCGCAGCCTGGCGCGCTGCCCGCTGGTGAGTGGTGTCATGTGTGCGTCTTTCTGGCCCGTGGTATGATACGAGCTTTGGCTATGTACGGTGTACGAGTAACCGAATCATACCACGATCGTTGGCATGGCGAGAATTCTTCTCGGAGTAGGAAAAGAAGATCTCGGGGACACCCAGAGGGTACCCGGCCTCCAAACTCCCACTCTGCGCTTCGCACGTTTACAACTCCGGCATTCGCGCAGATTTGCGTGGATGAGCGAATCTACCCGGCTATCTGTGGACAAACTGCCCGGAGAACGATCGATGCTCCTGCTGCTCCCGCTCGACGAGCGGCCCGTCAATATCCGCTACCCGCAGGCCATCGCCGCCATCGCCGGCGAGACGCTGCTGACGCCGCCATCCGCGCTGCTCCCCGCCATCCGCACCCCGGCGGACTGCGAAGGCCTAGGCGCGTGGCTGTTGGAGCGCGCCCCCGATGCTAGCGGCATCATCGTCTGCCTTGAGCTGCTCGGCTACGGCGGCCTGATCGCCGCCCGCACCACCGATGATACGATCCTCCAGGTGCTCGCCCGCCTCGACGTGCTTCGCGAGCTCCGCGCCCGCCACCCCGCGCTACCGCTCTATGCCTTCTCGGTGATCACGCGCATCTCCAACGCCGACCATAATTTTGAGGAGCCGCTCTACTGGGAGCGCTACGGCACCCGCCTCTACCGCCTCTCGCAGCTCATGCACCGGCAGCTGCGCGGCGAGCCGGTCGATGCCGAGCTGGTCGCTCTGCGCGCCGCCATCCCGCCCGAGCTGACCCGCGATTTCCTCGCCCGCCGCCACCGCAACCACACCGTCAACCTCGCCGCCGTCCACATGCTCGCCGATGGCGTCTTCGACTTGCTGGTGCTCTCGTCAGACGACACCTCGCCTTACGGACTCGGCACCCGCGAGAAAGCCTGGGTCGCCGAGCTGGCCGCACGGCTGGAGCTTGGGGCGGAAGCAAGCGGCCAATCGTCAATCGTCAATCGTCAATTTCTGATGTACCCTGGTGCGGACGAGGTCGGCTCGGCGCTGACGGCGCGGCTGATCCACGCCATGCGCGGCGTTTCACCGTCGATTGCGGTGGACTACGCCGTAGCCGCTGGGGCGCTGATCACCGCGCCATACGAGGATGGCCCGGCGCAGATCACTGTCGAACGCCAGATCGCTGCCTGCGGCGCACGGCTCGTCGCGCACGACTCTGATCTGCTGTTGGCCGTCAACCCGCCCGTCCCGCGCCGCTCCGAGTGGGACCAGGCGTTCGCCGACGCCGAGCGCGAGGAGCGAGCGGCGGATCTTCGCGCCCAGGCGGCGCGTATCGCCGCTGCCCAGACCCGTGGCACACCCGTGATCGTCGGCGATATCGCCTATCCAAACGGTGCCGACCCCGCCTACCTCGATGCGCTGCTGGAAGAAGTTGACATAACAAAATTGGTGGCATTCGGCGCGTGGAACACCGCCGGCAACACCCTCGGTACCGCCATCGCCGCCGGCTGTGCTGCGCTGCTCGCCGATAACGATGCGGCCAGGGCGGCGGTCGAACGCTTCGTGGCTCATCATCTCATCGAGGGCTGGGGCTACCAGCAGGTGGTCCGCCGCAGCGTACGGGCCTGGCTGCTTGAGACCCGCGGCGTCGATGATCCGTCGCCCGCCGATCTCGCCGCCACCACCGCCCGGGTTGAGGCCGAGTTGACCGGATGGCTCGCGTCGATCCCGG
>JAYUUK010000150.1:0-4993 GCA_043754595.1 Roseiflexaceae bacterium | reverse complement strand
GTAACGCTTGGCCATCTCGCCCATGAAGTAGCTGAAGTCGGCAAAGTGTTCGCGCGACGGCATTCCGTTCTGACCATCGGCGGTGGCCCACGATGGCGCGCGCACGACGCTGATCAGCAGCTTGACGTTCTGGCCTGCGGCGTCGGCGACGATATTATCGAGCTCGCCCCAATAGATCGCGCCAGATCGATCGTGGAGATCCTGCCAGCGGACTTGCTGCCGCGCCCAGCCGAAGCCAGCGTTCTTCACCAGCGTCAGCGCGCGCGGCCGATCCTGCCACGATGTGCTACCCTGACCGTAGAGGATGGCGTTGAAACCATAGGCGAAGCCATCGCTCTGCGGCTGCTCAGGTGCCGCGCCGGGGGTGAAAGCCGGGTTAGTCTTATGGTTGCGGTCGCGGTACTCATTGCCGAGCAGCCCGAGCAGGATGCGATAGCGCGGGTTGGGCTCGTTGGGATGCCACTCCATGCGCTGCCGCTCGAAGTACTGCACGTAGTAGGTCTGGCCGTCAGCGGCGTTGACCTCCTGGAACTGCTCGGAGAGCGGCAGGCCGAAGACCGCCAGGCCGCCGTTGTTCTGCCAGAAGCTGCGGAACGGCGCCGGGCTCTCGCGCAGCGTGTGGCTGGTGCCGTTGTTCCACGTGCCATCGCCAGGGTCGCCCACCGGCAGAAACGGCGGCTCCTGCTCGCGGCCCTTGGCGAGCTGCGAGCCCATCAGGCGGCCAAGGATGTAAAAGTTCGTGCCGTAGTTCTCGGGGTGCTCTTCGAGCACGGCGCGCTCATAGTACTGGACGCGGTAGAACTCGCCGGGATTGGTGAAGCTCTGCTCGATGAACGGCTGCGAGATCGGGAAGCCGAGGGTGAACAGCGCGTTGGGGGTGCGCTTCCAGTAAGTCGCGAACGAGTTTGTGGCGGCGAACCCGGTCTCGGCGAAGAACTGCGAGGTGAACGGCGGCTTAGTGTCAGGGACCTCGCCAGGGCTGCGGGCGGCGGCGCTCATGCTGCGCGGCGTGAGTGCCAACCCGGCGATAAGTGCGATCAGCGTGACGAGCGAGAGCGACTGGCGAGTCAGGAAGCGGCTCAACATCGACGACTCCTCTGTGTAGCAGCGGGCTGTGCGACCGAGCGAGGCAGCCATTGCCTCGACGGCGACTCGGCGGGGGCGAGCGACGGCCCGCCTTCACCACTATAGCGCACCCGGCTGATGGTGCCCTGAAAGTGGTGTGATTGGGCGATTACTGTTCCGTTACTCCCAACATTGGTGAGCGACGGTGCGCGATGAGGTGTGGCCGAATGCGGCGCTATTGTAGGGGAGAGCGCCTGAGGCGTCAAATAGCCTCGTCGGCAGTGGGCGGCGGGGTTGCGGTCGGGATCACGTCGGTGGGCGTGAGATCGGACGCTGCGGCATCGGCTGCGGCGGCGACCATGACGACTTCGAGCGCGTCCGGATGATTGGCGCGAAAGTAGAGGAACTGCGAGATCGACGCCGCGACGCCAGCGATCGGGATGCCGAGCAGGATGCCCCAGCCGCCGCCGATCACCCCGCCGGCGAGCAATGAGAAGAACACCAATAGCGGGTGAAGACCGATGATCTGCCCGAGGAATCGCGGCATCAGCACATTGAACAGCACCTGCTGGATTCCAAACAACACGAGCAGCAGCGGGATAGCGACGCCGGGGTTCTGGCCGATGGCGATCAGGACCGGCGGCACCAGCGCGATGAACCCACCGACGAGCGGGATCAGCACCAGCACGCCGCAGATGACCCCAGCTAGCGCCAGGTCTGTCAGGCCAAACGCCGCCATCACCACGACCGTCACAATGCCGTAGACCACCGAGTTGAGCAACTGCGCCCGCATGAACCCGCCAAACACCCGGTCGACCGTGGAGAAGAATAGCTCGGCCTCGCGGTGCCAGAACGCGGGGAGTGCGACCTGGAAGCGCTGCGTCAGCGTCGGACCATCGAGCGTGATGTAGAAGCTAAGGATCAGCACGATGAAGGTATTGAACAGCAACGATGCGATGCTGCCGGCGATGCCGACGCCCTGCTGCAGCGCCGTCGTGCCGATCGGGGCGACCTGCTGTGCCACCGCCACCGGGTCGACGAACTGTGTCAGATCGGTGCGGATGTTGAGCCGCGTGAGGAAGAGCTGTGCGCTGGCGACATAGGCAGTAATATCCTCCGGGCTCTTTGGCAGTCCGTTGACCAGATTGGTGAGCTGCACGCTGATCGTCGGGATGAGCGAGAGGATGAAGACCAGCACGACGCACAGAAACGCGGCGAACACCAGAGAGACCGCCACGACCCGCGGCATCTGTGGCGCGAGCGCTGCGGCCGTGCCCTCCGGCGCATTGCCACGCGGCGCGGCGCGCGGCATAGACATGCGCTGCAGCCGATCGACGAGCGGCTGGAGAATGAGCGCGACGAGCCACGAGACGGCGAACAGCAGCAGCGTGGACGAGAGGACGCCCACGAGCACCAGCAGCCGTTCGAGCAAAAAGATGGCGAGCGCCCCGATCAACAGCCAGAGCGCGATCAAGATCAGACGAGGGTTAGGCATGTGTCACTCATATGCAGTCTCGCGCCCGCGCAAGAAAACCACCTGGCTATCGAGTGGCGGGTGCTGTTCATCGGGCTGTACCCGTTCATATTCACCGTTCGGACGCAAGATCCGTGCCCTCAGTGTATCATTGCGGTAGACTTCGAGCAAGTCGCGCAGCTGCGCGGCGAGCGCCGGGTCCTCGATTGGGGCGAGCGTCTCGACGCGCCGGTCCAAATTGCGCTCCATCACATCGGCGCTGCCGATATAGGTCTCCGGGCTGCCATCGTTGCCAAAGTGATAGATCCGCGAGTGCTCCAGAAACCGCCCGACGATGCTGCTGACCGTGATCGTCTCGCTCAGGCCGGGCACGCCCGGCCGCAGGCAACACATCCCGCGAACGATTAGGTCGATGACGACGCCGGCCTGCGAGGCGGTGTAGAGCAGATCGATCAGCGGGCGATCGACGAGCGCGTTAAGCTTGAGCGTGATAGCGCCCTGGCGGCCAGCGCGGGCGTGCTCGGTCTCGCGCTCGATCAGGCGGGCGATGCCATCGCGCAGCGTGACGGGTGCCACCAGCAGCTTGCGAAACTTGCGCTGTCGCGAGTAGCCGGTGAGCAGATTGAACACCTCGGAGACATCGGCGTTGATATCATCGCGCGCAGTGAGCAGCCCGAGATCGGTATAGACCCGCGACGTGCCGGCGTTGTAGTTACCGGTGCCGACGTGGACATAGCAGCGCAGCCCGTCCTGCTCGCGCCTGACGATTTGCGCCAGCTTGGCGTGAGTCTTGAGACCCACGACGCCATAGACGACGTGGACCCCGGCGCTTTCGAGCGCCCTGGCCCAGGTGATGTTGTTCTCTTCATCGAAGCGCGCCTTGAGCTCGACGAGCACCGTCACCTGTTTATCCTCCTCGCGGGCGTGCATCAGCGCCTGCACGATCGGCGAGTTAGAGCCGACACGGTAGAGCGCCTGTTTGATCGCCAACACGCTGGGGTCTTCGGCGGCGGCCTCGATCAGGCTGACCAGCGGCTCGAATGAGTCGAAGGGGTGGTGCAGCAGGATATCCTGCTGCCGAATAGCGGCGAACATCTCATCGGCGGTGCGCGAGCGGCGCAGCGCAGACGGGACCGAAGGGTAGAATGGCGGGTCTTTGAGATCCGGCCGGTCGATGCGCAGCAAGCTGATCAGATCGGAGAGGCCGAGCGGACCGCGGGCCTCGTAGATGTCGGCGGCGCCGAGCTTGAGATTCTCTAGCAGCAGGGCCTGGATATCGCCTGGCATATCGTGCTGGACCAGCAGCCGCACCACTGCGCCGAAGCGCCGCTGCCGCACGCCCTCCTCGATCGTCAGCAGCAGATCCTCGGCCTCCTCCTCGGCGATCTCCATATCCAGATTGCGGGTGATGCGAAAGATCGAGTGCTCGATGATCTGCTCGCCCGGGAACAGCGCCTGGAGATTGCCGGCGATCACCTGCTCCACCCAGACGAAGCAATGGCGGTTGGCCGGCGGGACATGCTCCGGGCCGTCGCAGATGCCGCCCTGGATCGCGATCAGCCGCGGCAGCGAGGCCGGGACCTTGACGCGGGCGTAGACCTGGCCCTCCTCTGGGTCGTTGATGACGACCGCCAGATTCAGACTCAGATTCGAGATATTGGGGAACGGGTGGCTCGGGTCGATGGCGAGCGGCGTGAGCACCGGGAAGATCTCGCGCTCGAAGTAGGCGGTGCAGTAGGCCCGCTGCGCATCGGTGAGATCGGCGTAGTCCAGCAGGTGGATGCCTTCGGCGCACAGCTTGGGCTGCACGTCCTCGAGCCAGCAGCGGCGGTGGGTTTCCATCGCGTCGATCACGCCCCGCCTGATGGCGGCGAGCAGATCGGCCGGAGTCAGGCCCTCGGCCGAGCGCACGGTGACGCCGGCGGCGATCTGCCGCTTGATGCCGGCCACGCGGATCATGAAAAACTCGTCCATGTTGGTGCTGAAGATCGCCAGAAACTTGACCCGCTCCAGCAGTGGGTGGCGCGCGTCGAGCGCCTCCTCAAGCACGCGCTGATTGAACGCCAGCCAGCTCAGCTCGCGGTTAATATAGCGGCTCACGCCGGAGTCAACCGGCGTGCGCTCCTCGGCCGGCCTGCGAAAACGGGCACGCGCCATAGCCGTTCACTTTCTCAGCTGGTGTATGACACATAGAGATGACACAACGTTCATCTGCCGCGAACGTACTTGGGTCGTAGATGACAAAAAGTATAGCATCAGACCTGTAGTTGGGCAAGTCTTAGAATGATTGAGTGACTATTATTCCGACTTTTGGTGGATTGATCTACGATTGTTCGAGTAGTATAATGGGAATTGTAATTATTAAACTTCTGCGATGGCGGCTGCGCCGCCATCGCAGAGAGGGAGGATGCGGGGGCCTGCGGCCCCCGCCCCCCACGCCACTGCAACAGATGG
>JAYUUK010000149.1:0-15202 GCA_043754595.1 Roseiflexaceae bacterium | reverse complement strand
CCGACGTGTCGTACAATGGGGGTGCCTGATGCATGGGATCCTCCGGTGGTAGGTACTCAGCATCCCTATCCTACCAGAGAACCGATGCATCAGGCACCTCTCGATCCCGTCCTGATGCGCTCTTTCGTGCCGCCGGCCGGCGATGTCATGCAATGAGGGTATCGCACCGGCAAGGTCGCGCCAACGGGTGCCCCCAACCCGAGCGTGTTCTCGACCACATTTAAATCCCCCTTGTCCGATCCGCCCTGGTCCCCACTACTTGGAGCCTCCTAAAAATGTCTCTTTATTCATATGAATATTAAGATAGTGTTATTAAAAACGAGTGACTAAATCTGTATTTAGTGCGATTATATATATAGCTACTAGAAACTGTTGGATAGATGATCACAGCGCAGCATCGAGATAGAAAACGTAGCGGCATCACGCGGAGGATGGTCGAATATGGAAAAACTAACGTCGCCTCATTCGTGTCTCGTCATCATCCCAACCTATAACGAGGCCTTGAATATCGAGCGTCTGATCGCCGAGATACTGGCGCAGGGTAGCCACTTCGACGTACTGGTGGTCGATGATGGCTCGCCCGATGGTACGGGCGACCTGGTGGCAGCACTGGCTGCGCGCAAGCCGCAGGTTCAGCTTCTGCGCCGTGCGGGTAAGCTTGGGCTCGGCAGCGCCTATATCGCTGGTTTCCAATTTGGACTTCAGCGTGAATATGACTACCTTTTTGAGATGGATGCTGATTTCTCACACCAGCCGCGCTATCTCACACAGCTGTTAGCAAAAGCCGTGGGTGGTGCCGATGTCGTCCTCGGTTCGCGGTATATCCGAGGTGGTGGCGTTGAGAACTGGTCCTGGCTACGGCAGTGCATTAGCCGGGGCGGCAGCGCGTACACACGCGCCATCCTTGGTCTTCCCATCCACGATTGTACCGGTGGATTTAAATGTTTTCGCTCCAGTGTCCTACGTCAAATCGACCTTGACACGATCCATTCTAACGGCTATGGGTTTCAGGTCGAAGTGACATACCGCTGCTTTCAGGCTGGGTTCCAGATCACCGAAGTGCCGATCATCTTTCCCGACCGTGTCGCCGGAGAGTCCAAGATGTCGCCCGAGATTGTGGTAGAGGCGGCTCGTGTGGTGTGGCAGCTTCGGCGATCGCCAAATCCGTATAAGCAGCTGACGATAACGTCAGACCGCTACATATAGATATTTAATGAAAAGGCTGGCACGTATGAAGATCCTTGTTATTATCTCCGAAGCACCACCAATTACCAGCGGCGTCGCGCGCGTATGCGATGAGATTACCACCCGCTTACGCGCCGCCGGTCACGAAGTCGATATTCTTTCCAGCGCGGACATCCCGCGCATCGAGTTTGGTGAGGTGCGGCTTTCCAGCATGGTGTGGCGTGGCTTTCGGAAGGTGCTCCCGCGTATTAGCGACTATGATGTCGTTCATATCCACGGCCCAGCGCCGACGTTCAGCGACATAGCGCTTCTGATGACGGCGCTTGGCCGGCGGCGCAATGGGCCAACCGTGGTCTATACCCATCACTCTGAGATCGAGCTGCCGGGTAAAGAGCTCTTCTGCGCGCCGTATAACGTTATGCATCGGGCGCTGGCTCGCCTGGCCGATCATGTCGTTGTCTCAACACCCGGCTATGCCGAATCATTCGCGGCCTTTTTGCCCAGAGAGCGCGTCAGTGTTATCCCATGGGGAGTCAACATTGGCGCACCGGTGTCGGCTAAGCCCGAGGGTATGAATGTATTGTTTGTCGGTCAGCTGCGCCCCTACAAAGGGTTGGATATCCTGCTGCGCGCGATCCGCCAGGTTGAGGGTGCGAGGCTCACCGTAATCGGGGATGGGCATTTTGCCGATTTCTACCATAATCTAGCGCGCGAGCTCGATGTGCAGGATGTGCATTTCCTTGGCCACGCATCCGATGAAGAGGTGCGCCGCGCCTATGAGCAGTCCCATGTACTGGTGCTGCCTTCGCGCAGCCGCGCCGAGGCATTTGGTCTTGTGCTGCTGGAGGGCATGGCCGCTGGCTGTGTGCCGGTTGCATCGCGGCTGATGGGTCTGACCGATGTCGTGGGCCAGGTGGGCCGCACCTTCACCCCTGGTGATGACGCCGAGCTCGCGGCGGTGCTGAATAGTCTGAAGCAGCACGATGGCGCGATGGTTCAGTTGGGCGGGCAAGCGCGCCGCTGGACCGAGCAATTTTCTTGGGAAACCGCCGCGCGTGGCTATGAACATCTGTTTGTGACACTGACCCGCCAGCATAGCCATGTTGGCATAGACTGGTTCCCGCATGGTATCCCCGCCACATCGGTGGCGCAGCACAACGCTATGCTGCGGCCGGGGCCGCTCAGCGCTGTGTTCGATTTGCATCATATGATGCGTCCTCTGTTTGACCAGCTTGTGAATGCGTTTGGTGCATCGCGTGCTTCACTGCTGCTCCAGCCCTCGCCGCAGGCCGAGCTTGTGATCTCGGCGCAGAAAGGGCTCGATAATCGTCTGCTCGGCGCGCGGGTCTCACGTCAAGATAGCGTAGCCGGCTGGGTTGCAGCAAAACGCCAGCCACTTTATATCTCGCCCTCAGTCGTGCCTGAAGATGTGCGGGCCTATCTCCGTATGCCTACGCTTTCATCTTCGCTTTCAGTGCCGATTATGTACAAAGACGAGGTACACGGTGTGCTGAATCTCGCACGCCAGGCTAACGAAAACGCCTACAGATTGGACGAGTTGCCCGATCTTATGGCTGCCATCAGCACATTTCTGCAACGGGAAATGCCCACCACTCCCAGGATGTGGGGAGGCGCGGTGGTCTAGCTCGATAGGAGCGTATCCGCTGGAATACTATGATCACAACAAATCACAAATGGAATATCCGCCCAGTGCCTGCGATCCACCTGCGCGCCTGGTCAACGACAGGGTCGATTGTATTGTTGTGCCTGTTGTGCTTTGTGTTCGAGTTTGCCCTACTATCGTTCCGCCTGGATCAGGCCCCGGATCTGTTTGCCGATGAAGCCCTGTATACCTCAGTTGCAAACAACATTGGAGCGGGGCGGGGGCTCATTGAAAACACAGGCATCACCTTTGTGTGGCACCCGCCGCTGTTTCCACTGCTTGCTGCCGGCTACCTGAAACTGTCCGGTCTTGTAGACGGCGATCCGATCGCTCAGATCTATGCGCTTCGGTATATGAACGCCGCTGCGGGCGCGCTAACCGCGGCGATGTTGTTTCTGATCGGCTGGCGTATACGCGGGCGGTTGTGTGGGGTAATCGTGGCACTGCTTTTTTGCCTGGATCCCTATGTACAGCGGATTAACCGCCGCACCATGCTTGAGACAATAGCGGCGCTGCTCCTGGTTGTCGGCATCTGGTTTTTCCTAGATAGACTAAACAAACAGCGTCATGCGTCTCGCTACACGTTGGCCACCGGTGTGGCCATCGCGCTTGCGGCATTGGTCAAAGAATTTATGTTGTTTAGCCTGCTCGTGCTGATAATCTTTGCCGTCGTGTATCGGCGCGATCACATTCGGCGCGTGTTAGTCGTTTGTCTTACGGCGATCTCAATCTATGGGCTGTATCCGCTGTGGATCTACATCCACGGAGACTGGGCTAGGTATGAGCCCATGAAGACGCGACAGCTGTTTCGTCTCTTCAGCCGTTTGGTTGGCCATTCACCAGCGACCCAATCGCCCGTGAGTACGGCGCATATCTCGCTGTGGGAAACCGTGACGGCGACAATGCTTCCCTATGCGTTTTCCTATCTGCTGATTGTTGTCGGCTCGCTGCTCGCGCTGGCAATTATTGCCCGATCGCTGGTGGGCAGGCGGCAGGTAGGCGAGGAGATGTGTTTCGTGGCTCTCTGGGTGCTGGTTGCCGATCTGATGATCGGCACAAGCATGATCTTTGGCCAAGGCAGCGATCAGTTCTTTTACCTTGTGAGCGTGCCGATCATCGTGCTGGTGGGCACACAGCTCGCAAAAATGTTTGGCCAGCTCATTATCAGCTGGTCGGGAAATTGGGATAAGCCGCGGTCCATCGGTGGGGCAACATCGGGCATGTCCTTGATCGGTGTGTTGCCGCTGTGACTCGTGTTGGCGGGGTGCTGTTGGAATATGACAACATATATTAATTTATTTGCTGTCAGCCAAGATAACGGTTATGCATCACTCCAAGCGTATGTTAAACAGCACGTTCCGCCCGGCGAGATGCTCGAAGTTGGTAGTGAGTTGGGAAATTATATTTTTCCAGGCTATCGTGTGCGATTTGACCGCACACCGAAGCTGTTACGAGAGCAGGGAGCGCACTATGTCATTTTGAGCACGAAAGAGCGCTGGGGTGGCTACAATGCTGTTAGCCATGATTTCTACGATTGGGTTGTAGACAATAGCGTCGTGCGCTTTGAGCATGAATCTCCAACCTTCTGGAATATTCAGCTATTCGAGCTCACCCCCCCAAGGTAGGATATCCTTGAGCGATATGTCTGACGCACCGCTTGCCATTGAGATGGAAGTGACCAATGCCTGAACTCGCTACCACCGTCGATCCCCATGTATCCTCCACGCCCGTTTCGGTGGTGGTGCCATCATCGAGCGGTCAGATCGATCGCCTGCGGGCGAGCCTTGATCTGCAAACGTTTCAAAACTACGAGCTGATTGTGGTCGTCGGGGTCTCGCCCGCCGGACGCGCGAGAGACGTGGGTGTCCAGCGGGCGCGTGGCGAAATAATTGTGTTTATCGACGATGACGCGGTACTGGCTCATGCACACGTGCTCGAAACGATGATCCGTATGCTTGAGTCCAACGAGCGCATCGGCATCGTCGGCCCATCGAAGATTTTGTCGCCTGATGCAACCTGGCTCCAGCACCGGATCGCGCACGAGGTGCCACGCTGGGTATTTCCTGTCCTTGAAACCGATACTGAAACCAATCCTCCATTAGATCACTACGGATTCACTGGGATCACAACGACATGCTGCGCGATGCGGCGATCGGTATTCGAGGCTATTGGTGGGTTCGACACAGCACTGGAGACCGGCGAAGACCCCGAATTTTTTTACCGGGTCAGCCGTGCCAACTATCGCTTTGTGATCCCAAAGGATTGCTGGGTCTATCACAATCCGCCTGGCAGCCTGCGGGAGCTTTTGCGAAAGAGTTTTCGCTATGGCATCGGACATGCCCACGAGGCGCTCAAAAACCCCGATCGGCACATGGACATTTTGCCACTTGGGCGGTGGTATGGGATACTGCTCGTGCTACTTGCACCGCTGCTTTTTCTGTTGCTGCTGTTTGTGCAACTCTACTTCGATCCGATACGGCACGTGCGCTTTGGTTTTATGCCGCTTAAGATGCTCTCTAGCTATGCAACGATGTATGGCTACACGTTTGGCTGGTTTCGGCCTCCCTCTGCGCGGCCCGATTCGCTGCCACTGCCGGAACCTCTGGCCATACCGAGCGATGAGCCAGTGTTGAATCCCGCAAGCACCAGTGTCTCGGCGAGCCGAAGCAGCACTGCTTCGGGCCTGACCTTCCTTGGCATCGCCGTGCTCAATAACATCTATGCAATTGTTATGGCGCGGCTGCTCCCGATCCACGCCTTTGGTATTTTGGGTTTGACCCAATCGTGGCTGCTGATCGCGGCGACGCTGCTCAACTCGGGGTTTCCCTGGGAGTTGGCGCGGTCGCTTGCGCAGGGGGTGTCACTTCGGGAGGCCTACCGCAGCGCAAAAAGCGCGCTGGCGGGCAACCTGGTTATCGGCTTGCTCTGTAGCGCCTTGCTGCTGATCGCGGCAACAAGTGGTGCGCTCCAATTCGATGGAGATAGCTACACTATTGTGGGACTCCTGCTCGCCGAAACGCTGCTGCTGGCGTTGGCCGCAGTAGAAGGTGGCATTTTTCAGGGCCGGTTCCGCTTTGGCGCACTTGGTATGAGCCGCGTCGTGGAGGCGTTGATCAAGGTACTCGGGGGTGTGCTGCTCGTTGCCATGGGCTGGAGTGTCCTGGGCGCGCTGGCAGCGACGACACTTGGCACGCTGGTTTCGGTGCTGCTGCTGGCGTGGGGAGCGCGTGATTTTCGCTTCTGGCGCGAGCGCTCCTGGAGCGGCTGGCGCACCTATCAAAGCTCACTTACCATTTTCATTGGGCTATGCGCACTGACGATCATCAGCAATAGCGATATCATTGGTGTAAAACTGTTCAGCCCAGCGTCGCAGGCTGATTCGCTGGCGGGCTACTATCAGGTGGCCGCTGTCCTGGCGCGTATTCCGCTTCTTCTGGCAGGTGCCTATGCCACCGCGCTGTTCCCCTACATCGCTCGGGCGGAGGAGGGCAAGCTCGATGTCTATATTGTACTCGCGCTGAAGTATGCACTGCTGCTGATTGTGCCGCTAAACTTAATCTTGATTGCCGAGCCCGAGGCGGCAATTCGGCTGATCTTTCCAGCAAGCTACACCTCAAGCGCCGAGGTGCTGCGCATCGCCGCCACAGCAACGCTCCTGCTCGTGCTCGCAGCGCTATTGGCAATGATCCTTCAGGCGCGTAGCCTGGCGCATATTCCCGCGCGCTGGCTACCGCTCATGGCGCTGCTTGAGGTGCTTCTGCTCTGGCTGCTCATTCCAACCTATGGGATCATGGGCGCGGCGCTAGCGCTGCTTGTGACCAGTATGAGCGGCTGCGCCCTCTTGACGTTTGCCTGTGCGCGCAGCTTTCCGTGGCTAGTGCAGCTGCGCACCAAACACGTAGTTGGCTACCTATCCGCCTGCGCTGTGCTCGTCGGTGTGCTAATGGCGCTGCCAAATACCAGTGTGCTGCAAACCGTCGTGGGCGCAGCGTTGGCATGTGGTCTGTATACGGCGCTGTTGGCATTGGCTGGGATCGTGCGGCCCGAGGATATCACGACGCTTACAGCCGGTCTGCCGCTCGATCGGATACCCTTTGGTGGTGCCCTTCAGCGGCTTGGGGTACGAGCGGTAACGCGGCTGAACCGGTAGACATGATCGCTATTGGTGAATGGCGTTAAGCGCACTGGTCTGGCGATGCGCATGATTCTGATCATCTCCGTTTCTATATTGATCTGGCGTAGCATCTAAATGATGGTATAAAGTATGACAGGGTGAAATACGTTATTGTTTCGGTGATGTGAAACAAGTGAGCTATGAGTAGAGATGAAATCGCAGTTGCTATTATCAACTACAACACACGTGCGTTGCTCCACGATTGCCTCGCGGCTGTTGTGGCCGAACAGTTGACCGATGTTCTTGTGATCGATAATGCATCGACGGACGGCAGCGCAGCAATGGTAGCGGCGGATTTCCCCGATGTCACGCTGCACGCAAATATGCACAACCCCGGTTTTGCCGCCGCCGTGAACCAGGCGGTTGCCGCGTGTGCCACGCCGTTTGTGCTGCTGCTCAACAGTGATACGGTAATCCAGCCGGGCGCGCTAGCGGCGCTAGCACGTTATCTCAGCGAACACCCGCGCGCGGGTGTGGTTGGACCGCGATTACTGAATACAGATGGCTCGCTGCAGCCATCCTGCTTCTACTTTCCAACGCCGCCCCACATCCTTTTGGAGCTGAGCAATCTATCCGCTGCACTTAGGCATGTGCCGCTTGTCCGCCGTTGGCATCTGCGCTCGTGGTCGCACCAGGAGGCGCGTCGGGTGCCGTGGGTATTGGGCGCTGCGCTAGGGGTGCGGCGCACCGCGTTTGCGACCGTCGGCGGATTCGACGAATCGTTTTTTATGTATAGCGAGGAGGTTGATTTCTGCTATCGGCTGCGGCAGCACGGGTGGGAAACACACTTCGCTCCCCAAGCAGCGGTGATGCATGTGGGGGGAGCTAGCACGGTACAGCAGCGGGCGGCAATGACTGTGCGGCTGTTCCAAAGCACGCTTGGGTTTTACCGGCGACATTATAGCCGCATGCAACTGACACTGTTAAAGCTGCTGCTCTACAGCGGCGTTGGGGCAAAGCTTGTGCGCGATGCGATTAAGTTACGCGCTGCCAGCGATGCTTCCCGCCGCACGCGGCTCGCCGAAGACGTCTCAATTTGGCGAAAGGTGCTCGGCGATGTTCGACACGCCTGATCATCGTAGCGCGCGCATATCGCCGCTTGAGCTGCTGCATCCTACGGGTGCGGTGCAGCGGGCGCGGGTGATTGGTGATGGTTGCCCGGCGAACCTTCTGCCAGCGGCGCACACACGTAGTGGCGCGGTCGATCTCTGTGTGATGGCGCCGACATCGGCACAGTGCCGTGAACCTGGCTGGCTAGCACAGGCAGGTCAATTAGCGGCAGATATTGCGCCGGAGGGCGTGGTGTACGTGCTTGCGCCGCGCCGCTGGCGAATGGCAATTACACGAATGCTGCGTGCGCGTGGCCTGATGCTGAAGCTACGAGTTGGCCACCTGCCAATTGATACGCCCGATCGGTGCCTTGTTCCTCTGCTCGCCGCGCCGGCCGCACATGCGCTGGCGATGCTTATTCCAACCAACCCGTTGCGCCGCACGCTGGCGCGGTGGCTGCTGTGTCTTCCAGGCGGGGATGGCATTTTCGCCACCCTGCTGCCTTGGGCCGGGCTGATATTCCAGCGAACCGGATCGCGCCCATGTTTTAGCTGGCTTGCACCCTGCGACGAAACACCCACCGCAGTCATTCGCGCCAGTCATCGGGCCGCACACGCGACAGCCGTTTTACATGTGTTTTTGCCAAAAGCGGCACGTCCCTCCGCCGTCACAAAGCTATCGCTGACCGATGCAAGTCACAACCGTATCATTGCAGAGGCTTCGCTGATGCAGTATCTCACCACATCGGTAGCGCGCTCCAGGACGACGATGGCGCAGGTGATGTTGCATGCTACCGGCGATGGGCGGCCCGTGCTCTGGCAGACGGTGCTCCACGGGCCGCCGCTAGCGGCGCTGCTCCCGCGAGATCCGGTGCGGCTACGACCGAGTTTGCAGCGCATCGCTACCTGGCTGGAGCGCTGGAGCCGTGACACAGCGCAGACACGGTCGCTTGACCGGGCGTGGCTTGAGCATACCCTGCTCGGACCACTCGCTGAGCTGCCCGCGCTCCCCAATCGGGAGCTCTACCGTGCGCGGCTGACAGCTTACTGCGAGCAGCTGGCCGGAAACACTGTGGCGCTCGTGGCCACGCATGCTGATCTGACCATGTGGAATGTCCTGTTCAATCAGGGCGACCTTCAGATCGTGGATTGGGAGGCGGCACAGCTTGCCGCGCTGCCGCTGACAGACTTTATGTATGCAGCGGTGGATGCGGTGGATGCGGCGAGCGGATATGCCGATCGGCTGGCCGCATTTCAGGCATGCTTTTGTAACAATGGTGCATACGTGCGGCTGATTGCCGCATGTTTGGGGCGGCTCTGCCGCGCTGTTGGTATCGATCAGGGATTTGCGCAGCTCTGTTTCCACGCCTGCTGGCTGCACCATGCAGCCCAGGAGCGCCGGGAGCGGGCTACGTCAGCGGCAGGGGGGTTTGAACAAATTGTAGCGTGGCTTGCACAGCATCCCGACTACCTGCTGGAGGTTGACTGATGGGCGCACACGAGCGACGACGCATGTTGTATCTGCTGCCATTCGCGCCGAGTCTATGAGCATGATTGAACTGAGCGTTATCATCACAACGACCGAGTCGGATCGGCTGCCGCCAGTGCTTGATACGCTGCGGCAGCAGACGCTGTCCACAACAATGTTTGAGGTTATTATCGCGCAGCACGGGCAAGCGCCGACGCTCGATCAGTTGGCGATCGATGCTCCATTTCTTGTGCGCTGGCTTCACTGCGGCGATATTGGCGCTGCGCGCGCGCGCGCGCAGGGTGTGACAATGGCGCATGGGCGGTTTTGCCTCTTGCTTGGTGCCACGGCGCAAGCTGTGCCGGAGCTGCTGGAAGCGCATCTCCAGGCGCAGCGCGAGCACGACGGAGTAGTTGGGCTAGGCTGTGTGCTGTGGAACGCGTCACCGCATGCTGCTCACTTCACGCGCGCTCGTGTGCGAGACCGCAATCAGCACGCCAATCTGCTCCGAGAGGGCAGTATCACACCAGATGCCGCCGATGCACGCATCGATAATCTCTCAGCAGAGCGAGTGTTATTGCTGCGCTCCAACGATCTTTTGTTGGAGCGCCATGATTCTTGCGCCATCGATCTCGTGTATGAGCTGGAGCGGGCACATAGAGCGCTGCATCTTATTCCGGCCGCAGTCATCGTGCTGAACGATGACCGGCGACCTGATGACGTGATACGCGCGCTCGAGCAGACAGGTGCAGCTGATGTCGCTGTGTTTCGCCGTTGGCCCGCGCTCCTTGCACGCATGGAGCTTGGTGGATACAATCAGCGCAACCTGCGCGAGTTGCTGCTTCGCTGGGCACTGCTGACCCTCGGCGCGCCACACAGCCTGATGCTATTGATTGGGTCGCTGATTGGCGCGCGCGCGTGGTCGTCACAGTGGTATGACTTCGTCTACAGATATTGCTACTGGCGTGGTGTGCGGCGCGCGCTGCGCAATGACCCCACTCAGTGGCGGCTTCTTACGGGCGGTGTTGTGGTGCTGATGTATCACGCCTGCGGCAAAGAACATGAGCCGGCGAGCCGGTATGTGCTTCCGGGGCGTCAGTTCGCGCGCCAAATGGCGTGGCTGCGCTGGCGCGGTTATCGGGTCATAAGCCTCGATGACTACCTGGATTACCGGGCTCATCACCGATTGCCACCGGCACGCTGTGTGGTTATCACCTTTGACGATGGATACGCCGATAACCGCGAGGTTGCAGCGCCGGTGTTGACCCGCTACGGCTTCCCGGCAACAATTTTCTGCGTCACGCGCAGCGTGGGTAGGACGAATAACTGGGATACGAGCGGTGTATTAGCGAACCGACCGCTGCTCCATTGGGATGACATGCTGGCTATGCAGGATGGCAAGGTGACGTTTGGGGCCCACACACGCTCGCATGTGCCGCTCGTACGGCTCCCCGTGGCAGAGATTGTGGAGGAAGTACAAGGCGGCCGCGGCGATCTCGCACAGCATCTTGGCCAAGCACCACGCACGTTTGCCTATCCGCATGGACAGTACGATGACGTCAGCCGAAGTGTGGTAGCGCGCGCTGGATTCAGTGGCATCTGCACAAGCCATTCTGGCTTGAATGACCCAGCAACGCCGCCGTATCGCATTCACCGCACCGAAGTGCGTGGCACTGACTCACTGCTCGTGTTTGGAATGGCGCTTTGCTTTGGGAAAACTGATCTGCTCGATCGACTGAGAAATGGACGATAGCTATGGAACATGCCGATGTGACAGTTGCTATTGCAACCATGGACCGACCACACGAACTCGCGCGCTGTCTTGATAGCCTGCTCACTGGCAGCCAGCTGCCGGCAGAGATCATTATTGTGGATCAGGGCTCAGATGATTCAGCGGGAGCGGTGATCGCAGCCCGCAGCGCGTGTGGCGTCCCACTGCGTCACATTCGCCAGGCACGAAGCGGCCTTTCGGCCTCGCGGAATAGTGCGATTGCCCATGCCTCGGCTCCAATTATCGCGGTAACCGACGATGACTGCGTGCCTGATAGCCAGTGGGTTCACACGATCTGGCAGAAGATGTCTAGTGGCGATTATGCCGCTGTCACCGGGTCTATTCACCCGCTCGGTCCAGATGTACCCCAACGCTATGCTGTGTCTTCGCGCACCCGCGCCACACCAGCCGATTTTCATACGGTTGTTTCACCGTGGCTGGTGGGCAGCGGTGCAAACTTTACTGTGAGGCGGGAGTGGCTTTCGCAGATTGGTGGCTATGATACACGCTTGGGAAGCGGATCACCTGGCAGTGGCGGCGAGGATATCGATATGATTTTTCGGCTGCTCGATGCGGGCGGTCATATTCATTATGCACCTGATATTATCCTGTATCATGAGCGGCAGGAGCTGTCACGTCGGCTCGCGAGCCGACGCGGCTATGGCCGTGGTATTGGCGCGTGTGTTGGCCTATGGGCACGGCGAGGCCGCTACACAGCGGGCCGCATTCTCCTTGCGTGGGTCTGGTTACGGCTGATACTCCTTGCCACCGCCGTGCGCCATGGGCGATGGGAAGGTGTGCATGAGGAACTGCTTGTGCTTCGTGGAACCATGGGTGGATTGTGGTATGGATTACGAGCGAGCCGAGATCAGCCGGTGGTCTTGGCGAGGAGGGCCGATTGATACCATTACTGAACTATCTCAAGCTGTCAGCTTTGCGCAGGCGCGAGATCACACAGCGCTTGAAGACCAATCCTGTCCTCCAGCGCGCCAGACGCATCATGCGCCCGGCGTGGTTCGGTACCATGCGCCGACTCACACCAATGAGCGCTTCGTACGGCTCTGAGCGGGGAGTGCCGGTTGACCGATACTACATTGACCAATTTCTGGCAGCACATGCGTCCGATATTCGTGGGCGTGTGTTGGAGGTGAAAGATAGCGGCTACACCGAACGATTTGGGGGCGGCGTCACGCACGGCGATGTCCTAGATATCGATCCAAGTAACCCAAAGGCAACGGTGATTGCTGACCTGAGCGCAGCGACGAACATTCCAGACAATACCTACGACTGCTTCATCCTGACGCAAACGCTGAACCTGATCTACGATGCCGCAGGTGCGCTTGTTCATGCGCACCGGATTTTACGCCCGGGCGGAACATTGCTCCTCACCGTGCCGGTGGTCAGCCAAATTGTTCGCTCGCCGAAGTTGCGCGGCGATTACTGGCGCTTCACACCCGATGGGTGTGCCGTCCTGCTTGGTGGTCTCTTTGGGGTGGATCAGGTAACGGTATCTGGGCGCGGCAATCTGCTTGCCTCGCTCGCATTTTTAGGCGGCCTCGCCGCTGATGACCTATCCCGGGCTGAGCTAGCGGTAAATGACAGCATCCACCCGCTTGTTGTAACAGTGAGGGCCGTAAAAGCTTCAAGTTCACCAATCCAATAAGGCTGACTATGTCCAGCGATACACAACTCCCACCCTCATCGCTCATTATCTGTTCGCGTAATCGTCCACAGCTGTTGCGCGATACGATCGACTCACTTCTTGAAGGTCAGGATGTACCGAGCGAGCTGATTCTTATCGATCAGAGCGATACACCCAACAATGATCTGATGACGCTTCAGACCGACCGTCCCTGCGTGATACGCTACTGCTGGACCCACAGCCGTGGGCTGTGTCGCGCAAAAAACGAAGGTATTGCACTTGCGCAGTACGAGGTGCTTGCCATCACCGATGATGACATGATCGCGCCGGTCGAGTGGTATGGTGCCTTGATCGGGGCTTTGGTGCGCCACGGGCCTCAGACAGTCATCACTGGCCGCGTGCTCACAACCGCGCCAGAGGCGCGTGGTAACTTTGCGCCATCGCTTGTCTTGAGCGAAGCGCCTGCACTCTACGTGGGGCGCATCGACACCGATGTATTAGCTTCCGGCAACATGGCGATGTACCGCGATGTTGTCAAGCACATCGGCTGGTTTGATGAGCGGCTGGGCGCGGGCAGTATCTTTCCTGCGGCCGATGACAATGATTTTGGGTTCCGTCTGCTTGCCGCCGGATATCAGATTGCCTACGCGCCCGAAGCTATGCTGTATCACCGTGCCTGGCGCACCGATGATCTGTATGCGCCGCTTCGCTGGAGCTATGGACGCGGCAAAGGTGGCTATTATGCCAAACACTTTCAGCTGCGCGATACGTATATGCTGCGCCGTGTTATCGGCGATCTAGGTTCGCGTATCCTTCAGCTGCCCAGCCATATTGTGCGCGATCGCCGGCGTGCTGTTGGTGATATGTATTACATCGCGGGTGTCTGCTCCGGTCTTACCGACTGGGTACGTCTGGCGCGGTCCAGGCCAGCCTGGGTGAGCCAGCAACCGCTTGACAGCTAGAATATAGAGATCGGCACCCATACGAGCGGTGGGTAATCGTGCGCTTGGATGCTGAGGAGCGATCGAATGGCTGCTGAACCAACAAAAGATGCACGTATTCGCCGACAGATTATAACGGGTACGGCAGCTAATGGTATTGGCAAGATTATAGTGCTAGTGACGTGGTTCTTTCTGACGCCGTTTATCCTGCGGCAGCTGGGCATCGAGCAATATGGCCTATGGGTACTTGTTGGCTCGATCGTCGCCTATGGCTCGCTGCTAGACTTCGGGATTGGCGGTGCGGTTGTGAAGTATGTGGCTGAGCATCGCTCGCGCAACGATGTGGAGAAGGCGCGGGCCTTGATCGCGACATCGCTGTGGTTGTACTGCGGCCTAGGATTGCTTGCAATCGTGGTCAGTATCGTGCTTGCGTCACTGTTTCCAATCGTGTTTCATCTCTCCCCCGAACAGTCAGTGACCGCACGCTGGCTGGTGATTGTGATGGGGATCAACGTGGGTGTAGCGCTACCTGGTGCGGTAGCGTCATCGGTGCTGAAAGGCTTGCAGCGCTACGAAATTACGAATATTATCAGCACGGTCGCGCTCTTTGTATCTGCGATCGCAACGGTTGTCGTGCTTTTGCTGGGTGGCGGCGTTGCTGCCATGGTCACGGTCAACATTCCGATCACGCTTGCAGTCCAAATTCCAAGCATCCTGGCAATTCGGCGGATCGCACCAGATCTGCGCTTTAGCTGGCGTGGGGCGCGGCGCGATCTCGCATGGGAGGTGCTATCCTTTAGCTCATCATTGTTTCTCAACGATGTCGCTGGACGCTTGCAGAGTAAGACCGACGAACTCGTCATCGCCGCATCAATGGCCGTTAGCGCAGTTGCACCTTACTCAATTGCCCGCAAGCTCAGCGAAGCGGCGCAGCTTTTGACCGAGCAGTTCCTCAAAGTGCTGCTGCCAATTGCCTCGTCACTCAGGGCGAGCCAGGGCGAGCGCATCTAAATGTAATTTATTACCCCGCCTATTCTTAAAACACCGCGTTTCGCAGCACCTCTTCCAAGTAATTGGGATTCATTGAACAAAGTATTCTTTTCTTTCGTAAACTGAGTCGTTTTGTTTTATCTTGCGTGAGGACATTGAGTGCAATTTTTCGAACAGTCGATATATTTGCTGCGCCATACCCATCATAGATTCGACTGGAGTTGTTAAATGTCAACTAGATTTATGACTGACGACAATTAGATTTGTGGATCGCTGTCCGTTGCGACCGGCGACAATTAGATTTGTGGATTGTCGTCAG
>JAYUUK010000148.1:0-5002 GCA_043754595.1 Roseiflexaceae bacterium | reverse complement strand
GCGTCAGCCAGGCGACCGGCCGCGCTCCCTCGGGGAGCCACTGACTGAGCAGCGTGGTCTTACCAGAGCCGGCAGGGGCAGCGATCAGCGTCAGGTTGCGCCGTAGCCCGTCGTCGAGCTGTGCGAGCAGTCGCCGCCGAAGCACACTGTTCGGCTGCGGCGGGGGGCGGTATAGCTTTGTCGCTAGCAGAGAGGTGGACATAGCTCCATTATAAGGCCAGGCCACGCTGCCTGGCATCGAGGCGTTACTATGCGCGCTGCCGCCACCGCTCGCCATCAACGCCCTCGGTCAGCAGCCACAGGGGGAAGGCGATCTCTGCGACTGCGCCGAGCGGCGCCACGACGGCGGGCGTCTCGGCGTAGCTGGGCTCAGCGCCGTGCGCCGCAGTTCAAGCTCATCCACATTGCCGCCAGCGTCGCCAGCAGGGCTTGCTGGGCCAGGCTAAACGGGTAGCCATCGCCGAAGCCGAGGTGCATGTCCACCTGACTTGGCCGGGTCAACGACGAGAGGCGCATGGCCTGGCCGCGCTGGTCAGGCAGAGTTGCGTCGGGAAATGTAGCGCCCATTTGCAGCGTTGTCATCACGCAGCTCCTGCGCTACCCATCCAACGACCCAAACAGATTGTTGAGCGACTCGGCCAGCGTGGGGTGGGCAAACACAGCGTCGCGCAGCGCCGTGTAGGGCAGGTTGCCCATCATCGCCAATTGCAGCATGCTCATCACCTCGCCACCTTCCAGGCCCAGGATTGCAGCGCCGAGAATCTGGCCACTGTTGGCGTCGACAATTGCTTTCATCATGCCGCGCGTTTCGTCGATTTCGAGCGCGCGGGCGACATAATTCATTGGCATTGTTGCAACCTTGATGCTGCGGCCTGCTGCACGCGCCTCCTGCTCGCTCAGGCCGACACGCCCAAGCTGTGGGTCGATGAACACCGTGTATGGCACCGGGCGATCATCGGTGGTACGGCTGCCGCCGTCGAGCAGGTTCGCCTTGACGATTCGGTAATCGTCGTAGGAGATGTGGGTGAAGGCCGGGCCGCCTTTGACATCGCCGAGCGCATAGATGCCGGAGACATTTGTCTCCAGCCGCTCGTTGACCTGGACAAAGCCGTGTTTGTCTATCGCCACACCTGCCGCAGCGAGATCGAGCGTATCGGTGTTTGGCGCGCGCCCAACTGCGACCAGCAGGTGCGAGCCGACAAGCGTCTGTTCGCCGTTCGCAGCGCGAACCGTCAGCGCCACGCCGTCGCCAGTCCTGGCAACACGGGCGGCAGCGGTGTTGAGCCGCACGTCGATACCGTCCTCGCGCATAATCTGCGCGACGGCCTCGGCGATGTCGGCATCCTCGCGGCCCAGCAGTTGGTCACCGCGCTGCACGATGGTCACATTGCTCCCGAAGCGCCGAAACATCTGCCCAAATTCCAGCCCGATGTAGCCGCCACCGAGCACCAGCAGGTGTTCAGGCACGGCGTCGAGTTCCATGATTGAGGTCGAATCGAGATATGGCACAGCGTCGAGGCCGGGAATTGGCGGAGCCGATGGGTGTGCGCCGACGTTGAGAAAAATCATGTCGGCCTCGAGCGCAGCGCTGCGCCCATCGGTGTAGGCCACGGCGATGCTGCGCGGGCCAGTGAAACGCGCTGCGCCTGCGTGCAGATCGAGGTTGGCAGCAGTGGCGATCCGCCGCTCGTTGCCGCCCCGGAAGCTGTCGACGATCGCGCGCTTGCGCTCGCGCACCTGCGCCATGTCCACGCTGACCGCGCCGGTGTGGACGCCGTAGTCGGCGGCGCGGCGCGCGAGGTAGGCGACGCGCGCGCTGGCGACCATGGTTTTTGTGGGGGTGCAACCTTCATTGATGCAGGTGCCGCCGACGTGCTCACGCTCGATGATCGCCGTGCGCCGCCCGGCGCTCGCCAGCGCCTGTGCCAGCGGATTGCCCGCCTGCCCGGAGCCAATAATAATTGCGTCGTACTGTTGTGTGTCGGTCATACGTGTCTCCTTCGAAGCGCAGAGCGGGGGTTTGGGGGCCGGGTACCCACTGGGTGACCTCAAGATTTTCCCCTTTCCTACGCTGATAAGATTGCTATAGCTTCTAACGCAAGTGTGGTCGGAATGTCAATTTCGGCGTTGAGCGTGCGATGTACTGGGCATTTGTCGGCGATCTCAAGCAGCCGCTGGCGCTGCTCGTCGCTTAACGGCCCGGCGAGGGTAATCTCGCGCGTGATCTGATCGAGCGTGCCGGTGTCTGTCTCGCAGCTCGCACAGTCCTCGGCGTGGATTTTACTGTGGCGCAGCCGCACGGTCACATCCTCCAGCGGCCAGTCTTTGCGGTCGGCGTACATCCGTAGCGTCATCGAGGTACACGCGCCCAGACCCGCCGCCAGGTAATCATAGGGCGTCGGGCCGGTGTTGCCGCCGCCAACGCTGAGCGGCTCATCGGCGACGAGGTGATGCCCGCTGGCGAAGATCGTGGTGCGATAGCCGTGTGCGCCAGTGCGCGCGACCACGCGCCCATCGTCCGGCGCAGGCGCGGCGGGCGAAACTGGCGGCGCGATGTACGCGCTCGACCAGGCTGCGATCAGCGTGCCGACGTACTGCGCGTCGCGGCGCTCGGACAGGAAATGGTCGGCGTTGTCAAGCGAGATAAAGCTCTTTGGGTGGCGCGCCGCGCCGAAGATGTGCGCGGCGTTCTCGATGCCGACGACCTCGTCGCGTGGCGCGTGGCAGATCAGCAGGGGGCAGCGCAGCGCGTGGATCGTCGCTTCCATACGGTGCAGCGCCAGGTCGTCGAGAAACTGCTTCGTAATCGTGAACGAGCGCCCGGCCAGCGTCACCTGCGCCGCGCCATCAGCCTCGATACGGGCGGCGTCTGCGCCGAGCAGCGCGGTAACATGCGTGGGGCTGCATGGCGCGCCAATCGTGACCACCGCGCGCGCCGATGGAATCTGCGCCGCCGCTTGCAGCACCGCCGCGCCACCCAGTGAGTGGCCGATCAGCAGCGTGGGCGCGGCGAAACGCTCGCCCAGACACGCCGCCGCCGCGACGAGATCGCCGACATTCGAGGAGAAATTTGTCTCGGCGAAGTCGCCCTCGCTCTCGCCCAACCCAGTGAAATCGAAGCGCAGCACCGCGACGCCCGCGAGCGTCAGCGCTTGGCTCATTGCGCTGATCGCTTTCTGATTCTTCGTGCAGGTGAAGCAGTGCGCGAACAGCGCATAGGCGACCGGCGCTTGATCCGCTGGAAGGTCGAGCCGCGCCGCGAGCTGCGCGCCGGTCGCGCCGGTAAAGGTCAGCTTTTGTACAGGCATTCGGTGATCCTTATCTTAAAGCAGGTCGCAACGTGTATGTCATGCATGATGAACGATGACGCAGCATAATTTACGCGGTGAGCATTCGCCACACGCGCAGGAGCTCCGCGATGCCCCAGGCCTGCGCGATGGCCCCGCGCGGCGTGTGCGGTGGGTCGCCGTCGAGAATCTCGGAGACGGAGCCAAGCCCGGCGTCGTGCAGATGCTCGTTGAACGGTCGCAGCAATTCCAGCGCGGTCGCGCGGTCGCCGTACACCCGATAGTGCGCCGCGATATACGGACCGATCAGCCACGTCCAGGCCGTGCCCTGATGGTAGGCCGTGTCGCGCTGGTACGGGTCGCCGCCGTAGTCGCCACGATAGGCCGGATCAGCAGGCGCGAGCGAGCGCAGGCCGTAGCTAGTCAACAGCGTGTCGCCGACTGTGTCAACAACCTGTTTTGCCGCATCGCCGTCGAGCAGTGGGTGATGGAGCGCAACAGCGAAGATCTGGTTGGGCCGCAACGTCCAGTCGTCGCCGTTTGGCCCATCGACGACATCGGCCAGGTAAGCGTGCGCGGGCGCGACAAAGCGGGTGCGGAACGACATGCGCACGCGCTCGGCCTGCGCGCGGTAGGCGGCTGCCTCGCGGTCGGCGCGCGCGTCAAGAAAATCCGCCAGCGTGTGCAGCAGATTGTGCCAGAGCGCGTTGATTTCAACCGGCTTGCCAATCCGCAGTGTGACCACATAGTCGCCAACCTTGGCATCCATCCACGTGAGTTGCAGGCCCGGCTCACCTGCTCGCAGCAAGCCATCGGCGCTATCCACGCCAATTCCATAGCGTGTGCCAGCGATGTGCATGTCGGCAATCGCACGTATGGTTGGGAGCAATTCGTCAACTAGCGCGTTGTCGCCGGTGGCAGCATGATAGGCGCGAATGGCCTCAATATACCAGAGTGTTGCATCTACCGTGTTGTAGCCCGGCACAATGCCAGCAAAGATCGGGAAAATTATTTGGCAGCAGGCCGTCAGCAACATAGCGGGCAAACGTGTGCAACATAGTGGCAGCGTCCGCGGCGCGCCCGGTCGCCAGTGTCAGCCCTGGCAGCGCGATCATGGTATCGCGGCCCCAATCGTTGAACCAATGGTAGCCCGCAATGACTGTGCGGCCAGTGGTCAGCAGCTCGGGTGTATCGGCTGCGGCCTGTTCGCTGGCCGCTGTTCCTTGTTCCCTATAGACAATGAACTGATTCGCTGCCAGCACAAGCTGCTGAATCGCTGGCTCGGTAGCTTGGGCATGTGATATTGCCCCAGTTTTGGCTCTTCCGCAGGTTGCGTGAAAAGGAGACGCTTCAACACCGTGCAGCGCATTGGACAGCGGCAATGTCAACCATGATCACCAAAGATGCGGGAGAGCACAAAACTGGGGCAATATCACATGCCCAAGCAGTTGCGCCTTCATCGTGCCACCGTGCGGAAGTATCTCCGCGCACCCGTCGTTCCTGCGCCTGCCCAGCATCCCACCCAACCGAGTATCCTTGATCCGTATGTGGGGTATTTGACCAGCCAATGGGCGATGGGCCGGCGGACTGCCACCAACCTCTATCGCGCGATCCAGGCACAGGGCTATCCCGGACGCTATCGGCACGTCGCACGCTGGGTAGCGGCCCACCATCGGGTGTCGGCGGAAGCGGATGGAGCAGCAGGAGCACTGGCC
>JAYUUK010000147.1:0-15272 GCA_043754595.1 Roseiflexaceae bacterium | reverse complement strand
CGCCGTTGGGGCGACGGTCGGGGCGGGGAGCGCCGTCGCGGGGAGCACCGTCGCGGGCAGCGCTGTCGGGGCGACGGTCGGGGCGGGGAGCGCCGTTGGGGCGACGGTCGGGGCGGGGAGCGCCGTCGCGGGGAGCACCGTCGCGGGCAGCGCTGTCGGGGAGGCGCAGGACGCGAGCGCCAGCACGATCGCGGGCAAGGTCAGCAGACGAATCATACAGGTCTCCTTCGATAGTGAGACGGTCAGAGATCGGCGGGCGCGGCCTGGGCGGAATTTTGTCGCCGCACTTGCCACGGCCCGCCATCATTGAACTCCATCTGCCGGCGTCTGTGGTAGCACAAAGTGCTACAATTTACGAGTATGACGAACCGTACTAGCTCGTTTGGGTACTGGCTGCGCCGACATCGCAAGGCGTGCGATCTTACCCAGGCGCGCCTTGCCGATCTCGCCGGCTGCTCGCGGGCGATGCTGCGCAAGATCGAGCTTGACGAGCGACGGCCATCGGCGCTGCTCGCCGATCGATTGGCCGCCGCGATCGGGCTGGCGGCCGACGATCGCACAGCATTTCTCGCCGCCGCCAGCCGCGCCATCGCCGTCGATCGGCTGCCGCTGCCAATGGTCCCCGCTCCACTCGCCGCCGATCACCTCGCTCTCGATGACGGTCTGTCGCTCCCGCCGACGCCGCTGCTCGGGCGCGACCAGGACCTTCTGCGGGTCGTCCGGCTCGCCCGCGATGTTCGCTGTCTGACGATCTGCGGGCCAGGCGGGAGCGGCAAATCGCGCCTGGCAATGGCCGCGGCCGAAGCGCTGCGCACCGAGTTCCCCGATGGTATTTGGTGCGTCTCGCTCGCGCCGATCCGCGCGCCGGAGCTGCTGCTGCCGACGATCGCGCTGGCGCTCGGGCTGCGCGGGGAGACGCCGCCCGAGCAGCAGCTGCGCCACCGCCTGCGTCACCGGCGCGCGCTGCTGCTGCTCGATAATCTTGAGCACCTGCTCCCGTCCGCCGAGCAGCTGGCGCGCCTGCTCGCCACCACGCCCGGTCTCCGTCTGCTCGTCACCAGCCGAGCGCCGCTGCGCATCGGGGCTGAACATATCTTTGCGGTGCAGCCGCTCCCGGTCGCCACCGCCGCCGAGCTTTTCCGGCAGCGCTACGCGGCGGCGCGGCCAGATGCCACGCTGGGCGATGCTGACAACGCCGCAATTGAGGCGCTGGTGGGGCGGCTCGATGGGCTGCCGCTCGCGATCGAACTCGCCGCCGCACGCGGACGCTTGCTCTCGCCACCGCAGCTGCTCGCACGGCTGGACGACAGGCTCGGGCTGCTGACAGACGGCCCGCGCGATCTGCCAGACCGCCAGCGCACGCTGCGCGATGTGGTGCGCTGGAGCTACGATCTCATTCCGCCGGCGGCCCAGCGCCGCTTCGCCTTGCTCTCGGTGTTTGTCGGCGGGTTCGATATCGAGTCCGCCGCCGGCATCGACCCCGACCCCGCTATCTACGATCAGCTTGCCGCGCTGCTGGATAATAGTCTGATCTGTCGCGGCGCAGACCCGGATCGGCTCACGATGCTTGAGACGATCGCTGAGTTCGGCCGCGAGCTGCTGCGCGATTCAGGCGATGCCAACCTGGCATCGGCACGGCACGCGGCGTGGTTTGTGGCGTTTGGCGCACGCGCTGCGCTGCATTTGCGCGGTGAGGCCAGGCTGGAGTGGATGGGACGGCTAGAGCACGAGCGGCATAATCTCCGCGCGGCGCTCGACTGGACGATCCGCAGAGGCAATGACCCAGCTAGCGGCCTGTTGCTGGCCAGCCATCTGCGGCAGTTCTGGCATGTCCGCGGCCATCATCGCGAGGGCCGCGCTTGGTTGGGGAGCGGGCTGGCGCTCGTCGATCCCGCCGCGTCGCCGGCCTATGCTCACGCCATGCTCGTCGATGGCTATCTGGCGTGGTTCCAGCGCGATTACCAAAGTGCCCACCGCAGCCTGACCGACGCTGTGGCGCTGCTCCGCGACCACAACGATTTGTCGGCGCAGATTGAGGCGCTATCGCTGCTGGCGATGAGCGCTCTGCGCGCCTACGATGACGCGCCGCGCGCTACGGCGCTGGCGGATGAGGCTGTGCAGCTCGCGCTGCGGCACGGGGCGGCCTGGGATCTCGGTACCGCGCGCTTCTGGCAGGGTGTAATCGCGGCAGACACCGGCGACCCGACCGCAGAATTATTTGCGCGCGCGAGTCTGGCAGCGTTCGCCGAGGCCGGCGATGTCTGGAACACCGGCGCGCACAGCACGCTCGGCGACCTCGCGCTCGCTGGGGGCGATGACAGCACAGCTCAGGGCCACTACCAGGCGGCGCTAGAGGGGTTTCGGGCCATCGGCGATATCTGGGGCTGCGCGCTGAGCCTGCGCAGCCTGGCGCAGATCGCGCTGCACAGCGACGCGCTCACAAGCGCTGAGTTGCTGGGCCGTGAGAGCTTGAGTCTGTGGCGCGCGCTTGATGACCGGCCGGCGCAGGCCAGCCTGGTGCGGCTGCTGGCGCAGATCGCGGCCGCCGGCGCGCAATCTGCATCAGGGCGCTAGCGCGAGGCGGGATCCAGCGCGTCGCGCAGCGCCTCGCCGAGGAATGAGAACAGCAGCACCAGCAGCGTCAGCGTGGCGGCCGGCACAAACACCAGCCACGGGTTCTGCCCCAAAAGCGGCGCGCCCTCGACGATCATCTTGCCGATGCTGGTATCGGGCGATTGGATGCCGAGCCCGAGCAGGCTGAGCGTCGCCTCGCCGACGATGGCGTTGACCACGTCGAGCGTCGCCGCCGTGAGCACCAGCCCGAGGACGTTTGGCAGGATGTGGCGCAGCACGATCCCGGTATCTCGCTGCCCGATCGCCCGCGCGCCCAGCACGAAGTCGCGCTCGCGCAGACTCAGCACCTGCCCGCGCACGTAGCGCGCCATCAACGGCCAGCTGACCAGGCTGATCGAGCCGGCCACCAGGATCAGCCGCGCCGTGGAGCCGTAGTTCTCCGTCACCCACTGCCCGAACACCGCCGCTACCAGGATCGCCAGCAGTAGCCCTGGGAAGGCGAATAGCATGTCGGCGAAGCGGCTGATCACCACATCGACCCAGCCGCCGGCGTACCCAGCCACCAGCCCGAGCAGCGTCCCGAGCACGGTGTTGACGACCTCTACCACCAGCGCCACCAGCAACGAGACCCGCAGCGCCGCCAGCAGCCGCGCCAGCGTATCGCGGCCCAGCCGGTCGCTACCGAGCGGGTGGCTGCCGCCGGGGGCAGCGTTGATATGCGCAAAATCGGGGCTCGCCGGGCTGACACCGTAGAGCGAAGGCCCCACCAGCGCGGCCAGACCGATGAGCACGATCAGCACCAGGCTGACCGCCCCCGCCGGGTTGCGTAACAGGCGCTGCCAGAACCCTGGGGCCTGGCTCGTCCGCTCGGGGATGAGAATCTGCTGCAGTGCTGTCAATGGGGTCTCCGTAGGAAGTCAGAGCCAGGAGCCAGTAGTATGCGGACGTAGAAGGCTGTGTCCCTAACGCCATCACCCGCGCGTGGGCTAGTCTGCCAGGCTGATCCGCGGGTCGGCTACCCGATACAGCAGGTCGGTCACGGCGTTCATCACCACCACCGTCGCCCCGAGGATGATCGTCGTCCCCTGAATGATCGGGTAGTCGCGCTGCCCGATCGCCTCGACCGCGATCCGCCCGACGCCGGGGATGTTGAACAGGTTCTCGACCACGAACGCGCCGGTCACCAGCGCCGCCGTCGCTGGGCCGAGCAGCGTCAGGATCGGCAGCATGGCGTTGCGCAGCACATGCCGCACGAGCACAGTGCTGTCCAGCAACCCCTTGGCCCGCGCGGTGCGGATGAAATCGCTGCCGAGGATCTCGAGCGTGCTGGCCCGCGTCAGCCGCGCCATGTAGCCGACGTTGGCGGCCATCAGCGTCAGCACCGGCAGCACCACATTCTCCGGCCGACCCCACCCGGCCTGCGGCAGGCTCGGATAGCCGGCGCGGTACAGCGCCAGGTTGATGGCCCACAGCAGCGGGATGAGCACGAAGCTCGGCAGCGCGTAGAGCGTCAGCGTCGCCCCGGCGATCAGCCTATCAAGCCAGCTGTTGTGCCGCAGCGCCCCCAGCAGCCCGAGCGGCACGCCGATTAGCAGGCTCAGCAGCAGCGCCAGCCCGCCGACCTGCACCGAGATCGGGATGCCCTGCGCGATCAGGTCGCGCACCGGCCGCCCCTCGTAGCGAAACGAGAGCCCAAAGTCGCCGCGCGTCAGCCCGCCCACATAGCCGAGATACTGTTGTAGCAGCGGCTGGTCCAGCCCATACTGGTGCCGCAGCCGCTCGTACGTCGCCGGGTCGCGCCGCGGCCCCATCAGCACCTGGATCGGGTCGCCAGGAACCAGCCGCCCCACCATGAATGTCAGAAACGTCAGGCTGAAGAGGACAAAGACTAGGCTGATCGATCTGCGGATCAGAAAAGAGACCATCGGCCGCGCCCTCCTCGCCTTCACCGGCAACGCTACGACAGCGTGACCTTCGTCCAGTCTGGGATGATCAGCCCGTTCGGCGTCACGAGCATGCCCTGCACCCGCGGCCGCAACAAGATCTGGAACTTGGGGTAGTACAACGGCAGCCAGCCCACTTCGTCCACTGCTATCTGCTCGGCCTGGTTGTAGAGCTGGAGCCGCTTGTCCACGTTGGCCTGCCCGCCGAGCTTGTCAGCCTCGTCCACCAGCTTGTCGAAGCTGGCGTTGGAGTAGTGGCCATTGTTGTTCGGCACGTCGGTACGCAGCTGCTGCGAGATAAAATTCTGCGGGTCGGGGTAGTCGGCACCCCAGATGCTGATGTAGAACTGGAGCCCCTGCGTCGGCGTATAGTAGGTGGTGTCCAGATTTTTGCTGAACGTCGCCAGCTCGTAGGACTGCAGCGAGACTTTGACGCCCAGGTTCTGCTCCCAGATCGCCTGGAGCGTCTGCGCGATGATCTCGTTATCGCCCTCCTGCCCGTAGGCCAGCGTGATCGGCGGGAGACCCTTGCCATCGGCGAAGCCAGCTTTGCTCAGCTCGGCCTTGGCGGCGGCGGCATCGAAGCTCAGCGGCTTGATCGGCAGCTCGCTGCCAACCAGCCCGGTCGGCAGGATGCGGTCGGCCGGCACCACGGCGTCGGCCAGCACTTGCTTGGCCAGCGTCTGCTTGTCGGTGGCCAGCGCGAAGGCCCGGCGCAGCGCCAGGTTGTCGAACGGCGCATTCTTGTTGTTGAAGCCGACGAAGCGCGTCGCCAGCGAGGCCGATGTCTTGAAATCTGGCAGACCCTGCACCTCGGCCACGTGCGCCGAAGGGATGGGGTTTTGCTGGCTGCCCATGATGTCCAGCTCGCCGGTCTGGTACAGCTGGAACGCCGTCTCGCTCTCTTTGTTGAAGGTGTGCAAGATGGCGGCGATCCCCGGCTTGCCGCGCCAGTAGTTCTCGTTGGCGGTCAGCAGCACAGACTGGCCTCGCTTCCACGTTTTGACCATGAACGGCCCGGTGCCGTACGCTCTGGTCTCCCAGTCGCTACCGCTCTCGATCAGCTTGCGCGGGACGACGAAGGTGTACGGATAGGTCAGTTGCGCCAGAAAGTAGGCCAGCGGCGCGTCGATGCTGATCTCCAGCGTTCGGTCGTCGATCGCCTTGATCCCCGTGGCTTCCTTGGCCTTGCCGTCAACCACATCCTGCGCGCCGACGATATGGCCGAGCTGGAACGGCGCGCCGTACGATGCGGTCTCTGGCGAGAGCGCGCGGTTGATGGAGTAGACGAAGTCGCCGGCGGTCACCGGCGTCCCATCGGCGAACTTCAGCCCGTCGCGGATGGTGAAGGTGTAGACTTTCCCGTCGTCGCTGACCTTCCACGCCGATGCGCCATCTGGCTGGACCTTGAGTTGCTCGTCGAGCCGCACCAGACCGCCGAAAATATTGTTGATGACCGTGATCGTCGGCGCGTCGCCCGGTTTGGCGGGGTCGATCGACGAGAGATCACTGACGCCCTCAAGCGACCAGCGCAGTGTGTCGCCGCTGGCCTGGCCGGTGCCTGCGGTTGGCGCGGCGGCGGTGGGCGCGGGCAGAGCCGTGGCGTCGCCAATCGTCGCCGCAGTGGGCGCTACGGTGGCTCCGGCCGCTGCGGTGGGCGCGGGGGCGGCAGTGGTGCCAGTCGCTGTGGTGGGCGCGGGGGCAGCGGTGCCACCGCCGCAGGCCGCAAGGATGATCGCGGCGAACAGCGCGGCGAACAGCGAGCGTCGAGATTGCATAGATCCTCCATAGTATCTGAACATGTGGCGACGCTGCCATACCCCCCTATGGTACGACGACAGCATCGATCGTGCAACTTACACTAGTTCGTAGCATAGCTAACAGCAAGTTGCTCGCCAACGTTTTGAGCCGGGGTGACGGAGCCAGGAGTAAGGAGCAGGGAGCAGGGAGCAGGGAGCAGGGAGCAGGGAGCAGGGAGCAAGGAGCAAGGAGCAGGGAGCAGGGAGCAGGGAGCAGGGAGCAGGGAGCAGGGAGCAGGGAGCAGGGAGCAGGGAGCAGGGAGCAGCCTCTCGCCGCGAAGCGTCTGTACTGGCACGGCGCTGTGGGACGCGGTGGCGGGGAGACGAGGAGACGGGGAGACGGGGAGACGGGGAGACGGGGAGACCAGTCTTGACACATCCCATCCCATATGATACTATTTGACTGGTCAGTCAACAAGGAAGCGCGATGACACAGGACGATGAGCGCGATAGCCGGGACCGGCGGCGGCAGATCCTCGATGGGGCGCTGCGGGTCTTCAGCACCAAGGGCTTTAAAAGCACTACCAACAAAGATATTGCGGCGGCGGCCGGGGGAATATCGCCCGGCCTGATCTATCACTACTTCAAGGATAAAGAGGATCTATTCATGGCGATCGTGGCCGAACGCGCCCCGATCATCCAGATCGCCGAGCACCCAGAGCGGCTGATGGAGCTGCCGCCGCGGCAGGGGCTCGCCATGATCGGCGGTGCCTACCTTTCGATGATGGAGCATAGCGAGACGCTAGCGATCTTTCGTATTCTGGTCAGCGAGGCGATCCGCTTCCCGCAGATCGGCGAGATGATGTACAAGCTGGCGATCGTCCGCATCTTCGCCATGCTGCGCGCCTATCTTGAGCTGCAAGTCGCGCTCGGCAGGCTGCGTCCCCACGATACCGGGCTCGCTACCCGTAGCTTCATCGGGATGTTCATCGCCCATATCATAACCCGCGATATCCTGCGTCAGCCAGAGGCCCGCGCGATCTCGGACGCCGATGTTGTCAGCGGAGCCGTCGATTTCTTTCTCAATGGTCTGGCGCTCCCCGATGCTCCAGCTAGCTCCTGACCTCACGGTGCATCGTCAGCTTTTTGGCCTGCGGCAGCGCGGTAGTCTCCAGTTTTTGCTGGTGTGCAGCGGGGCTGCGCACCAGCAGAAAACGTGCTTCTGCGGCGCGTAGCGCCCATGCGCAGCGTCTCAGAAAACAAGCTCGATCCATAATGAGCGCAGTTTCATGCTGTAGTACCTGAATCGCGCGACCGTTTATCAGCGGCACGACGCAGCAATCGTCAATCGCTCCAGAGTCAATCCATTGAGGAGGTCACCGATGATCGATCAACGTCTGCGCAAAGGATTTCTCGGCGTGCTCAAGCACACGCTTAACCCACTCACGCGGCACATCGCGCTGTCGCGCTTCGGGCCGTTCTCGCTGGTCAGACACGTCGGGCGGCGCAGCGGCACGCTGTACGAGACGCCGATCATCGTCGCGCCGGTCGCCGGTGGCTTTGTGATCGAGCTCACCTACGGGCCAGATGTGGATTGGCACAAGAATGTGGTGGCGGCCGGCGGCTGCACGCTGGTCTGGCACGGCAAAGCGTTTGCGATCGAGCAGATCGAGCCGCTAGACGCTGCATCCGGCCTCGCCGCGTTCCCTGCCGCGCAGCGGATAGTGCTGCGGCTGCTGCACAGGAGCCATTTCGAGCTGCTGCGGCTGTAGTATTAGGAAAGGGAAGATCTTGGGGAACTGCTCCCCAAACCCCCGTTGTGCGCTTCGGGCGTTTACATTCTGGATTGATTAACTGGTTAATCAGGAAGGTAGCCTATGATCGGCCGCATCCTCCCGGTGATCCGCAAAGAGTTCATCCACATTGTCCGCGACCCGCGCACCCTGGCGGTGATGTTCGTGATGCCGCTGATGCAGTTGATCCTGCTCGGCTACGCCGCCACCACCGACGTGCACAACATCAGCATGGCGGTCTACGACCAGGACCACAGCCAGCAGAGCCGCGCGCTGATCGCCGCCTTCGTCCAGTCCGGCCAGTTTGCCATCGAGCGCAGCGCCAGCAGCCAGACCGAGCTTGCCGCGCTCGTCGATGCCGGCTCGGTGCGGGCCGGGCTGATCGTCCCGCCGACCTACGCCGCCGATCTGCTCGGTGGGCGCGGTGCCGAGGTGGCGTTTGTGATCGACGGCTCCGACCCGTCGGTGGCCTCGTCCGCGCTCTCGTCGGCGCGGCTGATTGGGCAGGCGCAGTCTACCGCGGTGCAGCAGCAGACCCTGGCGCGACGCGGCGGCAGCATCGTCACCGCCCCCGTCGAGGTCCGCACCCGCGTCTGGTATAACCCCGATATGGTCAGCGCGATTTTTATGGTGCCCGGTCTGATCGGGCTGGTGCTCCAGCTCCAGGCCACGATGCTGACCTCGACGGCGATCGTCCGCGAGCGCGAGCACGGCACGATCGAGCAGCTGATCGTCACGCCGATCACCCCGATCGAGCTGATGATCGGCAAGATGCTGCCCTACGCGCTGGTGGCGATGCTGATCGCCATCGAGGTGATGGTAATCGGGACGGTCTGGTTCCACGTGCCGATCAAGGGCGATCTGCTGCTGCTGCTCGGCGGCACCGGTCTGTTCCTGCTCTCGACGCTCGGCATCGGGCTGCTGATCTCCACCGTGGCCAATACCCAGCAGGAGTCCATGCTGCTGACGTTCTTCACGCTGCTGCCATCGGTGTTTCTCTCCGGCTTCATCTACCCGCTCTCGTCGCTGCCCGGCTGGCTGCGCCCGATCAGCGGCATCATCCCGCTCTCATACTTTCTAATCGTGGTGCGCGGGATCGTGATCAAAGGCGTCGGCGTCGATTCGCTGCTGCCGCAGCTCGTGACGCTCGCGCTCTTCGGCACGGCGCTGATCGCGCTCGCCGCCGCCCGCTTTCGCAAACGGCTGGATTAGCAGAGGGAGACTCCAATGCCAAAACGACTTCGCATCATCCTGCCGATCGTGCTGCTGATGGCGCTATCCTACGGTGGGTATACCTGGTGGGGCCAGACCCAGGACGCCGGCGCGGGCGACGCGCTGACCGCCAGCGGCACCGTCGAGTCCGAGCAGGTGCTGATCACCGCCGAGATCGCCGGGCGAGTCAAATCGCTCGGCGTCGATGAGGGGCAGCAGGTGTCCGATGGGCAGCCCCTGGCGCAGCTGGACACCGCGCTGCTCGAAGCGCAGCTGGCACAGGCCAAAGCTGCCGAGTCGGTGGCCGACGCCAACCTGGCGCTGCTCAAGGCCGGCCCTCGCCCTGAGGATCTGGCTTCGGCCGAGGCTGAGGTGCGCCGCGCCCAGGCCGCCCGCGACGGCGCAGCGGTGGCCGCTGAGAACGCCAGCGCGATCGCCGCCAACCCGCAGGAGCTGAGCATCCAGATCGCCCAGGCCCAGGCCGCGCGCGACGCCGCCAGACGCGCGCTGGAGAAGCTGCGCGCCGGCAGCCGCCCCGAGGATATCGCCCAGGCCCAGGCTGCCGCCGCTCAGGCCGTTCTCGGCGTCCAGGCGAGTAAGGATCGGCTCTCGCTCGCTAAGACCCAGGCCGAGACTGCCGAGCAGCAGGCCAGCGACGCGCTCACCCAGGCCCAGGCGCGCTACGCCCAGGCAAAGCTCAACTGGGCGTACGCGGAGGCCACCGGCAACGACCCGATCGTACCGGTGATCTACAGCCAGCAGACCGGCCAGAAGCTGCGCGACAACAAGCTCAGCGATGAGGCGCGCGCCGGCTACTACAGTCAGTTCGTCCAGGTCGAGGCAGCGCTCCACCAGGCCGAGTCCGCCGTCGCGCTGGCATCGGCCCAGTCGCAGACCGCGCGCCAGGCAGAGGTCAATGGCATCGGCCAGGCCGAGGCGCAGTCGCGCGCCGCCGACGCGTCGCTGACCAAAGTTGCCAGCGGCGCGCCGCGCGAGGATCTGGCGCAGGCCGAGACCGCGCTCGCCAGCGCCCAGCGCACGCTCGATCTGCTGCTGACCATCCGCAAGGACCCGCAGCAGCTCAAGGCCGCAGCAGCCGCCGCAGCGGCGCAGTTCGCCCAGACCGACGCCGCGCTGGCCCAGAGCCAGGCGCGCCAGGAGCTGGTGGCGGCCGGCGCACGCGCCGAGCAGATTCAGGCAGCCCAGGCCCAGCGCGAGCAGGCTGAGGCTGCCCGGCAGCAGGTCGAAGTCCAGCTGACTAAGGCGACGCTCGTGGCCCCGCGCGCCGGTGTGATCCTCAGCCGCCCGATCCACCAGGGCGAGCAGGCCAGCGTCGGGGCGACCCTGATGACCATCGGCGCGCTCGACCCGCTGCGCCTGACGCTCTACGTGCCAGAGGCCGAGATCGGTAGGGTCAAGCTCGGCCAGATGGTCGATGTGGCCGTCGATAGCTTCCCAAATAAGCGCTTCGCCGGCGAGGTGACGTTCATCGCGCAGGCCGCCGAGTTCACCCCGCGCAGCGTGCAGACCAAGGACGAGCGCGCCACCACGGTGTTTGCCGTCCGCGTCGAGCTGCGCAATCCGGAGGGCGAGCTCAAGCCCGGCATGCCGGCCGACGCGACGTTTCGCTGACTTGGGCCGCTGACCTGGGCCGCCGCGCCCGAGAGGAACCGCTATGACTGAGACAGCCGCCCGTCGCGCCGCACCCGCCGAGACTCTCGGCGCGCTCGCGATCGCCACCGACGACCTGTCCCGCGCCTTTGGCGCTACCAAAGCCGTGGACGGGCTGACGCTCCAGGTGCCAGCCGCCACGATCTTCGGCCTCGTCGGGCCGGACGGTGCCGGCAAGACGACGACCATCCGGCTGCTGTGCGGCGCGCTCCGCCCCGATCGTGGCACCGCCCGAATCGATGGCATCGATGTGGCCGCCAACCCTGACGGCGTGCGCCGCCACCTCGGCTACGTGCCGCAGCGCTTCAGCCTCTACGGTGACCTGACGGTGCGCGAGAACATCCGCTTCTTTGCCGATATCTACGGCGTGCCGCGCGCCGAGCAGTCGCTGCTGATGGACCGCCTGCTCGGGTTCAGCCGCATGACCGACTTCGCCGACCGCCGCGCCGACGCGCTCTCCGGCGGGATGAAGCAGAAGCTGGCGCTAGCCTGTGCGCTCGTCCATCGGCCGCGCGTGCTGCTGCTGGACGAGCCGACCACTGGCGTCGACCCAATCTCGCGCCGCGAGTTCTGGGATCTGCTGCGCGAGGCGGTGCTGCGCGACGGCATGACTGTGCTGTTCTCCACGCCTTACATGGACGAGGCCGACCGCTGCCACCGCGTCGGCTTCATGCGCGACGGGCGGCTGCTGGCGTCAGGCACCCCGCGCGAGCTGCAAGAGCTCGTGCCCAGCACCATCTATGAGATCCAGGCAGCTCCGCGCGTTCAGGCCGAGCGCGCGCTGCGGGCGATCGCCGGGGTGCGCGATGTCCAGACGTTCGGCGACCGGCTGCACCTCACGGCCGATGCCCCGCTCGCCAGCGATCTGCTGCGCGATGCGCTCGCCGGCGCCGGCGCGGCGCTGCACTCGGCGCGGGCGGTCACGCCTTCGATGGAGGATGTCTACCTCTACCTGAGCGCCAGATAGCTTTGTGGAGTGCGTTCGGCAATCGCTCAATCCTCATCCAGGAGCACGCCCATGGCAGCGCAGTACGCCGTCGAGGCCAGCCATCTCACCCGCCGCTACGGCGAGTTCGTCGCCGTCGATGATCTGTCGTTCGAAGTGCGCCCAGGAGAGGTGTTCGGCTTCCTCGGGCCGAACGGCAGCGGCAAGACCACCACCATCCGCATGCTCTGCGGCCTGATCCGCCCGACCAGCGGCGTCGGCCGGGTGCTCGGTCTCGATATCGGCCGTGACGCCGAGGCGATCAAGGCCCGGATCGGCTACATGTCGCAAAAATTCAGTCTCTACCCGGATCTGACCGTCGGCGAGAACCTGCGCTTCTACGCCGACATCTACGGCATCGGTCGCCGCGAGCGCGCCGCGCGTATCGCCGAGTTGCTGGGCATGGCCGGGCTCGCCGCGCACGCCAGTGCCCTCGCCGGCGATCTTTCGGCCGGCTGGCGGCAGCGCCTGGCGCTAGCATGCGCGCTGGTGCACCGGCCGCAGATGCTCTTTTTAGACGAGCCGACCGGCGGCGTCGACCCTGCGGCGCGACGCACATTCTGGGATCTGATCTACGAGCTGGCGGCCGGCGGCGTGACGGTGTTTGTGACCACCCACTTTATGGACGAGGCCGAGCACTGCCACCGGATCGCGCTCATGCACGGCGGCAAGCTGCGGGCGCTCGCCACGCCCGCAGAGCTCAAGCGCCAGGCAATCGACGGCGCGGTCTTCGAGATCGAGGGCGCGCCGCAGGAGGAAGTGCGCGCGGTCGTGGCCGCCCTTGCCGGGGTCCGCGAGGTCGCGCCCCATGGTGCCAGGCTGCACGCAATCGCCGATAGCGCGGCGCAGACGCCGGATAGCATCGCGGCGGCGCTGCTGGCTGCGGGCGTGCGTGGCGTGCGCGTCGACGCGATCGACCCATCGCTCGAAGATGTGTTCGTGGCGCTGCTCGGCGCGTGAGGCGGTGTCACACCCCGTCACCCCGCCCCCGTTCGCCGCGTTCGTATGGGCGAAGCAAGCGCAGACGTGGATGTTAGACCGGGATCGATCTGGCGCGCGCTTCGCCCCGCCCGCGCCGTCGCCCCGCCCGCGTCGCGTTCGCCGCTCGATCGTCGCCCCTACCTCGTCCGCCCCGTCGCCCGCCGCTCGATCGCCGCCCCCATCCAGACCGCGAGGCAGAGCACGCCGGCCATCAGCAGCGTCAGCTCCGCCACGTGCCACAGCGCCGCCCCGCCCGCCGCCCCGCCCCAGCCCTGCACAAACCAGCCACTCGTCAGCCAGGAGGGCAGTCCCCAGAACGGCAGCGCGTCGCGGCTCAGGTAGAACGCCGCGAGCGGCAGATCCTGAATATCCTCCGGCACGTGCGGCAGCAGAAACAGGTCGTACCGCACCAGCAGCAGCGTGGTCCAGCCGGCCATCACCCCCGCCAGCGCCGCTGGCAGCCCGCGCCGCACCCGCCGCAGCGCGTCGAGCAGCAGCGCCAGCCCGATGGCGAACCACGGCGTCAGCAGCGTCAGCCGCCGCAACCCGAAGGCGCCGCCGGCGTACCAGCGCGCGAGCGACGCGTTGTACCAGAGGTACAGCCCGGCTGAGATCAGCAGCGCGGCCGCCAGCTGCGGCGAGCGCCGCCAGAGTAGTGGCAGCCCGACGAGCCCGGCGAAGAAGGCCGGCGTCCATGGCAGCAGCCCGTACAGCTGTGAGAACAGTACGCTCATCAGCTGTGGGTCGCGCGGGCGCACGTACTCGCCGCCGTGCGGGATCACTAATGGCGAGCCATAGATCGCCCACCATGCCAGCATCTGCGGCGCGAAGACCAGCAGCGCTAGCCCCGCCGCCAGCGCCCCGCCGGCCACCACCTCGCCCGCCGCCCGCCCGCGCCCGCGCGGCAGCGCCCCCGCCCGCAGCAGCAGGTGGACGAACGTCCCAAGCGGCAGCACCAGCGTCAGCGCGCCGATCCAATATGTCACTGCCACGCCGCCGGCGGCCGCCCCCAGCGCCGCCCAGCGCCCGAGCGATGGGCGCTCCTCCAGCCGCAGCCACGCCAGGACGAACAACGTCGCGCTCGCCGCCGAGATCGCATGGGCGAAGTCGCCCTGCCGCATCGTGTAGTACAACAGGTTCGAGCCGAACAGCAGCGCCAGCGCCGTCAGCGTCGCGGTGCCGGGGCCGACCCAGCGCCTGACGATCCGGTAGCAGCCGATCAGTGTCAGCACGCCGGCGAGCGCGCTGCCGAAGCAGACCAGCACGATGTACGGCTGGCTGTAGCCGTCGGCTGGCCACGGCGAATCAGTGCGCCAGCTGCCGAGCGCGGCCAGGTGCGCCAGACCGTACAGCGGTGCCCAGGCGAGCGCCGGCCCGACCGAGGCGTTGTTCGGCAGCATCCCGGTCGCGGTCGGCGGCAGCTTGGCCGGGTCGAAGTGCGGGTCGAGCGCGGCGAACTCATCGGCGAACGACAGGTCGCCGTCGATCGTCAGCGAGCGCAGGTAGGCGTAGTAGCGCATCCCGTCGTCGCGCATCGTCGGCACGAAGGTCAGCGCCAGCGCGACAGCGAAGACTGCGACGATCCAGCGCATGCCGCCCCGGTCGTCCGTCGGCAGCAGCGCAGCGCGGCGCAGCCCGGCCACGGCCGCTAGAGCCGCCGCGCTGCCAAACCCCAGCAGCGTCAGATATGGCAGCAGACGCAGCGCCGCGCCCGGCACGATCCCGCCGATCAGCGCCAGCGCGCCAAGCGCGCCAGGTGCCGCCAGCCCCCACAGCTGCCGCCTCCCGCCGAGCAGCGCGGCGGCGCACGCCAGCGATAGCAGCGCCAGCGGCAGCTCGGGCGAGCGCCGCTCGGTCTGGGCCAGCCCCGCCAGCGATGGCGCGTCCACTGCGGTCAGCCCGACCCAGTCCAGCCCGAAGCCGATCGCGCGCCGGTCGCCTGCCAGCGGCGCGCCCGGCGCCGTCAGCACCACGACCAGCTCGGGGCGCTCCGGCGCGGCGATCAGCAGCCGGTAGACCCTGGCCTCCGGTTCGAGCCGAAACCTGGCCGTCGCCCCATCTACCGTGACCGCGACTGTCGGCGGCGCTGGCGCTGGCGGCGGGAAGGCGCGGAGCGTCAGCGCGGCGCGGGTCGCGGCCGGCGGCGCGGCGAGGTGAATCTCGCTGCGCGGCTGGGTCCAGCGAAATGTCATCGCCCCATCGGCGCTGCGCTCGGGCGCGTTGAAGTACAGCGCAGCCCCATCGTCGAGCCCATCGCCGATATCGATGTGCTGCCGCGCGAGCGCACCATAGTGCCAGGCCGCCCCGGCGATCAGCGCGCCGATCAGCAGTAGCGGGCTGAGGTAGCGCATCACAGCCCCGCCGCGCTACGTCC
>JAYUUK010000146.1:0-15273 GCA_043754595.1 Roseiflexaceae bacterium | reverse complement strand
TACTCAACGCCCGCGCCGAGGGCACCGTCACGCTGGACGGCGAGGATATCTACGACCCGAAGATCGACGCTGGGCTGGTGCGCCGCCGGATCGGCATGGTCTTCCAGCAGCCGATCGCGCTGCGCACCCGCAGCATCTACGAAAACGTCGCGATCGGGCCGCAGCTCGGCGGCGTCAAGCGCAAGAACGAGCTCGATGAGATCGTCGAGCAGGCGCTGCGCGGCGCTGCCCTGTGGGACGAGGTGAAGGACAAGCTGGACAACGCCGGCATGGCGCTCTCCGGCGGGCAGCAGCAGCGGCTCAGCATCGCGCGCACGCTGGCCGTGGCCCCCGAGGTCATCTTGTTCGACGAGCCGTGCTCGGCGCTCGACCCGATCGCCACGCTCAAGATCGAGGAGCTGCTGCTCGATCTCAAGAAGCACTTCACGCTGGTGATTGTGACCCACAACATGCAGCAGGCGGCGCGGGTCTCGGATAAGACGGCGGTCTTCATGGTCGAGCGCGACAGCGGCGAGATCCCGATCGGCGTGCTGGTGGAGTATAATCCGACGCGGCAGATCTTCACGGCGCCGCAGGATAAGCGGACCGAGTCGTACATCAGCGGGAAGGTTGGCTAGCCATGGCAGAGGCGACGATCATCTCAAGCCTGGCGGGCACGGCGCAGGAGCGAGCGCAGTCCAGGGCCGTGACCGACGCGGCGCACACCAAGGTCGAGGCGCAGGGCTTCGACTTCCACTACGGCGCGTTCAAGGCGCTCAGCGATGTTAGCCTGGCGATGCCACAGTACCAGGTGACGGCCATTATTGGGCCGTCTGGCTGTGGCAAGAGCACGTTGCTACGAGCCATCAACCGCATGCACGACCGGACGCCCGGCGCGCGGGGCACGGGCAAGCTGCTGCTGGACGGCGCGAATATTTATGGCGACCTCGACCCGATCATGCTGCGCAGGCGCGTCGGGATGGTGTTCCAGCGGCCAAATCCGTTTGCCAAATCGATCTATGAGAATGTGGCGTATGGCATGCGGGTGGCCGGCATGCGCGATAAGCGCCGGATGGACGAGAAAGTCGAGTGGGCGCTCAAGCGTGCCGCGCTATGGGACGAAGTGAAGGATCGGCTCTACAAAGCGTCCGGGGCGGCGCTCTCCGGCGGGCAGCAGCAGCGGCTGTGCATTGCCCGCACCATCGCGGTGGATCCCGAGGTCATCCTGATGGACGAGCCGTGCTCGGCGCTCGACCCGATCGCCACGATGCGGATCGAGGATCTCATCGGCGAGCTGCGCGATAAGTACACGATCATCATCGTGACCCACAACATGCAGCAGGCGGCGCGCGTCTCCGACCGCACGGCATTTATGCTGATGAACCGCGAGAACCGCGCCGGCGAGCTGATCGAGTACAGCCCGACCGACCAGCTGTTCACCAACCCAAAGGAGAAGCGCACCGAGGATTATATCTCGGGCCGCTTCGGCTAACGGTAGTAGCCAGTAGAAGCGCGCATCGCAAGCGTCCGAGGAGCTGGGCGATGCGTGCGACGTGAGCGCGGTCATCAGCTCGGCAGTACGACGAAATCGAGCACCTGCACCGTCCACTCGCTGGCGCGGTAGCACGGCGAGCCGTAGACGGTGATGCCGCGCGGGTAGCTCAGTCGCGCGTCGTACACCACCGATGGCAGCCGCGCCGCGCAGCGGTCAAGCGCGGCGTGGATCGGCGTCCCGCTCAGGTGGCTGGCCAAGATCGAGGCCGGCGGCTTGCCGATCGATGGCGTCACTTCGTCGCGCACGCTTGCGAACAGCCTGGCGATCGGCAGATTTAGCTGCGCCAGCTTGCGATCAGAGCGGGTCAGCGGCCGCTTGCGCTCCAGATCGTCGCCAGCGATCACCTGCTCGTCGCGCACCTCGATCTGCCACGGCCCGACCACGATCGAGCCGTAGGTCCAGCGCACCGTCATGCGGTAGTGGGTCACGCCGGTGGCGCGCCAGCGGGCCTCAGCGGCGGTGAGCTGCGGCACCAGGCCCATCGGCGAGGCCAACGCAGCGGCGACGCACGCCAGCGTCAGCAGCAGCGCCGCCACACCGAAGATGCTCGCCGCCCGCCGCGCGGGGCTCACGCATCCCCCAGTCGCCGGGCAAAATCGACGAAGACGCCGTTACTCCAGCCGAACCCAGGCACCGAGCCGTACAGCCCTTCCTCCTCCCGCCCGCCGCGCGTCACCACGTTGTACTTCTCCCACAGCGCGCCAGTCTGCCCGTACACCTCGGCGCAGCCGTCGCACCAGCGGCGCATCACCCGCTCGGCCTCGGCGGCGTAGCCGTAGCGCTCCAGCCCGCCGGCCACGATCCACTGGAGCGGCGCCCAGCCGTTCGGCGCAGCCCACTGTCGCCCAGCCCTGCGCCGCAGCGTGGTCAGCAGCCCGCCCCGGCGCAGAAAGCGCGGCAGCCACCGGCGCACGATCTGCTCGGCCTGCTCCTGGGTGGCCACGCCGGCCCACAGCGGGTAGAACCCGGCAAGCGATGGGTCGGGGTGCTGCCGCAGGTTGCGGTAGTCGTAGTCGAAGAACAGCCCGCGCGCCTCGTCCCACAGCAGCCGCCGAATCGTCGCGGCGCGCGCCTCGGCCGCCGCCTCCCAGCGCGCCGCCTCGTCTGTGTGGCCAAGCTCGTGCGTGAACCAGGCCAGATCGCGCTCACACTGCACCAGGATGCTGTTGAGGTCGGCCGGTAGATGATCGAGCCAACGGTCAGCGCAGCGGGTCGAGTGATCCCAGCCAGACTCGCACGCGGCGAGAACATCCAGAAAGTTGATATCAAAATAGCGCGCCAGGCCATCATGGACCGTGCGGTGGTGCGGCTGCGCCGTGCCGAGCCAGACGGTATCGTGCTCGCGCGCCGCCAGCCCGGCCATGCGCTCCAGCCACGCGCCGCTGTCCGCATCGCCCCTGGCGCGCTTGACGCCAAATGCCAGGCGGACCATCTGGGTGAAGAATGGCGGCTGCGAGCGCGAGAGGAAGTAGAAGCGCGAGGCGTTGGGGATCAGGCCGAAGCGCTCGATCAGGTGCGCCATATTCTCGGCCATGTCCACGACGAGCTGCGCGTGGGGCGTCCCGACTACGCCGAGCGCGATGAAGAACGAGTCCCAGTAGTACATCTCCTGGAACATCGCCGAGTCATCGCCCGGCACCAGGTATGGGCGCGGCAGCCCGATCAGCGTACCGCTGTCCTCCGGCTGGTGGCGGATGATGCGCGGCCAGTAGCCGTGGATGTACTCCAGGGCGGCGGCGTAGCTGGGCATGGCGAACCTCTGCGGCAGTGGTGAAGGTGCGCGCCCATGGTCGATCAGCCGCGCGCCGTTGTCAATTCCAGCTCAGCCGAACACGAGGGCTCGTGCGATGTCATTTTATCCGCTCATGGACGCGAATATTGGCAAATATCCACGCCCATGAACAGATGCGGTCGGTTCTCGCTCTTGTATGAGCCCTCAGCTAAAGGCGCGGCGGACGAACGCCACCGAGCGCGCCAGTTCGTCCAGCCCGCCCATCCCATCCTCGATCGAAACCCACCCATCGAAGCCGGCCGCCCGCAGCCGCGCCACGATCGCGCCGTAGTCGATCATGCCGGTGCCGATCTCGCCGTGCTCCAGGATGCTGGCGTAGCCGAGGCTGTGCTCCTGCGCCCGCAGGTCGTCGAGCGTCGCCCCAGGGCGCAGCCGCCGGTCAGACGCGTGCATGCTAACCACCCGGTGCGCCACCGCATCGAGCAGCGCCAGCGGGTCGTCGCCGGCTAGGATGGCGTTGGATGGGTCGTAGTTGACGCCGAACCACGGCGAGTCGATCGCTTCGACCAGCCTGACGAACAGCGGCATGTGCTGCGCGAACTCGGGGTGGACCCAGTAGTTGTCCTTGTAGTGGTTCTCCAGCGCCAGCGTCACGCCGCGCGCCGCAGCGTATGTCAGCAACTCGCGGATCGAAGCCACCACCAGCGCCAGCCCGGCATCGTCGCTCAACTCGGGGCGGCACTGCCCGGAGAGCACGCGGCAGGTACGGCGGCCGGGGCAGTCGAAGAACGCCACCACATCGATCAGCTGGCGCATGCGCGCGACCTCGGCGGCGCGGGCGGGCTCATCGGGCTGGGTGAAATCTGGTGAGGAGCACAGCATCGGCATCGCCAGGCCGTGCCGCGCCATGGCCGCCTTGACCCGCGCCAGGTAGTCGGGCTCGAAGCTGGCGAAGAAGCCGGGGTAGAGCTCCAGGCCATCGACGCCGAGGCCGGCGGCGAGCTCGATCCAATCGAACAGCGTCATCGTGCGCGCGACGCACAGCTCATCCATGTAGCACTTGGGAAAGGCCGCGATCTGAGTCATAGGGATAACCACTCGGCTTTGAGGGCGGCGAAGCGACCATCGCGGATCGCGGCCCTGGTCTTGGCCATCAGGTCGATCAGGAAGGCAATGTTGTGCAGGCTGACGAGCCTGATGCCCAGGATCTCCTTGGCCTTGAACAGGTGGTGGATGTAGGCCCGCGAGTGGTAGCGGCAGGTGTCGCACGGGCACTGCGCGTCCAGCGGCGCATCGCTGTCGCGGCAGGCAGCGTTGGTCACGTTGAGCCTGAAGCGCCGGCTGGCATCTTTGACCAACGCGGTGCCGTGCCGCCCGAGCCGGGTGGGCGAGACGCAGTCGAACATATCGATGCCGCGCTCGACGCATTCGAGCAGGTCGTCCACATCGCCGATGCCGAGCAGGTGGCGCGGCCAGCGGTCCGGCAGGTACGGCACGGTCATATCCACCACCTCATAGATCTGCGGCTTATTGGCCCCCAGCGACCCACCGATGCAGATGCCGTCGAATGGCAGCTCGCGCAGGTACTCAGCCGAGGCGCGGCGCAGATCGGGCCAGACGCCGCCGTGGACGATGCCAAACAGGTTCTGGTCGGGGTTTGGCTGCGCGAAAGTCAGCCCATCGCCGTGCAGCGTGCGCTGGTGAAAATCGAGGCAGCGGCGCTCCCAGCGGTGGGTGACGTCGAGCGAGCGGGCGGTGTAGTCGTAGCCGGTGTGGAATGGCGGCAGCTCGTCGAAGCACAGGATGATATCGGCCCCGATGCCTTTTTGGATCTCGATGCTGCGCTCGGGGGTGAAGTGGTGGAACGAGCCGTCGAGGTAGCTTTTGAATATCACGCCGTCGTCGGTGATCTTGACCATCCCCGGCTGGATCTGCTGCGTCGGGCGGCGGCCCTTAACCTCGTCGGCGATGCCACCGTAGACCAGCGAGAAGACCTGGAAGCCGCCGCTATCGGTGAGGATCGGGCCTTGCCAGCCGCTGAAGCCATGGAGCCCGCCGTGGCGCGCGATCAGCTCGTGGCCAGGCTGGAGGTAGAGATGGTAAGTGTTGCCGAGGATAATCTGCGCCCCGGCGTCTGCCACCTCGCGCGGAGTCAGCGACTTCACCGTGCCGCGGGTCCCGACCGGCATGAACACCGGGGTCTCGATCGGGCCGTGGGCGGTCTGGATCAGCCCGACCCTGGCGCGGCTGGTGTCGTCCCGATGAATTATGTCAAATGTTAGCGGCATATCGTATATAGACATCAAAAGGGTTATCGCGCTACGCCCCGTGGAAGCTATTTTCTGCTGCTGCGCTGCCGCAGGCCAAAAAAGCGCAGATTTACAGTATCAGCGCCGTGAGCGTGGCGATGGTCACGATCTCGCCGATCTCGGAGAGCGCGCCGTAAGTATCGCCGGTGAGCCCGCCGAGCTCGCTGGTCCAGCGCCGCCCGAGAAACTCGCTGACGCCCCAGACCAGCGCTGCGGCGATGAGCCCGCGCTGCCCGCCGATGACCGCCGCCGCCGCCAGCATGCAGACCGTGGCGAACGGGAAGTCCGTCGGACGGAGCAGCGACTGAAAGCTCTTGCCCAGACCGCCATCGCGGGCCGGCGGGAAGCGCACGATGCCGTAGACATCGGCCCAGCGCCCGAGCACCGGGGCGAGCAGCGCCGCGGGGATGAGCAGATCGGGGCGCGCGCCGAGCAGCACGACTTTGAGCAGCAGCACGGCGGCCAGCGCCAGCGCGCCCATCGCGCCGATCCGGCTGTCTTTCATGATCTCCAGCTTGCGCTCGGGCGGTCGCCAGCTCATCACCGCGTCGAACGTGTCGCTTAGCCCGTCGAGGTGCAGCCCGGCGGTGACCACGCCCCAGGCCACCACCACGGCCGCCGCCGCCACCCACGGCCCCCACAGGTGCAGCGCCGCCCACCCGACGACCGCGCCGACCGCGCCGATTGACAGGCCAGCCGCAGGGAACCACGGCAGCGCCTTGCCGACACCCTCCTCGGACATGGGCGGCAGCCACGGTACCGGGATCTGCGTCAGAAAACGCAATGCCTCGCCGAGACCGAGCAGCGGGTTGTGTCGATCATCTGCCATACTATGGTTCCTTTGGTCGCTTGCTTCACGTCTGTGTGGACGAAGCAAGCGCACACATGCTTGACCGTCCCAGAGTCGATACTCGCGCTTCGCCCCTACGATTCACCCCGTCACGTCTGGCTCCTTGCTCCTTGCTCCTCGCTCCTCGCCGCGCCCCGTGTCTCCGAATGCTCACCACAGATCCAGATCGTCGCCGTAGAGCGTCAGCCCGAGCCCGCGCGCCACACCGCGCGACGCCACGTTCTCCCACTCGGTGCTGTAGAGCGGCAGCCGTCCGTCGGCGCGCACCGCGAGCGCCCAGGCCGCCGTGACTCGCAGCGCATAGCCGCGTCTGCGGTAGTTTGGCAGCACCTCAAGCCCCGCCTCGCATGCAGTGGCGGTGCGCCGCGAGGAGAAGCACACCGCCACGGCCATAGCATCTTGGACCGCCGCCAGCACCGGCGCGATGGCAGGGTTCAGCGGCAGCGTCGCGCCGAAGCCATCGCGCACCAGAGTAGCATTGTCAGCATCGATCGGCGTCACGCCATGCAGCGCGGCGATCTGCTCCGGGAAGAAGAACGCCGGGCCGCGGTAGCGCTGCGTCACCGGCGCGTGGCGCTCGAGCGCGGCGACCAGGGCGGCGAGGCAGGCCGGCTCCGGCTCCAGGTCGGCGCTGAGCGGCTCGGCCAGCGCGATCGCCTCAAGCTCGGCCGCCAGCTCGCCCGACAGATCGTGACGAAGGTGGAGCACGTGGCCAGCGGCCGTCCGCCCAAGGAACAGGCGCGGTGGGTCTGGCGCGCCCTGCTCGTTGATCGCCAGGATGCGCCCGCGCGCGTCCAGCTTGAACAGCGTCGCGGCCTGAATTTGCATGAAGTCGAGCGGCGTCATGATACGCTCCTCGATCTACCGGGCAGCGTGTCCATAGATAGCCACAGAGACCGGGCAAACCGCACCATATGATCCGCTCATCTCCGCCAATCTCCACGAATAGGCACAACGCAATCTCGGCACCTCGTCTTGTCGCCACTCGCTTCTGGCTACTCGCTACGTGCTTCTGGCTACTCGCTTCTGGCTACGTGCTTCGCGTCTGTATGGGCGAAGCAAGCGCACACATGCATGACCGTCCCAGAGTCGATACTCGCGCGCTTCGCCCCTACGATCCACGTCGATACTCGCGCGCTTCGCCCCTACGATCCACCCGTCACGTCTGGCTCCTCGCTCCTTGCTCCTCGCTCCTTGCTTCTGGCTTCTGATCCACCCCCGCCTCATCGAAGGTCGCCATCTCGCTGAGCACGGCGCAGGCGGCGCGCACGATCGGGATGGCGAGCGCCGCGCCGCTGCCCTCGCCGAGCCGCATATCGAGTTCGAGCAGCGGGCGGAGGCCGAGGTGTGCCAGCGCGAGCGCGTGGCCAGGCTCGGCCGAGCGGTGTGCAGCGATCATATGGACGCGCAGCCCCGGCTCAAGCGCGTCGGCGGCCAGCGCCGCAGCGGTGGCGATGTAGCCATCGAGCAGCAGCGGGACGCGCCGGCCAGCAGCGCCGATCAGCGCGCCGGCCAGCAGCGCGATCTCAAGCCCGCCGAGCTCGGCGAGCGCCCCGAGCGGGTCCGATGCGCGTGCCCCGGCGCGCTTAAGCGCGCCGGCCACCACCGCCCGCTTGCGCGCCAGCCCAGCGTCGTCCAGCCCGGTGCCGCGGCCGGTGGCCTGCTCGGGGGTCGCCCCGGCGAAGACGCAAGTCAGGCAGGCGGCGGACGTCGAGTTGCCGATCCCCATCTCGCCGATCGCCAGCAGGTCGAGCTGCTCGATCCCGGCGACGATCGCCATCCCTGCGCGCAGCATCGCCGCCGCCTCGCCGCGGGTCATAGCCGGCTCGCGGTACAGATTGCCCGTCCCACGGCGCAGGGCCGCCCGCAGCAGCCGCGGGTCGCCCGGCAGATCTGCGATCATACCGGCGTCGACGATCCGCAGCGCAGCGCCGACGCTCGCCGCCAGCGCGTTGATCGCCGCGCCGCCGGCCAGGAAGTTCAGCACCATCTGCCCGGTCACGGCCTGCGGGTACGGGCTCACGCCCTCGGCGGCCACGCCGTGATCGGCCGCCGCGAGCAACACCACCGGGTGGGCGATCTGCGGCAGCGGCCTCGCCTGGGTGGCGGCAAGCTGCACTGCCAGATCTTCGAGGCGGCCGAGGCTGCCCGGCGGCTTCGTCAGACGGTCGAGCCGGTGCTGGGCGGCCGCGGCGGCGCGTGTGTCTGGGGCAACTACGTGTATCATCGTCTCTCTCGTAGCGGGGTGTAGATTGTAGGCTGGCTACGATCGGCCGCTCGCCGGCGATAGCTTGACCGTCTCGTTGACGAGCCGCACTATCGGGCTGGTGCCAAACACATCGATGACCGTCAGGCTAGCCAGGTCGACGCGCCAGCGCCAGTGGAGCGCCGGCGAGAGCCCGCCGAGGCTGCACAGCGCCAACTGGATCGGTGTGGCGTGGGTGACGATCAGCAGGCGGCCGCCGGGGGGCGACGCGAGAATCTCGCGCCATGCGTCCATCACCCGCCGGTTCACCTCGGCCAGACTCTCGCCGCCGAGCGGTCGCCCATCGAGGACGTCAGCGAAGCGCGCCACCGCCTCGTCGGGGAAGCTGCGGCGCACCTCGTCATAGGTCATACCCTCCCAGCGGCCGTGGCGGGTCTCGGCCCAGCGCACATCCTCGCGGCGCGCGACGCTGCGGCCGGCCAGCAGCGCATCGGCAGTGGCCCGCGCCCGCCCGCTCGGGCTGACTGCCGCCTCGGTGAACGGCGTGCGCCGCAGCCGCGCGGCTAGCGCCGCGGCCTGGAGCGCGCCGTACTCCGTCAGCGGGCTATCGAGCGCGCCCTGGTAGCGCCGCTCGCGGTTGAGCTGCGTCTGCCCGTGGCGCACCAGCCAGATACTCGTTCGCATAGATGCGCTACGGTAGCACGTCTCCAATGCGGCGTCAACTGCGCAGCGCCCGTGCGCGGAGGATAGAGTAGGCCGGCCGCAGCGCTACCATTCGAGCTGAGTTGCGGTATAATGATCTGGATCATTCTGCGCACATGTCGCGACGCTGGACCCGCGCTGTCAGCCACAGAGGTACGCCGTGAGCGTGAGACGCCCGCAATTACATCCATGGCTCGACGATCGTGTGCTGCTCATCGCGTATCGCTGGCTGTCGTGGGGCGTGGTCGGGAGCTGGCTGCTCGTCACCCAGCAGATCATGGGGATCCAGGGGTTGGTGCTGTTGATCGCTGGGGGGCTCAACCTGCTGCTGACGATCTTCGCCCGCCCCTACCTCAGCTTCGTCCAGCGCAACCCGGCCTGGCTCGCCATAGACATCATCGTGATGGTCGTCATTTTGATCCAGAGCGGCGGCTGGCAGAGCCCATTTCTGCCATATGCCTACGCCAGCCTGATCGCTCCAGGGCTGCTGCTGCGCTGGGGTGGCGGGCTGATGGCCGGGCTGACGTTTGTGACGATGGACCAGGCGGCGCTGATGATGGCGGGGACGCCGGCCTCGGAGCGACTCAGCGGCAACCCGATCGACCTGCTGCTGCTCGGCGCATCGATCATCGCGCCGCCGCTGATCGGCAGCGCGATCCCCGCCCTCGTCGAGCGCGTGCGCGACCTCGTCGCCCGCCGCACGCGGCAGCGCCCGGCCGAGCTGCTGCGCCCCGAGCCGCTGCGCCCCGAGCCGCCGCGCCCCGAGCCGCCGCGCTCCGACCTGATACGGCGCGAGAGCGATCGAGCCAAACGCCCGCCCACCGATCTCATGCTCGCCACCCAGCTCACCAGAACCCGCACCACCGAGCACGGCGTCGAGGAGCTGCGGCGCGAGATGTTCGTCCCGCTCGCCGCGGCTGACGCCGAGCTATCGTCGGCGCTCAATGAGCTGAGCGTGCGCTTCACCCACAACACCCACATCGCCGCCCGCGTGACGCTGCTCGGCCGCAGCCAGTCCGTCAACCGCGTCCATCGCGAGCTGCTCATCAGGCTCTCGCAGGAGGCGCTGCTCAATATCCGGCAGCACGCCAGCGCCAGACACGTGACGATCACGCTGCGCTACGATGCCTTCTCGGTGGCGCTGCTCGTCCAGGATGACGGCGTCGGGCTGCTCGATGGCACCTACGAGCGGCCGGGGCTGCACGCGCTCAGAGCAATGCAGTACCGCCTCTCCGAATTCGGCGGCCGGCTCGATGTCTTCGAAACCGAAGGCGGCGGCGTCACCGTGCGCGCCACTATGCCCCTTGAGTAATACTTCATGCGCAACACTGCCCGTCTGATCGCGCTCGGCGCGGCGATCCTGGTGATCATTTTTGGCATGATCCAGCCGATCGAGCACGACTCGCTCTGGCTCGCTGCGGTGTGGGCCGCCGCGCCGCTGCTGCTGCTCGCCGCCCATCTCTCGGTTCACCCGCTCGCCGCCAGCACCCAGCGCAGCGTGCGTAACCTTGGCGTGCTGCTCGCCATTGGCTTCGTGCTGCTGTCGCTCCAGCTGATGCGCCAGCAGTTCGTGCGCGCCAGCGAGATCGCCAACAGCGTCTATACCAACGAGCAAACCGGCCAGACCACCAGCAACGTCAGGCGAGTGATCGACGCGATGAAGATCCAGCGCGGCAAGATCTATGACCGGAAAGGCACACTGCTGGTGGACACCCGCGTCGGCGTCGGCGGCCTGACGATGCGGACCTACCCATACGCCGATATCTACCGCCCTACATCGCTGAGCAATATCGTTGGGTTCTACAGCAACCGCTACGGCCAGTCGGCGCTCGAGTCCACCTACGACAGCTACCTGACCGGCGAGAGCGATACATTTGCCAACATTCAGAATACTTTGATCGGCCGGCCGCGGATCGGCGATGACCTCCACCTCACCATCGATGCCGACCTGCAGGACGCCGTCACCGCGCTGCTCGGCGACCGGCCGGGCTCGGCAATCGTGCTGGACCCGCGCACCGGCGCGGTGCTGGCGATGGTCAGCCACCCCGGCTTCGACCCGCGCGGCCTGGCAACCAACCCAGACGTGGACTCGGAGATGGAGAACGGGCGGGTCAGCGCCTACTGGGCTTCGATCAACAGCGATGTGGCCGGCCAGCCGCTGATCAACCGGCCGACGCAGGGTCGCTACCCGCCCGGCTCGACGTGGAAGACGGTCACGGCGATCGGGGCGCTGGAGCACCCCGCCGAGGGGCGGCCAGACCAGATCGACTGCCCCAACGAGCGCCAGACCGAGGCCGGCGCGCCGCCAGTGGTCAACGCCGTGCCGAATCTGTTCAACCTTACCGGCAATCCCACCACCCTGGAGCGGGTCTACGCCTACTCGTGCAACACCGCGTTCGCCGAATATGCCATGCGCCTCGGGCCCGATCTGCTCGCCGATGTCTCGGCGAAGTTCGATGTCTTCCGGCCGGGCGATGCGCCGACGACCTACGCTAACTTCCCCGACCTGCCGACCGAGCCGAGCCTGCTGTACGTCGACCCAGGGTTCCTCAATCAGCGCCCGGCGCTGGCTGACACCGGCTACGGCCAGGGGCAGATGCTGGTGACCCCGCTCCAGATGGCGATGATTGCGGCCTCGATCGCCAACGATGGCGTGCTGTTGCAGCCGTATCTCGTCGAGCGCGTGACCCGCCCCGATGGCGGCCTGGTGCTGCCCCACTCGCCACGCCCCATCCGCCGGGCGATGTCCTCACAGGTGGCGGCGACCATGCGCAGCGACATGCGCGCTGGCGTGGTCTATGGCTTCGGCAAGGCCGCAGACGCCGTGCCAGGCGTGGCCGTCGGCGGGAAATCCGGGACCGCCGAGCACGGGGTGGGGACGCGCACCCACGCCTGGTTCATCGCCATCGCGCCGGTCGAGCAGCCGCGCTTCGCCGTCGCCGTGATGCTCGAAAGCGGCGGCGAGGGGTCGAGCCAGGGCGCTAAGCTCGCCGGCGAGGTGATGGCCGCAGCATTCGCTACGATACAGGAAGGACCGTGATGCGCAGTGCCGCGCTCATCCCCCGCGTCGCACTGCCGCGGCGCATCGCGCTGCTGACTGCTGCGGCGCTGCTCAATGGCTGCGCCGCCGCTCCGGTCAGCACTGCGCCAACGGCCGCGCCGGTGGTCAGGACATCGATCGCGCCGATCCCCACACTGCTGCCGACGTTCACGGCCGCGCTGGCGCTGCCGCTGCCGATCGTCAGCACCGCCACGATCGACGAGCCGACCAGCGCGCCGATCGTCGTGCTGCCGATCGAGACCCGCCAGGCGATCTACAATGAGGTCTGGCGCACCGTGCACGATGAGTATCTCTACCCAGACTATCACGGCATAGACTGGCAGGGCATCCGCGCCAGCTATCAGCGCAAGGTTGAGGCCGCGCCGACCCGCGAGGCGTTCTACGATGTCATGCGCGCCCTGATCGATGAGCTCAACGACCAGCACTCGCGCTTCGTCCCGCCGCACGGCGCGCAGCAGGAGGACGCTAGCACCAGCGGCCGCGAGACCGAGGTTGGGATCGGTGCGCTGGTGGTGCCGCGCAGCGGCGGCGGGTTCATCCAGCTCGTCTTCCCGGAGAGCCCGGCGGCGCGCGCCGGCCTGCTGCCGCGCGATCGGGTGATGAGCGTCGATGGCCACCCGTATGCCCTCGACGATGGCAACCTCCAGGGCGAGACCGGGTCGCGGGTTCGGCTCACGGTGGAGACGCCGGGCGGCAAGCTGCGCGATGTGGTGCTGACGCGCCAGGAGGTGGTGGAGCATATCGTGCCGAGCGCGCGCCGCTTCCCAGACGATATCGGCTACATCGCCATCCCGACGCTGTGGGTCAATGATATGGGCGAGCAGGTCAGCGGCGCGCTCACCGATCTGGTGGCGTCTGGTTCGCTGCGCGGGCTGATCATCGATCTGCGCGGCAACCGCGGCGGCTGGGGCGAGGTGCTGAGCGATATTCTCGGTCACTTCGCGCGCGGCCAGGTGGGCGTCTTCTTTGGCCGCAAGACCAGCCGGCCACTGGTGGTCGGGCCGCCGGCCGGGCCAGACCTGCGCGGGTTGCCGCTGGTGGTGCTCGTCGATGGTGATACCGCCTCCTACGCCGAGGTGCTGACCGCCGTGCTCCAGCACGAGGCAAAGGCGCAGGTGGTAGGGGTGCGCTCGGCCGGCAACACCGAGACGATCTACGGCCATAATCTGAGCGATGGCTCGCGCCTCTGGTTGGCGCAGGAGGGGTTTCGGCTCCAGAACGGGACTAATCTGGAGGGCGTCGGCATCGAGCCGGATAGCGTCGTCGATCTGGACTGGACGAGCTTCGCCGAGGACGATGACCCGCAGATCCTTGAGGCGCTGCGCATGCTCGGCGGCGGGCCCAAGTAGCGGGGAGCTATCGATATGACCCAGGATCTTCGGCGCGCGACCATCAGCCGCACCACCGGCGAGACGAAGGTGACGCTGACGCTCGATCTGGACGGCGGCGGCCGCGCCAGCGTCAGCACCGGCGTTGGCTTTTTAGACCATATGCTGACGCTGTTCGCCAAGCACGGGCTGTTCGACCTCGATGTGGCGGCGAGCGGCGACCTGGAGACCGACGAGCATCACACTGCCGAAGACACCTGCATCTGTCTCGGGCAGGCGCTGAGCGCGGCGCTCGGCGAGCGCCGCGGGATCGTCCGCACTGCCCACAGCTTTGTCCCGATGGATGAGGCGCTGGCGCTGGTGGCCGTCGATCTCGGCGGCCGGCCGTACTGCGTCTTCGACGCCACATTCGTCACGCCGCGCGTCGGGCAGCTCGGCACCGACCTGATCTTTCATCTGTTCGAGAGCGTCGCCACTCACGGCCGGCTCAATATCCACGCCCAGGTGATGTACGGCAAAAACGACCACCATAAAGTCGAGGCGCTGTTCAAGGCGTTTGGCCGCGCGCTCGATGCCGCCACCCAGCTCGACCCACGGCTCGGCGATGCGATCCCGAGCACCAAAGGCACGATCTAATGCATCTCGACGCGAACCTGACGCTCCCGGCGGCCAAATACGGCGCGATCGGCGCCACCGCAAAGGCGGCGGAGGCGCTGGGGTTCGGGGCGTTGTGGACGCCAGAGACCCAACATAACAGCGTGCTGCCGCTGATGCTCGCCGCCGAGCATACCGAGCGCATCGCCCTTGGCACGGCGGTGGCCATCGCCTTCCCACGCAGCCCGATGGTGATGGCGCAGATCGCGTGGGACCTCCAGGCGTTCTCGCGCGGGCGCTTCATCCTCGGCCTCGGCACGCAGGTCAAGGCCCACATCGAGCGCCGCTTCGGCATGGCCTGGGAGCCGCCGGTCGCCAAGCTCGCCGACTACATCGACGCGCTCAGGGCGATCTGGGCCAGCTGGCAGAGCGGCGGCAAGCTCGATCACCGCGGCCCGTTCTACCAGCACACGCTGATGTCGCCGTTCTTCAACCCCGGCCCAATCGCTGACCCGCAGATCCCGATCTATATCGCCGGGGTCAACGAGGGGCTAGCGCGGCTGGCCGGCGCGCGCTGCGACGGCTTCCACGTCCACCCGTTCCACAGCGCCGCCTATCTGCGCGATGTGCTGCGGCCGCAGATCGCCGCCGGAGCGGCCGAGCGCGGGCGCGGCGTCGGCGATGTGACCATGGTCAGCAGCGTCCTGCTGATCACCGGGGCGAACGATGCCGCTGTCGAGCAGACGGCGGCCTTCGCCCGCGAGCAGATCGCGTTCTACGCCAGCACCCCGACGTACCGGACGGTGCTGGCAGCGCACGGCTGGGAGGATACCGGCGAGGCGCTCTCGCGGCTGGCGTCGGCCAAGCGGTGGGGCGAGATGGGCGCGCTGATCGACGATGAGATGCTGGAGACGTTCGCCGTGCGCGCGCCGCTGGACGCCATCGGCACGGTGCTGC
>JAYUUK010000145.1:0-15303 GCA_043754595.1 Roseiflexaceae bacterium | reverse complement strand
GCTCAGCGCAGCGTCAGGCGTCGAGGCGCTCAAAAATCCCGGCGGCGCCCATCCCCCCGCCGATACACATCGTCACCAGGCCGTAGCGCCCGCCGCGCCGCGCCAGCTCGTGCAGGACCTGCACCGTCAGCTTGGCCCCGGTGCAGCCGAGCGGGTGGCCGAGCGCGATCGCCCCGCCGTTGACGTTGACCTTTGCCTCGTCCAGCTCCAGTGTGCGGATGACGGCCAGCGCCTGCGCCGCGAACGCCTCGTTTAGCTCGATCAAATCGAGGTCGCTCACGCTCAGCCCCGCCATCTTCAGCGCCTTCGGCACGGCGGCGATCGGGCCGATACCCATCACCTCAGGGCCGACGCCGGCCACCGCAAATGATACGAAGCGCGCCAATGGCTTCAGCCCCAGCGCCTCGGCGCGCTGGCGGCTCATCACCACCACGGCGGCCGCGCCGTCGTTGGTCTGCGATGCGTTGCCGGCGGTCACCGTGCCGTCCACCGCGAACACCGGCTTGAGCTTGGCCAGCGCCGCCGCCGAGGTCTCGCGCCGCGGCCCCTCGTCGGTGTCGAACACCAGCGTCGTGCGCCGCTGCTTGCCGGCCTCGACCCAGACATTCTCCACCTCGATCGGGACGATCTCGTCTTTGAAAAGCCCGGCGTCGATCGCCGCCAGCGCCCGCTGGTGCGACCTGAGCGCAAACGCGTCCTGCTCCTCGCGCGAGACCTCCCAGCGCTTCGCCACATTCTCGGCGGTCAGCCCCATGCCGAGGTAGACATCGGGCGTCAGCTCGGCGGTGGCCGGGTCTGGCGAATAATGGAAGCCGGACATCGGCACGTGGCTCATGCTCTCGGCCCCGCCGGCGATCACCACATCGGCCTGGCCGGCCATGATCTGCTGCGCCGCGATGGCGATCGACTGCAGGCCGGACGAGCAGAAGCGGTTGACGGTCTGACCAGGCACTTCGATCGGGAGCCCGGCGCGCAGCAGCGCGATCCGCGCCAGGTTTAGCCCCTGCTCAGCCTCTGGCATGGCGCACCCGATAACCACATCGTCGATGGTTTTACGATCAAGCTCGGGCACCCGCTCCAGCACGCCGCGGATCGCGGTGGCCGCCAGCTCGACGGGGTGGACGCCGCGCAATGTGCCACGCCCAGCCTTGCCGACAGCGGTTCGCGCCGCCGCCACAATTACTGCTTCGTTCATGTTCTTTGCTCCTCGTGCGGTTTTTTGCTCCCGCGCTGCCCGTACTTCGTGCGCGTGGGCTGCTGCGCGTGCCCAAAGGGGCCAGCCCCTCTGGACACCCCGCGATGGGACGAAGTCCCCTTCGAACCCCTAAAAGTACCGCTCAACACGGTGCCCCCGTCGTGCTGCCCCAACCCCCACCCTCGCCAATCTTGCGGGCGTGGCGGCATCGCCCGTGGCGGCATTGTCCATTACACTGCCGGTGCGATGTCCACTCTGCCACCTCGTCGCGTCATCGCGCACAGTCCCCACGCCACATTCATAACGCTAGTCACATTAGTTTCGCAGCGGCTTGCCAGTCTCCAGGATGTGCATGATCCGTTGTTGGGTCTTTTCCTGGAGGATAAGTTTGGACGTGGCCTCATACTCCAGGTCCAGCATATATTGCTCTGAGACCCACTGTGGGCTGGTCAGGTCGCCGCCAGACATCGCGTAGGCCAGGTGGATGGCCAGCTCCTCGTCGTAGGCGGAGATATAGCCGCCGACGCGCATGCCGTGTAGCATGGAGCGCACCGCCGCGATGCCGCGCCGCCCGATGGCGTAGACGGTGTCGCCGTCCTCCGGCGGGGTATAGCCGGCCTCCACCAGCGCGAGCGCCTCGCGCTTGGCCTCGGCGATCAGGTGCTCCTTGTTCATCACGATCCGGTCGTCGTCCATGAGGTAGCCGAGCTCGCGCGCCTGCTCGGCCCCCAGCTCGGAGACCTTGGCCAGCGCGATCGTCTCGAAGGCTTTTTGCAGGTATGGCAGCGCATCTGCACCAGGGACTCTGGCCGGCGGCGAGACGTGGCGCCTGACGAACTCTTTACACCCGCCCCAGCCTGGGATCAGCCCGACGCCCATCTCGACCAGGCCCATGTAGGTCTCGGCGGCCGCCACCCGCCGCGCGCAGGCCAGCGAGACCTCGACGCCGCCGCCAAGGACGCGGCCGTACGGCGCGGCCACCACCGGCTTTGGGCTGCGCCTGATCCGCATGAAGACGTTCTGGGTGCCGCGCGCCATCACCTCGGCCTGCTCGCGCTGCCCGCCCATCACCGCCATCATGATAATCGCCAGGTTGACGCCGGCGCAGAAATCCTGTGCCTGGTTGCCGATCACCATCGCCCGCCAGCGATCATCGCCGTTGAGCGTGGTCAGGCCAGTGTCAAGCATTTCGATGATCAGCGGGTCGATCGAGTTGACCTTCGAGTGGAACTCGACGCACAGCACGCCGTCGCCGAGATCGAGCAGGCTGGCCGATGGATTGCGCGCCAGCTCTTTGCCATGCGCCCGCAGATCGTCCAGCACGATCACATTGGGACGCTGCGGCAGCTCGACGTACCCGCCAGCTGGCTGGTCGTAGACGCCGGTGGCGCGGCCGTTTTCGTAGCGGTAGAAGCTACTCGCGTCGGCAGCCAGCATCGAATCGACCCACGGTGCCACGGCGATGCCGCGCTCGCGCATACGCTCCGCCGTCTTCGCCACCCCGAGCGCGTCCCACAGCTCGAACGGCCCGAGCGTCTGCCCAAAACCCCAGCGCATGGCGTTGTCCACATCGCGCAGGTCTTGGGCGATCTCGGGGATGCGCCGCGCTGCGTAGGCCAGCGTCCGCAGCGTGGTCTCGCGCAGAAACACCCCGGCGCGGTCGTCGTCGGCGCTGTCCATCAGGAAACGCCAGCGCTCGCGCAGATCGTCGATCTTGCGCGCTTTGCCGACGAGCGGGAAGCGCGGCTTGGCCGGCGGCTCGTGGGTCATAGTCGCCAGGTTGAGCGGCCAGAACTCCTTGCCGGCGGCACCTTTGGTCTCTTTGTAGAAGCCGACGCCGCGCTTGTTGCCGAGCCAGCCGTTCGCCGCCAGCTGCTCGACCTGCGGCGGGATGACGAACATCTCCCGCTCCTCGTCCTCCGGCACCGCGTCGTAGAGGTTGCGGGTCACGTGCAGCATCACGTCGAGCCCGACGAGATCGACCAGGCGAAACGTCGCGGTGCGCGGGTTGCCGATCAGCTCGCCAGTCAGCGCGTCCACCTCCTCGACCGAGTAGCCGTGCTCAAGGGCGTAGGTCATCGTCGCCTGGCCGGCGTAGGTGAAGATGCGGTTGCCGATGAAGTTCGGCCGGTCTTTGCACAGCACAGTGCCCTTGCCGAGCGTCTCCTCGGCGAAGGTGCGGAACGCCGCGACGACGGCCGGGTCGGTGTCGGCGGTGGGAATGACCTCCAGCAGATAGAGGTAGCGCGGCGGGTTGAAGAAGTGGGTGCCGAGGAAGTGGTGCCTGAAGTCATCGCTGCGGCCATCGGCGATGGCGTGGATCGGGATGCCTGAGGTGTTGGAGGAAACGACGCTGCCAGGCTTGCGCAGCGCCTCGACGCGGGCCATCAGCGCCTGCTTGGGCGCGAGTTGCTCGACGATCACCTCGACGATCCAGTCGGCGTCGGCGATCAGCCCCAGGTCGTCGTCGATCGTGCCGACGGTGACGCGCGCGGCCCGCTCCGGCGAGAAGAACGAGGCGGGGCGCGATTTCTTGGCGCGGTCCAGCCCGGCGCTGACGATTCGTTGGCGCACCGCCTTGCTCTCCAGTGTCAGGCCGCGCTTCTCTTCATCGGGCAGCAGCGCGGTCGGTGCCACATCGAGCAGCACCACGTCGAGGCCGGCGTTGGCGCAGTGGGCCGCGATGCCGCCGCCCATGGTGCCGGCGCCGAGCACCGCGACTTTTTTGATCTGAGACATCGTTGACTCCTCATTCTGGTCGCTGCGCTCCGCCACCCGGTCTCCGTACCGCCGGGCGTCCACAGATAGGCACAGATGCCGGGCAGATAGCACGCGAAGGCGCGAAGGCCGGGCACATCGCGCGCCCTACCTAATCCACATCGGCGGGCTGAAGCCCGCAGCTCGTATGATGGCTGGCTACTAGCTACTGGCTACTGGCTACCGCAGCTCTCTGCTCGAATATCCAAGGATACGTCTCGCGACGATCAGCCGATTGATCTGGCCGGTGCCCTCGTAGATATCGTTGATCCTGGCGTCGCGCATCCATTTCTCCACCAGCAGTTTACACGAATATCCCTCTGGCCCGAGCAGCTCGACGGCCTTCTGCGCCACGAAGTTGGCGACCGCGCCGGCTTTGACCTTCGACATGCTGGCTTCGAGCGCGTTGTCCTCGCCGGCATCCATTTTGGTGACGGCCTTGAGCACCAGCAGCCAGGCGGCGCGATGCTGCGCCTCCATCTGCATCAGGTCGCGCTCGACGGCGCTGAGGGTGTGGGCTGCCGCGCCGTAGCGCACCTGCACGCCGCGCTCCTTGAGGTAGCTGGCGGTGAACTCCAGCGTGGCGCGGGTGATGCCGAGAGCCGAGGCGGCCACCAGCGGGCGGGTGGCGTCGAAGGTCCGCATCGCACCCTTGAAGCCCTTGTTGCCCGCGCCATCCTTACTCTGGACATCGGGCGAGCCGAGGATGTTATCGAACGGGATGCGGCAGTCCTGTAGCACCACGGCGGCGGTATCCGAGGCGCGGATGCCGTGCTTCTTCTCCAGCTTGGCGATCGTCATGCCCGGCGTGCCAGCCTCGACGACGAACGGCTTCATGCCAGCTCGGCCGGCGCTCGGGTCCACCGTGGCCCAGACGACGATGAAGCCGTCGCTCTCCTGGCCGGCCATCTGCCCGCCGGTGACAAAGATCTTCTCGCCGTTGAGCACCCACTCCTCGCGATCATCGGAGAGCTGCGCCGTGGTGCGGATGTTGGCGGTATCGGAGCCGGCGTGCGGCTCAGTCATGGCCATCGCCGCCCACTTCGGCTCGCCCTCGCCGAAGCGCTTGAGGAAGCGCTCCTTCTGCTCCGCCGTGCCGGTGGCGTCCACCGCCGCGCCGCCGAGCGCCCCGCCAGGCGTGGACAGGTAGAGCCCGGCGTCGCCCCAGGAGAGCGCCTCGACGGTGTGGGCCAGCACCAGGTTGCCGATCTTGGGGCGCGGCTTGCCATCTTTGCCGAGCTTGGCCTTCTCTTCCGGGTCGGTCGAGAACGAGCGCCCGCCCTGGTCGCGGATGGTCGGCCAGATCATATTGATATAGTCCCAGGCATGCTCGTGCTCGTGGTCGTCGTAGTAGCGGGCCACAGGGCGCATCACCTGCTCGCCGAGCATAGTGATGAACTGCACCTGACGCACGATGTTGGAGGGCAGCTCGAAGTCAATCATAGGATTCTCCTTATTACGCCATCGCCACGCCGAGGAACACCGGCAGGCCGCGCGCGTCGCGCAGCCAGCGCTCCACCGGGTGCTCGCGGATGTAGCCGTGGCCGCCAAGTACCTGCACCGCCCGGTCGGTGACGAACAGCGCCGCCTCGTCGGCGTACATTTTGGCCAGCGCCGCGCTGCGGTGGGCGTCCGGGCTCGCGGCGTCCAGTTTCCAGGCGGCCTCCAGCGCCATCGTGGCGATCGCATCGACCTCGATCGCCATTTCAGCCAGCATGAATGCCACGGCCTGGTTCTGCGCGATCGGCTTGCCGAACGCCTCGCGGCCGAGGGCATACTGTCTGGCGTACTCGTAGGCGGCGCGTGACATCCCGGCGGCGATGGCGGCGAGCGTGACCCGGCTGTGGCTCAGCAGCATCTCGATATCGGCCCCCTGCTCGCCGCCGAGCCGATCTTCGGCCGGCACCCGCACCTCGTCAAACTTCAGCTCGTAGGTGGCCAGCGCGCGCGCGCCCATGTTGCTCTCGCGCGGCAGCACGCTCAGCCCGGCCGCCGCGCCATCGACGATGAACGCCTGGGTTTGCCCGGCGTCGCTGGCGTAGACCAGCAGCGCGCGCGCGCTTTCGGCCAGCGGGACGTAGGCCTTGTGCCCGCTGATCACATAGCTGTCGCCGTCGCGGGTGGCGGCGGTCTGCATCGCGGCGGCGTTGAAGTCCCAGTGCGGCTCGCAGAACGCCGCAGTGTAGGGCGCGAAGCCGCCCTCGGTGGTCTGCGGCAGCCAGCGCGCCTTCTGCGCCTCTGTGCCACAGTGCAGGATGGGCAGCGCGAACAGGTTGGGCGTCAGCAGGTGGAGGGTGGCGGCGGTGTCGCCGGCGGCCAACTCCTGGACGGCGAGTACGCCGGTGGTGGCCGAGTGGCGCTCGCCGAAGCCGCCGTAGGCTTCGGGGATGGACGATGGGAGCAGCCCGAGATCCCAGCCCTTTGCGATGACCTCGGGCGGCACGGCGCGGGCCTCGTCCGCATCGTGGGCGGCGGGGCGCATGCGCTCGGCGGCGAAGCGCCGCACCGTCTCGATGATTAGCTGCTGCTCCGCAGACGGGGTGAATGAGATCATAGATTCTCTTTTCTTGGCACGACGCGGCGCATACGCGCCGCGTCGTGCCATAAAAATAGTAGTAAGGATCGGGTGGCTCGGCCCCCCGGCCCCGCGCCGGTGCGTGATCAGTGATGATCTGGGTGGCTTGGCCCCCCGGCCCCGCGCCAGCACTCCGTGGCAGCGATCGGGGGGCTGCGCCCCCCGGCCCCCGCGCCGGTGCGTCAACTGCCGCTGGGCTACGCACCGAGCGCGCCGATCTGCATCAGCAGCGGCAGGCTGCCGTCGAACTTGAGCTTGCCGAGCATGAAGGCGGTGTTGGCGTTGAGCTTGCCGCTCATCGTATCCTGAAAGTCCGCCATGGTCATGCGCAGCGTCACCGCCGGCTCCACGGCCCCATTGAACAGCATCGCCGCCTCGAACGCCGCGCCATCGGCCTGGGTCATATCGAGCGCCACGTTGCCCCTGATGCCTTTGACGACCGCGACCTTGCGCCGCTGCACGAAGTCGATGAACATCTCGTTGCTACCGTGGGCGATCGCCTGCTGTAGCGCGGCGCCGCTCATGCTGACCGTCAGGTCGCTCGCGTCGATGCCGCCAGCCACGTAGATGAGCTCGCGCCCCTCGGCCCGCAGCCCGTGGCGCACGCCGTCGATCACATAGGTGATGGTCAGCAGCGGCTGGCTCGCCACGTCGTCGCTCACGGCGGCCATCGCGCTGGCGTACTGCTGCGGAACGGTCTGGGCGAAGTAGGTGTCCTCGGTCATCACGATCTTCCTTTCGTCAAGAACAAAAATGACATAGCAGCCGTACACAAAGGTGGACGCTGGTATGTCTGCTGGTGGCGCGTGCTGTCATCATCGACGTGCTGCCTCGCTCAAATGCCGTATGGTACAGTCTAGCATGAACATGTTGTGAATATGTTGCGGGAGGCCAGATGGACAGCTACGATATCCTGGTGATCGGCGGCGGCCCGGCGGGCGTGACGGCGGCGCTGCGGGCGCGGGAGCTCGGCGCGTCGGTGGCCCTGATCGAGCGCGGCGAGATGGGCGGCACATGCACCAACGATGGCTGCGCGCCGTCGCGGGTGCTGGCCAAGGCGGCGCGGCTGGTGCGCGACGCCGACCAGTTCGCCGCCTACGGGCTGCGGGGCGCGCGGCCGGAGGTGGATTTCCCGCTGCTGCTGGAGCGCATGCGGGCGATCATCGCCGATCTACAGCAGAAAAAAGATCTCATCAGCCATCTCGGCGCGGTCGGGGTGGTGGTCTACGCCGGCGTCGGCGAGGCGCGCTTCAGCGACCCGCACACGCTGACGCTGCCCGATGGGCGCGCACTGCGCGGCGAGCAGATCATCATCTGCGCCGGCGGCCGCTCGCGCCAGCTCGGCATCCCAGGCGCGGAGCTAGCGCTCAGCCACAGCGATGTGTGGACGCTGGACCATCTGCCGCGCTCGCTGGCGATCGTCGGCGGGTCGGCCACTGGGTGCCAGCTGGCCTCGGTGTTTCGCGCCTTCGGCTGTGAGGTGACGCTGCTGGAGCTGGCGCCGCGCATCCTGGCCAACGCCGACGCGATCATCGCCGAGCAGCTGACGCGGATCTTCGCGCGGCGCGGCATGGCGGTGCGCGCCGGGATCGATGGCGTGCGTGCGATCGAGCGCCGCGCTGGCGAAGCTGGCGTCACGCTGGTCTACGCTGCGGCGGGGAGCGATGTGCGGCTAGAGGTGGATACGGTGGTGCTGGCGGTCGGCTGGCCCGGCAACGCCGACCGACTCAACCTGGAGGCGGCCGGCGTGGCGAGCGAGCGCGGCTATATCATGGTGGACGCAACGCTGCGCAGCTCGCAGCCGCACATCTTCGCCGCAGGCGACATAACCGGGCGGATGATGCTGGTGCAGGGCGCCACCGACGAGGCGCGGGCGGCGGCGCAGAACGCGGTGCTCGGGCGGCGGCTGCGCCATGAGCATCGGGTGGTGCCGAACGGCGGCTTCACCGACCCGGAGTATGGCACCGTCGGGCTGAGCGAGGCGCGGGCGCGCGAGCAGTACGATGTGGTGACCGCCGCCGTGCCGTACGCAGACCTGGACCGCGCCGTGATCGACGGGCGGACCGACGGGGTGTGCAAGCTGATAGTAGACCGCGAGACCCACGCCATCCTGGGCGCGCACGTGGTGGGTGAGCAGGCGGTGGAGATCGTGCATGTGGCGGCGGCGCTGATGGAGGCCCACAGCACTGTCGAGCGGCTAGTGCAGCTGGAGATCGCCTACCCGACGTTCGCATCGGTGCTTGGCCTGGCGGCGCGGCAGATCGCCCGCGAGCTCGGCTCGGTGGCGAGCACCATGGCCTGGGGCACGGACCACGACGCGCGAGCCACCGAGTGGGAGCGGCGCAGCCTGACGCCGTGAGGCGAAGCGCGCCGGATCGACGAGGAGGGGTAGGAGCGAAGCGCGCCGGATCGACGCGGGGGCGACGACGGAGGGGCGGCGCGGGGCAACGCGGGGCGACGACGGAGGGGCGAAGCGCGCTGGATCGATGCTCATATCGCCATTGACGTATGCGCTTGCTTCGCCCATACAACGCGCCGGGGCGGGGGGACGACAGGACGACGGGACGACAAGACGACGGGACGACGGGACGACGGGGCGACGGGTGGTGACGGGTGGCGACGCCGGATATCTTCAATCGTCAATGGCCGCTGTAGATCTCCGGTCTGAGCACGCCGATATATGGCAGGTTGCGGTACTTCTCGGCGTAGTCCAGCCCGTAGCCCACCACAAAGGCGTTTGGGATATCGAACCCGAGGTAGTCCACCGTCACATCGGCCTCACGGCGATCGGGCTTGTTGAGCAGCGCGCAGATCTTGAGGCTGGCGGGGTTGCGCCGCAGCAGTTGCTCGCGCAGGTAGGCCAGCGTCAGCCCGCTGTCGATGATATCCTCGACGATCAGGACGTGTCTGCCGGCGATGTCGGTGTCCAGGTCTTTGAGCATCCGCACCACCCCGGACGACTCGGTGCTGCTGCCGTAGCTGGAGACGGCGATGAAGTCGAGCGCCAGCGGCAGATCGACGGCGCGGGCCAGGTCCATCATAAACATGGTGCAGCCCTTGAGCACCCCCACCAGCAGCAGATCCCCGATCGGCGCGTAGGCGGCCTCGATCTGCGCCCCGAGCTCGCCGATCCGCTGGTGGATGGCCGCCTCGCTCAGCAGCACCGTCTCAATATCTTTATGCATGGTCTCCTCTTCTCCGTCGTTGATTGAAGAAGTACAGCAAACCTGATGGAGTAGGGAAGGGGGAAATCGCGGGGACACCCAGAGGGTACCCGGCCCCCCAACCCCGCTATGCGCTTCGCGCGTTTACCTATCCCAGAGGATCGCTAGACTGTACCAGCGATCTCGATCTCGACGACATCTTCCTCGCCATCGGCGGCGGCGAGCCCGTGCGCCGGGCGCGCCCACGGCACCCAGGCGATCTGCGCGCCGCACAGCACCACCGGCCAGCCGTCGCGCAGCGCCGCCGGCACCCGCGCGTCGGTCAGGATATCCTGGAGCCTGCGGCTCCCCGGCGCGCCGGCCTGACGGTATCGATCGCCCGGCTGGCGCGCGCGCAGGCTGAGACCGCCGGGCGCGGCGGCTAGCGCATCGGCGCGCAGGAATGCCCGATCCGGCCCGCCGCGCCCGGCGCGCGACCGGCGAGCCGCAGCGATCCACCTGCCATCGGCGAGCGCCACGCTGCCAGGGATCTCCAGCGCCGCCGGACCGACGATCTGCGGCCCGCCGACCGGCGGCGGCGCGCCAAGCAGCGCGGTCTCGCCATCGAGCCGCAGCGTCACGCCGCCCGCCAGGGTCAGCGCCGCCTGACGCCCTGAGTCCAGCAGCTCGCGCGCCGCCTCGGTCTGGGCGAAGCTGAGCTCGGCGTCAGCCGCCAGCCAACGGTGCGCTCGCCGCAGCGCCGCGCGTCTGAGCGCCAGGTGTAGCCCGCGCCAGACGCCCATTTGCACCAGCAGACCGCCGGGGTGGGCCAGCACCAGCGCCGGCCAGCTGGCATCGAGCGCGCGCTCGATCAGATCGTGCTCGGCCTCAAGCAGCGCCGCCGTCTGCCCGAGCGCCGCGACGATGGACGGATTATACTCGCTCAGGCGCGGCACGAGCTCGTGGCGGATGCGGCTGCGGGCGTAGCGCCGATCGTCGTTGCTCGGGTCGTGGCGCGGTGCCAGGCCGTGGGCGGCGCAGAAGGCGGCGGTCTCGGCGCGCAGCACGCCGAGCAGCGGGCGCAACAGCCGCAGCGATGGCATATTCGGCAGCGGCGCGTCGTATGGCAGCGCGGAGAGCCCATCGCTGCCGGTGCCGCGCAGCAGGTGGAGCAGCAGGGTCTCGGCTCTATCGTCTGCCGTGTGGCCGGTGGCGATCGCCGGCGCGCCGATGGCCGCCGCCACATCGGCGAGGAAGGCGTAGCGCGCCTGGCGGGCGGCGGCGCTCAGGTTGCGCCGCTCGCGCAGCGCCAGCGCCCGCACATCGCCGCCGCCGATGGTGTGGGGCAGCCCGAGCGCGGCGGCGGTCTCGGCCACGAAGCTGGCGTCGGCGGCTGAGTGCTCGCCGCGCAGCGTGTGGTCGAAGTGGGCGACGTGGAGCGCGAGGCGGTGGTGCGGCCGGAGCAGCGCCAGCGCGTGCAGCAGCGCCAGCGAGTCCGGCCCGCCGGAGACGGCGACTACCAGCGGCGCATCTGGCGGCAGTGCGGCGGCGGCGAGCGCGGCCCGCAGCGCATGCATCAGATGGGGTGTTTCATCCACCGGGGCACCTCGAGTTAGAAGCGTTGACAGTGGAGCGTGGGGATCTCGGGGGCTGCGCCCCTTCGACGGCGCGCAGTGCAAACCCCGACCCCCACTTTGCGCTGCTCAGTTGACATTGAGGCGGATGGCGTAGAGCGTGACGCCGCTCTGCTTGGCGGCGGTGCCATTGACGGTGACGCGGGTGGCCGGCTCGGCGATGAACCCGACGAGGTAGATGCCGCGCATGGCCGCAGCGCCGTTCTGCCCCACGCCCCGCGCGTCATCGCCGAAGATCGACTGCAGCATCTGTCTGCGGTTGAACAGCCCGCTGTCGGCGATCGTCACGCCCCAGGGGAAGCTCTGCGGCGCGCTCTTCTGGTTGAATGACACATCGACCGAGCCACCGGCGCGCACCGCCCCTATCGATTGGAACGTCGTCCCACTGACGATCATGGCGTCCTCGATATCGCGGCCGCCGGTGTTGCGCAGCCTGCCGCTCAGCAGCCCGTCGGTCAGCGTCAGCTCGCTGGCGACCTGCGCTGTCACATCCACCGGCTGCTCGCTGACCATCGTGGAGATCGAGCCGATGTTGACCACCACATCGGGCAGCTGCGTGGCGTCGTCGCTGGCGATCACCGTGCCGCCGCGCGAGTCCAGCGTCTCCAGGCCACGGGTCTGGGTCACCAGCGCGTCGGCGTCGAAGCCGAGGGTATAGACCGATCTGGTCGGCGAGAAGATGCCGACGAACGAGGTGGCCAGGCCGCGCGCATCGCCCTCGCTGGCCTGGACGATCGCCGCCTGGTTGACCTGGGTCTGGTTGCCGCGCAGCAGTGCGCCGCCGACGTACAGCCCGGCGGAGAACAGCGCGACGGCGGCGGGGATGGTGATCCAGGCCCACTCTGGCCGCCCGATGCGTCTGAGCAGCAGGTAGTTGAGCGGGCCAACGCAGGCGATGTAGCAGAACAGGAAGGCGAAGACCAGCAGCGGCGATGGCAGGCCGAGGTTGGGCAGCTGGAGCACCGCATCGAGCAGGTTGCTCTGGTCGGTGCGGGCAACGGCGCTCGGGCTGTAGACGCTGGCCGGGCCGAGCACGGCCTGCCAGAGTGTAAGGTTGCCGCCCCACTGCGCGGTGGCGGCCAGGTCGAACCGCGACGCTATCACGTTGCCGGCCCCGACTGGCCAGGCGTACAGCAGTGGCTCACCGCTGGCGGGGATGGTCTGCGCGCCGGGGCGGGGGGTGGCGCTGGTGAGCGGCACCTGGGCGGCCGGCGGGTCTGCGTCCTGTGGCGCCAGCCCGGCCAGGCCGGCGAGCGCCCCCTGACCGAGGGCGGGGGCGAGGGTGGCCGGCAGCAGATCGGCGAGCGCCGCAGCGTTGGCATCGCCGGCCAGCCCGCCGCCCACCACCAGCTGGCCGCCGAGCTTGACCCACAGCGTCAGCGCCGTGCGCTGGGCCTCGGTCAGCCGCGCGCTGTCGATATCGGCGAGGAACAGTGTGTCGAAGGTGCGCAGCGAGCTGACGCGCTCTGGCAGATCCTCCTGGCCGAAGTGCAGAACCACGGCGCGGTCGCGGCCCGGCCACCTGAGCCCCTTGAGCGTGCCGTACAGCCCGAGGTCGCTGCCGACCACGCCGATCACGCTGTTCTGGCGGTCGATCTGCTCGGTGGATATCGCCAGCTGCGCCGCCACCTGTCCATCGGCGGTCTCGATCCGCACCTCGCCGTTGCGGGCGTAGCCGCGCGAGAAGGCGTAGATCGTCAGCCGCTGCCGCGCGCCGCGCGCGAGCTCGATGGCGCGGCCGAAGCGCGGCTCGTTGAGCGTCGAGAACTGCCAGACAAGCGTGCCGCGCAGATCCGGCCCGTCGTTGGTCACATCGACGGTCACCGGGAACCACTCGCCGCCGCGATACTGGCCCTCGAAGCCGACCCGCGCCGCGAGCGTGATCGCCGGAGCTTGGGCCAGCGCGTGGGGAGTGGTGGATGCCAGCAGCGCCAGCAGTAGCAGGAGCGGGGCGAAAATGCGTGCGGCCACGGCGTTCGCTTTCGTAGCCCGTGGGAGCACGAGCCGGATAGAGGGCGGCGGAACGAGCGTCAGCCTCGGTCAGGGGAGGCGGGCGCGGGCGAAGACCCGGGCGAGCCGCGCGACCAGCACCTGCGCCGTCGAGCGGACCTCGTGCTCGACGGCGTCTGGCAACATCGCGTCGACGTACTGCGCCGCTGCCGAGCTGGCGTGTACCGCCACCAGCGCCTCCAGGTCGGCGCGGCTGAGCTTCTCGCCGCGGGCGCGCTGGACCTCCTCGTACTGCTTGAGCAGCTGGAGCGAGTCCTGCAGCTGTCGCTCGCGGTCGCGCTTGCGAAACTCGACCAGGTAGTCGTTGATCGTCTCCTGCACGCCGCGCGGGTCTGGCACGTGGTCGAAGGTGAACTTGCCGCCAGCCGCGCCGCCGGTCTCGATTACCACCGTGCCGTAGCCAAGCAGCGACTCGATGAAGCTGATATCGAACGAGATATCCTGGATGGCGCTGAGCTGCGCCCGCCGCGCCCGCTCCGGTCCGAATGGGTCGCGGTCGATATCGGCGATGCCCATCGGCGTGAGGATGTAGGTATCGTTGATCAGCCGCTCGCGAATCCACCACGCCCACCCGCCGCACACCAGCAGCACGGCGCCGGCCAGCAGCGTCGTCAGCCAGGCGGAGAGCACGCCCCCCATCGCCAGCAGCGTCACGGCGATGAGCCCGCCAAGCAGCGAGCCGATGGCGCGTAGCATCTGGAGCAGGATGTAGAGCTCATCAGGCCGCCAGACGATCGTCTCGCCCTGGATGGACGGGTTGGGCGGGAAGAGCTGCGCCAGCAGCCCATGGCTCTGTTCGATGTGGATCGTCGGCTTGCGCGGCGGCGCGCCCTTTTTGCCAAACACCTGGTCCTCGATCAGCGTCCGCAGCAGCTCCGGCCCCTGCTGCCGCCGCAGCTTGCCGACCTCGCCCATCACCGCCGCTTCGAGCCGCTTGGGGTTGTTGACGAAATTAAACTTGAGCGGGCGCGGACTGTAGGTGCGGAAGGTCATCATGCCATAGCCGAGGACCACCGCCGGATAGGTATTGATCTGGGTGTTGATCTGCTGGATGTCTTCGATCAAGATCTGCTGCTGCTGGTGGCGGATGAACAGCGTGACCTCATCGTAGAGCACGCGGCGGGTGGTGGCGATGATCAGATCGTTGTGCCACTCGTCGATCAGGTAGATCACCGCGATCGCCGCGATCGCCGCGATCACCATCAGCGCGATGTTGAGCGCGTCGGTCGGGGTGGCGCTGTTCGGGTCGATGGTTACGATCAGACCGCCCTGCAGCCGATAGCCGACGATCACCGCCAGCAGCGCGGCAACCACCAGCAGCAGCCAGCGCGGGTTGCCGAACGGGCCTGGCTTCTTTTTGGCCTTTGGGTCTTTTGGCTTGCTCTCGCGGCTCCAGATGAAGACCAGCAGCGCCGCGATGATGATCAGGACCAGATTGAGCGGGTCGGTGATCGGGGCGGCGGCCTCGGAGCGGAGCGAGAAGAACGTCAGACCGATGGCGCGCAGCAACGCCGCCCCGCCCGCCAGCAGCAGGACGATCCCCGGCCCGAGGCTATTTCTGACGATGATGATCCAGTGGCGCCTGCCGGTGAAGATCACCTCCTCGCCGGGATCGAGCTGGATCGGCAGCTCTTCGGAGTGCATCGCTCACCGTTTCTGGACGCGCGACAGCACAGCGTCGGCGACTTGCTCTGGCGATAGGCCATCGGAGACGATGATCACGGCGTCGTCGGCCGGGGATGACACGTGGCGGTCGAGCGCGTCGCGTCTAACGATCTCGTCGCGGATCTGCTGCTCCTCGGCGTCGACGCCGCGCGCCCGCAGCTCGGCCGCCCGGCGTTTGGCGCGCTCGTCCACCGTGGCGTCGAGGTAAATCTTGATCGGCGCGTCGGGCATCACGATGCTGCCGATGTCGCGCCCGACCATCACCACCCGCCCGCGCTCGCCGATCTCCCGCTGCCGCGAGCGCATCACCTCGCGCACCGGCGG